>NZ_JAGPBB010000029.1 GCF_018063565.1 Rhodoferax sp.
CCCCGACGATTTCTCGTAAGGGCTTGTTTTACTTGAGTTTTTTGGCTCCTCGACCTGGGCTCGAACCAGGGACCTACGGATTAACAGTCCGGCGCTCTACCGACTGAGCTATCGAGGAACAGCCTCAAATTATAAGATAGTTTTCCTATCAACAGCACTTGCGTCCAAGAAATTCAAGCCCTTCAGCGAATCAACTTTACGAATAGTGGCTCAAGAAAACCATGCCATAATACGCGAGTTAATTTGGGTCCGGTTGGGTTCGAATTTCGGGCGGTTAGCTCAGGGGTAGAGCACAGCATTCACACTGCTGGGGTCGGAGGTTCGAAGCCTCCACCGCCCACCACAAAGAATACCGTTCAAAATCAAGGACTTATGGTTAAACCTAAGTCCTTTTTTTATTACCGAATTTAGTCGCGGTTTAGTTCATGGACACACTATAAGCACAGTCCTACGAAGTCGTCACCCTCACCTCCTCCCGCAATCTCCCCCGATATTTCTCAAGGTTGACCCCCTTGAGCTCAGGCACCCGCTTGTAGTCCACGTTCCCAGCCTTCCAGAACCGTGTCACCGACACCCCAGCGCCTTGCTCCTTGGGGTGCTTAGCCAGCGCCACCAGCGCATCACGCGCTGTGGCAACCGCCTGATCTGCCAGATCAGCCGCACGCTTGGCATTGGCGAACGCCTCTGCAGCAGTTACCCAGTCAGCGTCTTCGCGGACGGCCGTGTCCGCCTCGGTCAACGGTGGCGGTGTGTCAGTATCCAGATAGACCTGAAACTGATCCCAGCCGTCTTGGATGCGTTGCGCCGCATGATCAATGGGCTCAATGGGCCTTAGCAGCCCTTGAACGCCATCAAACACGTACAGATGCGCCAGCCTAGCGCCCGACACCATCAGCTGGTGCTGAACCTGAGCGGCGTAATGGTCCGGAACGTGACCGGCCTTCACCTGTTTCCATAGTTCTGACTCCTGACCTTTGTACGGACACTTGATCTCCACGATCAGATCGCCCTCAAGCGTCATTCCATCCAGACTGGCTGAGTAACGGCCTCGCTGCAGAACCAGCGGTTGCATGATGTTGCCAGTCTCTGCTTCATACGCGGCTCGGGCAGTCGCCTCCATTTCGGTGCCATGCTGCATCGCAGCGGTTACCTTCGTCTCAGCCCGACCGATTTTCAGCAGCCACAGCTGATAGGGCGTCATCCAGGGGCTGACTCCCAGCACCGCAGCCGTTTCGCTGGCATTGCGCATACCGAGCCGATAGTCAAGCCACTCCCGACTACCTTGGGCAAGTTCGATGATGGTGGGTTGGGTTTGAATTGATTTGTTCATGATAATTTTCCTTTGGGTTTTTGTCGGTTTTTGTCAGTGGATGGCCCCCGTTCGTTTGACGAAAGGTGGGCCGGTGGATGGTTCAAGCCGCCTTGCGGTGCTTCTCAAGACTGCGGATGACGCGGTCAAAGTTGGCGGTGGTGATGTCGCTCAGGGTGTTGATGCAGAAGTACGACAGCACGCGCTCCAGCGAGATGCCGACCTCGACGGCCAGCTTGTGGATATATGTCTGCTGTTCCCTGCTGATGTACTCAGGTGCGGGTCGACGCGAAACCGGCGTCCGATCCGGTCGCAGGCGGCTCGGCGCAGGCCAGTCGTCGGCAGGAGGTGGCGGATCGTTGGCAGCGTCAGCCATCGGTTGCGGCAGGTCTTCACCAGCGTAGATGTACAAGCCAAGACCATGCAAAGCGATGGCCTTGACCAGACAGCGCTGGATACTGGTGTTGATATCAAACGCCGTCGGCTCGGGGATTGGACGGTTACGGCCGTCGAGCACCGGATGTATCTGGCTCAGGGTGACGCCCTGAACGGTGACCGCGACCTCAACAAACACCCCGGCCTCACACAGCAAGTAGGGCTTGCCGTCGAAGCGGCAGACATGCCAGGTGGCCGTTGGATCGGCCAGCCGAAGCTGTGCCACAGCGTACGGCCAGCTCAGGTACGAAAAACCTCCTTTCTTCTCGATGTGCTCAGACACGTTGATAGCGTTCAGGCGCGCGAAATAGTTGTCTTGATCAGACATGAAATCTCCAAGGGTTAGAAACGACAACGCCCAGGCAAGCAAGCTCGACCGGGCGTCAGGGGAAACGGACGTGTGAGAAATAACCGGTACCGCGCACGTCCACGAACGCGGGTACGGCACCGACAGAACCGACAAAAATCGGGGCTACAGCAACCCGGTCTCAGCGAAGCTCAGAACCTGACTGCGGGTCACGACCAGGTGATCCAGCACCCGCACGTCGACCAGCGCCAGCGCCTGTTTGAGCGTGCTGGTCAACAGCTCGTCGGCTCTGGACGGGGTCGCCGACCCAGACGGATGGTTGTGGGTGAGGATCACGGCACTTGCCTGACAGGCCAGCGCCTCGATCACCACCTCACGGGGATACACCGAGGTCTGCGTCAAGGTGCCGCGAAACATCTCCTGGTAGGCGATCACTCGGTTTTGCACGTCAAGGAACAGGACAGCAAACACCTCGTGCGGGCGATCAGCCAGGCGCAGGCGAACAAAGTCGCGTGCCGCCTCAGGCGAAGCCAGGGCATCAGCCTCTCGCACTTGGCAGGCCAGGATCGACAGCGCCTGCTCCACCACTGGGTCACGGCAATAGGCATTCATGCTGCCTCCAGCATCTGGGCAGCGGCAGGCTCCAGCGCCAGCGGTGCCAACAGGAAGTCAGCAGCCTTCTGCGCTTGAGACGCTGCAGTGAAGATCAGCCGCTTGTCGTTACGAAGGGCTTGCAGCCAGGATTCGATGTAGCTGGCGTGCTGTAGTTCGCCCGCCAGACCGCAGTAGTCGGTCAGGAAGGCAGAGCCCATCTCCGCCACCAGTTCCTCGAAGGCATATGCTTCAATATGCTGTCTTCCTAGCAGGGGGCGATCACACCGGCTGGGGTGTCCTGACCAGTGGGTCAGCTCATGCAGCGCGACCCGGCTGAAATCGGCAGAATTGCTGAAATCCCCCCGGCTGGGCAGCTGGATAAGGTCGCTAGACGGGTTATAGAAGGCCCTGGAGCCTCCGTATCGGATGGTGGCACCTGAGGTGGCCAGAATAGCCTCTGCGGCCTCACAAGCCTGCCATTCATAGACCGGTTTTTGGGCCGGAATCAGGGCTTCGGGCAGGCCATCAATCTGGGCTGCGTTAAATACTGTGAAACTGCGAATCAGCGGGATGACCCGGCGGTCAGACTCCGGCTGATCAGCGGAATCTGCACCAAATTCGTGCATTTTGAAGAAGACGACTTCGGTGCCCGACTCGCCCCGGCGGACCTGGGCACCCAGAGCTCTGGCTTGGGTGTAGGTCATCCAGCGGTTCAGCGGGTATCCACCACTGAAAACCAAGGAATCTCACCGCCCCAGAAATCAGGGTTCGATGTTTTCGGCGTGCCGCCGCCAATGATTTGGATCGTTTCACGAAACGACTGTACCCGCCACCCCCTCGGAACCAAACCCAGCTCCGACTCCTCCAGCCAATCAGGAAACAACGCCGCCGTGACCGCGTCCATGCCTTCGGGGATGCGGCCTTCCATCTTGGCGCGCACGGGGTCGAAATCGACAAACCACGACTTGAACAGCGCCTGGGCGATGGCTTCCAGCGTGGCGTTGGATTCGCGCAGCAGGGTGATGCGACTTGTCAACGCTTCTGAAACGCTAGAAACCCATTTGATCTCCGCAGCCGTTGGCAGTGGTATGGGCAGACTTCGTATGTCTTTCAGATTCAGAGTCTTCTGAACCGTTGTGTTCAAGACTGCATCAATCAGGTGTCGGCCCGCTGTGCTTTCAAGCACCGCCTTCAGGTACGTGCGAAGACTGGTGTCTTTCAGCCTGATGACAGCAATTGCCCGAGCTGGATTCCATCCTTTCATTTCAGGTGTAACCACGACGCATTCACCAGGATTGCCCACAAGTGTGATGAGCAACTCATCCCCGTTCAATTTCGTGCGTCTATGTTCTTCATCGGTCGCCGCCGATATGCAATAACTTGGTCTTGTCGCTGCACCGTCCTTGATATCGCCGACCTTTAGCAACGGCGTGCCCCCTGGCGTGTCTGGGCCCGGATACATGACACCAACAGCAATGCTCTTACTATCCCGAAAAAGTGATTCAAATGGCTCAATTGCCCATTCGGCAGGCAACTGACCGCCAGCGCTTTCCCAGAGTTTCCGAAGCTCAAAACTCATACCCCAGCCCCCCCAGCTTCTGCCGGATTAACTGGTCAAGCTCCGCGCCCTTTGCCATCTGCTCACCCAACTTCTCAGTAAGCTGTTGCATCTTGGTGGCGAAGTCTTCGTCGTTGTCTTCAACCTCTTCCGCACCAACATAGCGGCCAGGGGTCAAGACGTGGCCGTGCTGCGCGATCTCGGCCAGCTTGACGCTGCGGCAGAAGCCTGCGATGTCCTGGTACGCACCAGCGCCAGCTTCACCGCGCCAAGCCGATACGGTGTCAGCGATTCGGCTGATGACTTCATCGGTGAACTCGCATTGCACCCGGCTGATCATGCTGCCAAGCTTGCGCGCATCGACAAAAAGCACTTCGCCCTTGCGGACAGCCTTTTGCTTGGTCAGGAACCACAGGCAGGCCGGAATCTGCGTGTTGAAGAACAACTGGCCCGGCAGCGCGATCATCACCTCGACCACATCGGCTTCAACCATCGCAGCGCGAATCTCGCCTTCGCTGTTCTGGCTGGAACTCATGGAACCGTTCGCCAGCACGATACCGGCACGGCCCGTGGGCTTGAGGTGGAACAGCATATGCTGCAACCACGCATAGTTGGCGTTGCCAGCCGGTGGGTCGCCATAAACCCAGCGCGGGTCGCCGGTCAGGCTGCCGTGCCACCAGTCGCTGATATTGAACGGCGGGTTCGCCAGAATGAAGTCGGCGCGCAGGTCAGGATGCTGGTTGCGGGTGAATGTGTCGGCTGGTTCACGACCGAGGTTGGGTTCGATGCCCCGAATAGCGAGATTCATCGCCGCCAAGCGCCATGTGGTCGGGTTGGCCTCTTGCCCGTAGATCGACACGTCACCGATCTTGCCGCCATGCGCTTCAATGAACCGCTCGGACTGAACAAACATTCCGCCTGAACCGCAGCAGGGGTCATAAACCTTGCCGGTATGGGGATTGAGGACGGCCACCAGGGTCTTGACAATGCTGGCCGGGGTGTAGAACTGCCCGCCACGTTTGCCCTCGGCGCTGGCGAACATCCCAAGGAAAGACTCCAGGCGACGCAACAAACGCACAAGATCAAGCACAATCGGATCAATCGGTAGTGGACCTGACGCAGGTGCCAAGCGCCGACGCAACTGGTGTGCCGTCAGACCGCTCAAAGTCTCCTGCAACTCAGGGGATGTGAGGACTGCATCAAGGTCAAACAGAACTCTATGCCGCCCTGTCTTGGCAATGGCATCCGCAAACAAGATTTGACCAGCTGCCTTGTGTGTTTGAATCGTCTGCCAAGTCTTCCTAAGAACTTCAACTTTGGCACGAAAGTCGAGCAGCGCATCGATACTTGGCTGAACTGTCCGCATTAAACCCATCACGGTGGCGTAGTCGCCCCAGACTTCTTGAATCTTGTTCAGTTTCCAATTCAGTCCGTCCAAGGCAGTGGGGTCCACGACCTTGTAGTGCAAGGCTCTGATCGAAAGGTCAATTGCAGACCGGTGATCAATTGGCGCGGATGGATCGTCGTCGCTGACCAATAGATTGGTGATCATGATGATGCCCTTACCAGCTTCTCCACCGCTGTTGCCTTGTGCTCTGGCGCCAGGTGGGCATAGCGCAGTGTCATCTTTAGGTCAGCGTGCCCCAGCAACTCGCGCACAGTATTTAGGTCAACGCCCGCCATAACCAGTCGGCTGGCGAAGTCGTGACGCATATCGTGCCATCGGAATGACTCTATGCCAGCTTGCTTGAGCAGTTTCGCCCAGGCGGTCTTCACGTCGACGATTTTCTTACCTGTTGCGCCGGGAAACACCAGCACGTTGTTTTCAGGCGACTGCTGACGCCATTGCTTCAACGCGGTGAGCGCATCGGTGTTGAGCGGAATGTGGCGAGTCTTACCGCTTTTGGCATTGATGCCCTTGATGGAAAGCTGCTGTGCTGGCAGGTTGACATCCGTCCAGCTCAGAGACAACAACTCGCCTTGGCGCAGGCCGGTATTCAGGGAGACGATGACGGCGGGCTGCAGATGGTCGTAGAAAGCTTGGCCATCGAGGCTGGGCAGTTCGGGGTAGTCACGCGCGCGGCGCCAGCCGTTGGCGTTGGCGCGTTCGGCGCGCTTGGTGATTTCGCGCTGGTCCAACGCAGCGAACAGCGCTTGGCGCTCGGCATCACTCAAATAGCGCACGATGCCGTCAGTATCCACTTTCGTGGGTTTGACCTTGGACAACGGGTGCTGCTCCAGAAAGCCCCACTCCACCGCTTTGGAAAGAGCTGCCTTGAGGGCAGCCAGGTCGCGGTTGACCGTGGTTGACTTAGCTGGCCTGACAGGATGGTTCAAGCGCTGCTGTCGCCATTTTTCGATGGTCAGGGCGTTCAGTTCAGACAGGGGCCTGTCGAGTTGAAGATCAAAGTTTTTGCGAATCCGGGCGAGATTGGTGACGGCAGCCTTGCGGTGGGTGGTGACCCACGGTGCAAAATCATCCGTGATGAACTTGCCCAGCGTCTTGGCAACCTTGACCGGTTGGCGATCATCAAGTGGGTTGGTGCCCAAATTGATGCCGGCCAGCATGGACTTGGCAGCATCGCGAGCCTGTGCCGGGGTGAATTCAGTCGTTCGGCCTATCACCATGCGCGTTTGCTTGCCGCGCAGGCGGTAACGCACGTAATACGACATTACCCCGGAGGGCTGGACGCGTAAGCCGAAGCCTTTCAGGTCGGTGTCGTTGACTTCAAACGGTGCTGAAGTGGGCTTGATCGTGCCAAGCAACGTGTTGTTGATTTTCCCGTTCACGAAAGTGTGACCTTTGCATTAATGGAATCGTTAACTGCAATGTGTGAATTCATGGACACACTATAAGCACAAACTGAATCCACCGCAATGAACTCTAGTGAACGGTGTTGCTATTTCAAATCGGAAATTAGACTGTTGTTTTTATTAGATATTTTTCTAATTTTTGTTCATTCTGGTTCATTCTCATTCATT
Source organism: Rhodoferax sp. (assembly GCF_018063565.1). Taxonomy (GTDB): domain Bacteria; phylum Pseudomonadota; class Gammaproteobacteria; order Burkholderiales; family Burkholderiaceae_C; genus Rhodoferax. The sequence continues at coordinate 7,186 of NZ_JAGPBB010000029.1, forward strand.
TCGGGCGGTTAGCTCAGGGGTAGAGCACAGCATTCACACTGCTGGGGTCGGAGGTTCGAAGCCTCCACCGCCCACCAACTTGGCTTCAAATGTAAGCGTTGCATATGGCAGCGCTTTTTTTTTCGCCAATGGCACTTTACGCTGTCAGCATGGAGTTGGCAAACGACCAAAATGTGCGTTCGTTCAACCACCGCCCGTTCAGTCGCTGCGCAAAGTTACTCTTTTTTGTTGGCTGGTGCGGACGTGGTGCTGGCCGGCACTGGAACGAGTACTTGCGCATCCATGCGCTCCTTCAATGCTCCGTAATAGGCTTGTGCTTCGGCGGCTGTCCACCATTGCGCGTATTGCTCACGGTCTTGTCGCGCTGACGCTTGTGCTGCCTCTTGCCGCGGCACCAGTTTGTTGATACGCACAACCGTGTAGCCTTTTCCACCTTGATCCACGCCAATCCAGGCAGGTAGGACGGTCGCGTTTGCGCGCAAAACGGCCGAGACGATCTGCTGCGATACACCTTGCGGTTGATCGCGCGACACCATCAGCGCCGGTGCCAACGCAGCCTTGGACGGGTCCGCCTTGAATTGCGCCAACTTTTCGGTGCCGTCTTTCTTGGCCATCTCGGCGGACTTCACGGCCACGACCCGGTCACGCACCAACGGGAGAATCTCGGTTAACGGCAAAGTTCGCGCCGGGCTGTGTTTGAGAACACGGCCAGCGGCCAGTTGACTCACACCAATCTCAATCGCTTCGGTATTTCGCTTTTTCTCAATACTGTCTGGGGAGAACACACCGCTCAAGAACTTCTCACTCGCCAGCACACCCGTCGAGCCAGGAGCAGGTTGACGCTGCAATTGGTTTGCCTGTTTGACCGTCAGTTGCAACTTTTCTGCGACTGGCTTGAGACTGTCAGACTGTTCATAAACCGTGTTGGTAAACAGTTCAGCCACCTCAGCGTACTTGCGCTGCGCCTGCTGGGTTTTCAGATCGTTTTCAATGCTGGCGCGCAACTCGTCGAAACTGCGCTGCTTGGGTGACTTGACGTCAGTCAATTTGATGATGTGAAAGCCAAAGTCTGATGCAACGACGTCACTGATATCACCCTTTTTCATGGAAAAAACCGCGTCCTCAAAGGGTTTCACCATCGCGCCGCGTTGAAAAAACTCCAAATCACCGCCTTTGCCTGCTGACCCAGTATCCTGGGACTCCAGCTTCGCAAGGTCGGCAAAGCTGTCAGGCGCTGCCCGCACCTTCTTCAGCAACTCTTCGGCTTTGGCTTTAGCACGATCACGATCCGCTGGTGGCGCGTCCTTGGGAGCATTGATCAGAATATGGCTCGCTCTGCGTTCTTCGTTACCGCTGAGGCGCGCAACATTCTGCTCATAATAAGATTTAAGGTCAGCCTCTGAAATCTGGATGCTCTTCTTCACGGTCTCAAGATCGAGCATCACGTACTCCAGGTCAACCTGTTCGGGTGCCTGGAACATACTCTGATTGGCTTTGTAAAAACTCTCGATCTCCGCCTCACTGGGGACGATCTTGCTCACATAGCTGGCACTGTCCAATTGCAGTAGCTGAATTTCGCGTTTCTCAAAGAAAGCCTCCAATGCCACATCGGCAACAGCCGGAGTGGCAAAACCCGACACCCTGACGGTTGCCTCTACCTGCTGTTTAGACAAGTCCTGCCGCACCGTGTTTTCAAACCCCTCTGGCGTCAGCCCCTGGCTGGCAGCCAGTTGACGGTAGCGCTCCAAATCCAATTTGCCATCTGGTTTGCGCAGCGCCGCAATGCCTGGGTCTTCCTGCAAGAACCTGGCCAAGCGTGCGTCACTCGTCAACAAACGGGACTTCAAAGCCGCTTGTGCCATGACCTGGTCACGCACCAACCTCTCCAAGGTCGCATAACGTGCCTCTGGAGAGTCCAACAACTTGGCGTCAACGTCGGGCATGGAAGCACGGACGCGATCAGCCTCGCCCTTGTGCGCACGATCCCACTGTTCCTGCGTGATATCAACACCGGCAACGCGGGCGACCGCAACGTTCGAATTGCCCATTCGGTTGTAGCCATCAATTCCGAACAGGACAAAGGAGGGAATGATCAGCAAAAACATCAAGGTCATCATGATCTTGGTGTGCTTACGGACGAAATCAAACATGCGTGACCTCTAATTGGGGGGAACAAAAAAGGCGAACCGAGCGTTCGCCTTTAGGTTTGTGGTGGGTGATGACGGGCTCGAACCGCCGACCTACGCCTTGTAAGGGCGCCGCTCTACCAACTGAGCTAATCACCCCACCGGTCTGCAAAAATCAATTCAACGCGTCTTTAAGTGCTTTGCCCGGGCGAAACTTCGGCACTTTGGCAGCCTTGATCTTAATGGACGCACCAGTTCTCGGGTTTCGACCAACACGTGCCGCCCGCTTTCCAACTGCAAAGGTACCAAACCCCACCAGAGAAACAGCATCACCTTTCTTCAGTGTGATCTGCACCGCCGTAATAGCCGCTTCAAGCGCACGCGCCGCTGTTGCCTTGGAAATGTCGGCGGTGTCAGCAATATGATCAATCAGTTCAGTTTTATTCACAAAAAGCCTCAGCAGAAAATTAGCTCAGCAGTCAAAAATCAATTCTGGATCACTGCCTCACCGCGTCGTCCAGGTTCATGCAGGCACCGTGTTTCTTGGGGGATGCGACTGCGAGCCGCGATTCTAAGCGCATTCGATCTGCCTGCCTTTGACTCCAATTAACTTTATTGCACCGCTTGACCTGGTGCAGATCGATATCCCGATCAACGCACCCGGGAGCGAATCTCGGGAAGCGCTCGCCGCAGATAGTAGACCATGGACCAAACCGTCATCACGGCAGATATCCATATCAGCCAGACACCCCAAAAATGCGTATCTACCCATCCGAACAACACGCCGTCAAACAGCAAGAAGCCAATCGCCACCATTTGCGCCGTGGTTTTGAGCTTGCCAATCATGTGCACCGCAACACTACCAGAAGCACCGATCTGTGCCATCCACTCGCGCAGTGCAGAAATGGCGATTTCACGCCCGATGATGATGAGCCCGACAAAAACATCAGCGCGCCCCAGATGCACCAGCACCAGGACGCAGGCGCACACCAAAAACTTGTCCGCAACCGGGTCAAGGAACGCACCGAAAGCCGACATCTGATTGAGTTTTCGTGCCAGGAAGCCATCAAGCCAATCGGTGGCAGCAAACACCACAAACATCACAGTCGCCATGAGGTTGCGCGTTGCAGGCTCAATGGGCAGATAAAAAACACCCACAATCAACGGGATCGCGACGATGCGCGTCCAGGTCATGATCGTGGGGATGGTCCAAAACATGCCAACATTGTGGCACGCCACCCTTGGCCAACTGCAGCTTCAATGCAGTGCGCGGTAAATTTCAAGCGCCAATTCGCGGGAAATTCCTTCCACCGTTGCAATGTCGTCCACCGATGCCAGCGACACCCCGCGCACACCACCAAAACGCTGCAACAAACGCGCCCTACGCTTGGGGCCGATACCGGCGATCTCCTGCAGTTTGCCGCCATCGACACGTACCTTGGCGCGCGCGGCGCGCATGCCGGTGATGGCAAATCGGTGGGCTTCGTCACGTATGTGGGCGACCAGCATCAGCGCTGCGGAATCTTTACCCAGGTAGACCTTGTCCCGGCCATCGGCGAAAACCAGCTCCTCCAGTCCCACCCGCCTGCCGTCGCCCTTTTCAACCCCCACAATCAGCGTCAGATCCAACCCCAATTGTACAAACACCTCGCGTGCCATCGACACCTGTCCACGGCCACCATCGACCAGCACCAGATCCGGCATACGTCCAGTGCCGGGCGGTGTCACGCCAGACTGCCTGGCCTCAGCCAGCGCCTCTGACAACTTGCTGTAGCGACGCAGCAACACCTGCCGCATGGCGGCGTAATCATCTCCGGGCGTGATATCGGTGATCTTGTAGCGCCGGTACTCGTTGTTTTGCATCCTGTGGTGGTGAAACACCACACACGATGCCTGTGTGCACTCACCCGCTGTGTGAGAGATGTCAAAACACTCGATGCGCAACTCATCCAGCGTGTCGCCTATCAGGTCAAGTGCCTCAGCCAACGCGCGGGTACGCGCCTGCTGGGACCCTTCTTCCGACAATAAACGTGCAAGCTGCAAATCAGCGTTGGTTTGTGCCATTTCCAGCCATACCCGACGCTGCTCGCGCGGGTTGTGTACCGCCGTCACCCTGATACCCGTTTGCGCCACCAGTGCTCGCAGCAGGCCTTTGTCGACCGGTGTGCTGACAACCAGAGACGCTGGCAATGGCACATTCAGGTAATGCTGGGCAATAAAGGCATTGAGCACCTGAGACTCAACCGAACAAGCGCTCGGCGGCGGATCTTCCGAGAGGCTCAAAGGGGCGCCACCGTCTTGCGTTGGCACATCATCTTCAATGGCGAGATTTGCACCATCCTGCACCTGAACCGGGAAATAGGGACGGTCACCCAGATGCCGTCCGCCGCGCACCATGGCCAAATTTACGCAGGCACGCCCACCCTGCACCTTGACGGCAAGGATGTCGACGTCGCGATCCGAGACGTTATCCATCGATTGCTGGTGCAGCACGCCAGAGAGTGCCGTGACCTGGTTACGCAACTCGGCCGCTTGTTCGAACTCCAGCTTCTCGGCATGGGCCATCATGCGTGACTCCAGCGCCGCCATTACCGCACGTGCATCCCCCTGCAAAAAACGCTCGGCATCCAGCACGTTCTGGGCGTATTGATCGGGGGTTATGTGCCCGACACACGGCCCAGAGCAGCGCTTGATCTGATACAAGAGGCATGGTCGGCTGCGGTTGCTGAATACCGGGTCTTCACAAGTGCGCAGCCGGAAAACCTTTTGCATCAGCAAAATCGCCTCCTTAACCGCCCAGGCGCTCGGATAGGGACCAAAGTAGCGATGCTGCTTCTCCACCGCGCCACGGTAATACGAGACCCGGGCGAAGCATTCACTGATGTATGAAGTGGTCGCAAACTTTTCGTCAAATATGCCTTCAGCGCTTCTTAATAAATGATTCTCTGCTATCTTTTTTTTATACTTTGAGGATCCTACCGCAGCGCTGATCTTCAGGTAAGGGTAGCTTTTGTCATCCCTGAACAAGATGTTGTATTTGGGATTGAGCGTTTTGATCAGATTGTTTTCCAGCAGCAGCGCCTCAGCCTCCGAGCGCACCACCGTGGTCTCCATGCGCACAATCTTGCTCACCATGTGTCCGATACGCGTACCACCATGGTTCTTCTGGAAATAGCTCGACACACGCTTCCTGAGATTGATCGCCTTGCCCACATACAGAACCTGTCCCTGCGCATCAAAGTAGCGATAAACGCCGGGTAGCGGTGGCAGGGCCGCCACTTCGCTGAGCAATTGCTCCGTGTGAATGGCTATCCCGCTCGGAGCAGGTGGCAGTGCGGTGTTCTCGGGCAGATCAGACATAGGGCGCTATTGTGGACAATTCGCCCATGCTTTACCCAACTGCCCCTCGCTTGCGATGGGAAATCTTTTGTCGGGTTGTTGACAACTTCGGTGATATTGGCGTGTGCTGGCGGCTGGCCACGCAACTGGCGCAGCGCGGCCAGACCGTGCGCCTTTGGGTTGACGACACCCAAGCCTTGAGTTGGATGGCACCACACGGTGCGCCCGGGGTAGAACTGCAAGCATGGTGTCCTGGAACTCAGGCAAAAGCCGAGCGCGTGGGTGGCATTTTGGTGGAAGCGTTTGGTTGCGAGATTGATCCTGAGTTTGTCGCTTCATTTGCAGATTGGATAAGATTTAACGACCAAGATTGTCATTGGATCAATCTGGAGTACCTGAGCGCCGAGACCTATGTGCAACGCTGCCATGCCCTGCCCTCACCGGTTATGCACGGCCCAGGTGCAGGCTTGGTCAAACACTTTTTTTATCCCGGTTTCACAACCGGCACGGGTGGGCTGCTACGCGAGGCCGATCTGCGGGAGCGGCAAGCCCGGTTTGATCGGAACGCCTGGCTGGCGCAGACAGGTGTCATGTTCCCAGCCCGACCAGACCCCGAGACGCCGGTCCAGCGCCCACGCTGCGTGTCGCTGTTCTGTTACGAGCCAGCGGCAATCGGGCCCCTGCTGGATGGACTGGCGCAGGACAGCACACCGACTCAACTGTTGGTGACAGCGGGTCGCTCGACGATTGCGGTACAACGCGAGATTTTGCAAAAGAATGCCTTCCAGCCCAATTGGAACATCAATAGAATGCTCACCATTTCATACCTGCCGTGGCTTTCACAGCAGGACTTTGATCACCTTCTATGGAGTTGTGACCTGAATTTTGTGCGCGGCGAAGACTCGCTGGTTCGCGCCATCTGGGCAGGTCGGGCGTTTGTCTGGCAGATCTACCCGCAGGACGATGCAGCCCATATCGACAAGCTCGCAGCATTTTTGGACTGGCTTGATGCCCCAGCCTCGCTGCGCCACTACACGCAAATCTGGAACGCACCGACATCCGTGTTGCCGTCCCCGGGCAGTATCCCCCTGAATGAGCTTCGGCCCTGGCAACAATGCAGCCAGGACGCGTGTGCACGGCTGTGGCCACAAAAAGATCTGGTCACCCAGCTGCTCGAATTCGTATCGAAAACCAACTAAAATAACGGGCTTTGCGGCGCGGGCTTGGATTGTCATTCAAGCCTCTGGCCGCCCTCGCCGCCTGATGCGCGGCCTACTTTCACCCTTTGATTATGAAAATCGCTCAAGAAATTCGCGCCGGCAATGTGATCATGAACGGCAAAGACCCCATGGTGGTCCTGAAAACCGAATACAGCCGTGGTGGCCGCAATTCAGCCACCGTGCGCATGAAGCTCAAAAGCCTGATTGCCAACTTCAATACTGAAATTGTGTTCAAGGCCGACGACAAGATCGACCAGATTGTTCTGGACAAGAAGGACTGCACCTACTCCTACTTTGCTGACCCGATGTATGTCTGTATGGACGCGGAATTCAACCAGTACGAAGTTGAGGCTGAGAACATGGGCGACTCGCTCAACTATCTCGAAGACGGCATGGAAGTTGAAGTGGTGTTCTACGAAGGCAAGGCGATCTCGGTCGAGTTGCCCACCAGCGTCGTACGGGAGATCACCTGGACTGAGCCCGCCGTGAAGGGCGACACCTCGGGCAAAGTGCTCAAGCCGGCCAAGATTGCCACTGGTTTTGAGATCGGCGTGCCAATTTTTGTAGCACAAGGTGACAAGGTCGAAATTGACACCCGCACCGGCGAATACCGCAAACGCGTCTGACCCTGGTCCACGGGTCTTGTCGCCCATCCATCCGAAGGCTTCCACTGGAAGCCTTTTTTTATTTCACAATCGGTACCATGGAACACACCCAAACCCTGCCTGACCACATCACGGAGAACCGCCTGGCTGATTCCTGGGCCGAGTTGCTCAAGCATCCAGCTGATGCCACTGTGGTGCACCCCAATGCCTACCGTCTGGCGTTTGCCGACCCTGAATTCATGTTGCGCCGCGACACCCGCGGTATTCGCATCCAGCTGGAGATGCTCAAACCCGACCTCGACCAGGCTGAGCAGGGCATCAACCACACCGTGGTGGTGTTTGGCAGTGCCCGTTTTCCATCCCCAGAAACGGCGCAGCAGGCCATGCGCCAGGCGCAAGCCGATGCCAATGCGCAGGCCATTGCTGTGGCACAACGGCTTTTGCACAATGCCGGCTATTACGATCAGGCACGCCAGTTCGCCCGGTTGGTGGCCCAATATGGTTTGACCATGGATGTCAAAGATCGACTCTACATCTGTACCGGTGGTGGCCCGGGCATTATGGAAGCAGCCAATCGAGGGGCGCATGATCTGGGTGCTCCCACGGTGGGGCTGAACATCACCCTGCCGCACGAACAATGCGCCAACCCGTATGTGACACCATCGCTAAGTTTCAAGTTTCACTACTTCGCCATACGGAAAATGCACTTCATGATGCGTGCCAAGGCATTGGTGGCTTTTCCAGGCGGGTTTGGCACGCTGGACGAATTGTTTGAGGTGATCACCCTGGTGCAAACCCGCAAATCAAAACCGGTCCCTATTGTGCTGTTTGGCAGCGATTACTGGAAACGCTTGTTCAATACCGAGGTGTTACTGGAAGAAGGTGTGATATCCCCTGAGGACCTGAATCTGCTGCTCTATGTGGACGACCCGCAGGCAGCTTGGGACGTGATCCAGCGTTTTTACGCCCTCTGAGTCGCTGTTTTGTCGGGCGGGCGCAGACGCCAGGCCGTGCGTGCGCCTGCGCCAACGGCAGCACCCACAGTCCAGAAAACCAACGACACGCCGACTGCCGCGCCCGCCGTGCCAAAGAGCATGGGCATCAGCACACTGGAGGCATTGATTGCCATCAGGCGAAAGCCCAGCGCTTCGCCATGACGTGCCTCCGGCGTGATCTGATGCAATGTGCTCATGATCATCGGTTGCACCGACCCCAGCGACAAGCCCAGCAGAACCGAACAACCTGCCATCGCCCAAGCCGTGTGCATCAGCGGGTAGATCGCAAAAATCGTCGCTGTCGCCAACATGGCAGCCGTCACCACCACCCATTCGCGCAGATGCGCCGCCACAAAAGGCAGAACCACGCGCACGCTGGTGGCAGCCAGCGCAAACCCCCCCAAAATGCCACCTATTGCCGACGCACTCAAACCGCGTTCGTGCCCCAGCACCGGCACCACAAAGGTGTGCACATCCCAGCACGACGACAACAGCCAGTTCACCAGCATCAGCCGACGCATCATCGGTTCACGCAACAAATCAAATGCCTGGCGCGAACTGGCACCGGGTTTGGTTGGCATGCGCGGCAACTCACGGGTGCGACGGACCCACAGCCAGGTCATCACTGGCAGACAGGCCAGTCCAAAAAATGCCACTCGGAATCCACCTTGGTCAATCAGCAAGCCGGCGGCCAATGGCCCAACAAAGTTCGCCAACGCCGGGCCAATGGAGAGCCAGCTGAACATGGTTTTGAGCTGTACCTGGTCTTGCGCCGAACGCCCGACATGGCGCTGCAGACTGATGGACGCCACACCGGTGGCGCCACCGGTCATCAGGGCACTGAGACACAACACTGGAAACAGGGGCAAAACAAACGCCAGTGTGCTACCCAAAGTAGCCGCCAAAACGCAAAAACCCACGGGTCGCTTGAATCCATGCCGATCCGCATAACGTCCGGCGGGCAAGGCCAAAAACACCTGGGTCAGGGCAAACAATGACAACAGCACACCGACCGCCAGGGCGCTGTACCCTTCGCGCAGCGCCAACAGAGGCGCAGCCAAGCGCAATCCCGACATACACGCGTGCAGACTGATATGCCCAGCGATCAGTCGCGCCAAAGCGGTAGACGTCAGCACCGGCACAAGCGTCGACCCGGTGTCACTCATGTAGCAAGTAGTGCATCCGCACCATCAAGGGCCTGTTCCACTGAAATCAACGACTGAGCCGGTGCTTCTGACAGGGCCGAATCCATTTTCGCAAGCCGTTTCAGCCATGTGTCTGTATCTCCTTCTGGCATCCATTGTGATTCAAAACACGCCTCGCATCCGCATGTGCAGTTAACCTCAAATTTCACAACAAATCACCGTCCAGCACAGGAACCGCAAGCTTTTATTGCTCCTTTTAAATGACCACTCAGGGTCACCTTTAGTTAACTTTTCCGCGGAAAACCGCCTGAGACCCTCGGTCTAGATCACTTCCGGATTGAGCGGCGTCAGTGCCTTGCCAGTGGTCAAGTAGCCAATCAAATTGTCGGCGGCCAGGTTCGCCATCGCCAGGCGGGTCTGCGTGGTTGCGCTGGCAATATGCGGAGTCAACACCACATTGGGCACCGCCAGCAAGTCCGGGTGGACTTTGGGTTCACCTTCAAACACATCCAACCCGGCCGCGGCGATCTGACCATTGCTCAGTGCCTTGGCCAGTGCCGCATCATCCACGATGCCACCGCGCGCAATGTTGACCAAGGTGGCAGTTTTTTTCATCTGTGCCAATTCGGCTTCACCAATGATATGGTGCACTTGCGGGCTATAGGGCAACACCAGCATCAGATGATCTGACCGAGCCAGAAGCTCCGATTGGCTGACCCAGGTGGCGCCACACGCCACCTCCAGACTCGCCGACAGCGGTGTACGGTTGTGATACAGCACCTTCATACCAAAACCATGCCATGCGCGTCGGGCAATGGCTTGACCAATTCGCCCCATACCCAGAATGCCCAGCGTACTGCCATGAACCTCAGCCCCGGCGAACATGTCATAACGCCAGCGATTCCAGTGACCGGCACGCAAAAAATGCTCCGATTCCGCCATGCGCCGTGCCGTCGCCATCAGCAGCGCAAAGCCAAAATCAGCCGTTGTCTCGGTCAGGACATCAGGGGTGTTGGTACCCAGCACGCCCGCTGCGGTCATGCCAGCGAGGTCAAAATTGTTAAACCCAACCGCCATATTGGCGCAGATGCGCAGTTGCGGACAAGCCGCCAGCAATGCCGCGTCGATGCGTTCGCTGCCAGTTGTCAAGGCGCCAACTTTGCCCTGCATCTGTTGACATAACTCTGCGGACGACCACAAGACATCATCTTGATTGGCAACAAGCTCGAACGACTGTGCCAATTTTTGCAGAACTTCAGGAAATATCGCACGCGCAACCAGGACGGCAGGTTTCATCGGTTTACTCGCAGGGCAATGGGGGCTTCACAAACAACAGCAAAAGTCCAACAAAAAAAAAGCCACCCGCAGGTGGCTTTTGGGGCTGGCTCGCAAGAATTACTTGGAAGCAGCAGAGGCAGCAGCTTCAGCTGCAGGAGCGGCAGATGCAGCAGGAGCAGCTTCAGAGGCGGCAGGTGCAGCAGCCGGCGCCGGAGCAGCAGCCGGTGCAGGTGCCGGAGCAGGAGCGGGTTCTTCCTTCTTGCCGCAAGCGGCCAGAGCAGCAGCAGCGATCACAGCGGCCAATACGAGAGTTTTGTTCATTTGTGTGTACCTGATAAAAAAAAACAATTTCCGGAAATTGTGTTTGCAGTCACCTGCAAGTTCAAAGCAATCACCGCTCACGCGATTTTTGCTTAGACCGTGATTATAGTTTTAGCTTTCATGGTTTTCACGCTTGACGGGGCCCTTTTGTTGTGCTTACGCATCACATTGGGTGCAACCAGCCATCGTTCGCCCAGGTTTGAACCAGCTCGGTCGCCTGCCGACTGACTCTCTTCAGATCTTTGACTGACAGAAAGCGCTGATTGGCGAGCGAGCGCATCAGCAATGCGTCACGTCCGGCCGCCCGAAAACTCTCGCCGTTTATAAAAACATGTTTGGCATCAAACATCATCCTGGTGCGGCGATCGAGTTGCACACCATGCACGCCCACCACCAACCCAGCTGACGGTGTGGCTTCAAACCAGACATTGGGTTTTGGCTCAGTCATGTATTCACCCAAACTACGCGACAGCGCCTGCGGATCTTTCATCGCATCGGCCACCGCCTGTTGTGCAAAAAGCCACATTTTCTCCGGGATTTCGGCTGGTTGGTCAACTGCTGCCTGGCCGGGATCGCGATAAAGCGCCACTCCCACCGCATCCTCAGCGTCCTCCGCCACGCGCTGCAGCAACTCCCGTGCCAACTCCGCTTTGTTGGGAATTCGAAAGCCAATCGAGTAGGTCATGCATTCACCCAACGCCACGCCATCGTGTGCGTAACCCGGCGGCAGGTACAACATGTCGCCCGGCTCCAGAACGTACTCTATTTCTGGAACAAAATGGGTCAGGATTTTGAGTGGCACGTCAGGCTGCAGGCTCAAGTCTTTCTGCCGACCAATCCGCCAGCGTCGTTGGCCATGGGCCTGGAGCAAAAAAACATCGTAACTGTCAAAGTGCGGTCCAACACCTCCACCGTCGCTCGCATAACTGATCATCAAGTCATCCAAACGTGCATCAGGAACAAAACGAAACATGTTCATCAGTTCATGCACAGACTGCACATGCAGATCGACACCTTGCACCAGGATCGTCCACCCCGGCTGCTTGAGCGGCGGCAGCGCTTTGCGTTGGAACGGCCCGGGTTTGAAGGCCCAACCTGGCTTCTTGCCCGGCTGTTGAATCACCATGCGGGTTTGAGCATCTTCGCTGGCCGCCAAGTCAAACAAGGCGCTGCGGCTCAATAGGGGCTGGAACCCAGGAATGGCCTGACGAACCAATAGCGGCTTTTTTTGCCAATGGCGCTTCATGAACTGGCTTGGGCTGATGCCACCGAGCAAGGGTAGCGGCTGGGTAATGTCCATGGGTTTCTCCGCGAGGGTTGGAGAAAAGCACTTCCACCTTGGCAAGATGGAACGAGCGCCTTTCAAACTGGCACAATTCTCGTATGAAAATTACTCAACAATGCGTGGCTGCTTTAAGCTGGACGCTCACTGACACTTTGGGCGAGGATCTGGACGAACTGGATCAGCCGGTCGAATTCCTGATTGGCGGCGATGACTTGCTGGCGGTGATCGAGTCAGCCCTGCAGGGCTGTAGTGCTGGCAGTTCGGTCAATCTGCAAATCGAACCGGAACAGGGATTTGGCGAATACAACGAACAGCTGGTGTTTCTAGAGTCAAGATCACTTTTTCCTGCTGATCTGGAGGAAGGCATGACTTTTGACGGCATGGCACTTCCCGCCGGCTGTAGCGCAGACTTGCCCCGTGAGCAGCTCTATACCGTGACCGACATTTACCCGGACCATGTGGTACTTGACGGCAATCACCCGCTAGCGGGTATTGCCCTGCGACTACAGATCAAAGTGCGTGCAGTACGCGAGGCGACGGTCGAAGAGATCGGCCACGGCACTGTCACCGGGGCCGGATTTTTCAAGGTGGTGGCGATGGGCGGTCTATCACCGTGACAGTTCGTTCTGAACATAAAAAAAGGAGCCGAGGCTCCTTTTTTGTACCCAAGTGCTTACTTGGCGAATGGCGTGGGACGCGGTGTCGCATCAGCCGACGGCGGCAGGATCGGCATCATGAAGCTGGGTTGATCGCCGGTCAGGGTCTTCAGGAATGCCACTACCTTGGCATTTTCGTCTTTGGTAAACACTTTGCCCAACTGCAGTTTGCCCATCACGTCGACGGCCTCAGCCAAAGTATTCACTGCACCGTCATGGAAGTACGGGTAGGTCATTTCAATGTTGCGCAGTGTTGGCACCTTGAAGTTGAAACGGTCAATTTCCTTGCCTGTTACGGCGCTACGGCCTTCGGCACCACCGGTTGACTTATACGGAGCCACGACACCCATCTTCTGGAAAGATGCGCCACCGACCGCAGGGCCGTTGTGGCACGCAACGCAACCGCTTTCTTTGAACAGTTTGTAGCCAGCCAGTTCATCTGCGCTTAGGGCATCTTGTTTGCCCAGCAGCCATTGGTCAAAACGGGAATTGGGAGTTACCAGAGTCTTCTCAAACTCAGCAATCGCGGTGGTGACCTGATCGATGTCGACCTTGTCGGTACCAAAAACTGTCTTGAATTCACGCACATATGCGGGAATGGAAGCCAGCACACCCACAGCCAGCGTGTGGGTAAAGCCCATTTCACCTGGATTGGCAATGGGACCACCCGCCTGTGCTTTCAGGTCAGCTGCGCGACCGTCCCAAAACTGGGCGACGTTCAAGCTCGAGTTCAACACGGTGGGGGCATTGATCGGGCCTTGCTGCCATTTGTCACCAATCGATGTCGGAATATTGTCAGTGCCGCCCATCGAAAGGTTGTGACATGAATTGCAGGAGATAAAACCCGACTTGGACAGACGCGGATCGAAATACAGTTTTTTGCCGAGTTCGACCATACCCAGATTGATCTGTGCTGGAGGTTTGATCGGTTGAATCAGTTCTTGGGCCGCTGAGATGGACGGCACCAGACTCAGGGCGAACAGTGATGCGGCAAGAATGCGTAGTTTCATTTTTGTTTCCTTGAAGGTTGAAAGTTGTGCTTGACATTCGATCGGGATCAAACGAACCAAAAATTCAGCACGAGCGAAACTTTACCCAACCCAAATCATCGTTCGTATGATGTAAGTCAATGATTAATAAAGTTTTTTTGGCTATATACTGCATAGATAACTTCTATATACAGAACCCATGAAACTGTCTGCCCTTCGTTACCTGGTCGCATTTTCCGAACATATGAGCTTTAGTCGGGCCGCCGAGCATTGCCATGTTTCACAGCCAACCCTTAGCGTCGCCATTCAGAATCTTGAAGAGGAATTGGGTGTCATCCTGATAGAGCGCAGCAAACACCGTTTGGGGCTGACGGCCATCGGAGAACGCGTGGTGGCACAAACACGCAAAAGCCTGGAGGAGGTTCAGCGCATTGAAACGGTGGCACAGACCGGCGTTGACCCCTTGCTTGGTACCTTTCGACTGGGTGTCATCCACACCATTGGGCCCTATTTGCTGCCGCAACTCATTGCGGCGCTGCGCCAGCAGGCACCGGCGCTGACGCTCTATATTGAAGAAAGCATGACAGCACTGTTGGCAGACAACCTCAAGTACGGAACCATTGATGCGGCCATCGTGGCCTTGCCCTTTGACGTGCCAGGCATCAACACCCACGCTCTTTACGACGAAGTGTTCGAGGTGGTGATTCCCAAAGGACACCACTGGGCCGGGCGACAGGCAATTCCCGCTGCTGAGATTGGCGGCGAAGATGTTCTGGTGCTGAAAGCGGGAAATTGCTTCCGGGAGCAGGTGCTTGACGCCTGCCCCGAGATCAGCCACGCCGATGGATCGTTGCGTCAAGGTCATTCCATCGAAACCATTCGTGCCATGGTGGCATCCGGCTATGGTATTTCAGTGCTGCCGAAGAGTGCACTGTCAAGTCTGTACAGCACCGAACTGGTCCAGGCGATTCCCTTCGAGACACCGGCACCCATGCGCCGGGTCGCACTGGCATGGCGACAAAACTATGCTCGACTGCCAGTCATCCAATCGTTGATCGCTGCTATCGACGCACTGGATCATTCAATCTACCAACCCGTTGCTTGAGTTACCCCCATACCCGGCGTGCAAGCTGTCGTTACCAATAAGGCGGACGGACGCCTTGCAAGGCGACCCCATCAAATCTTAAGAAAGCTTTAATATTCTCCGCTAAGTTGACCTGGGTCAAAGGGAAGCGCATTGCGATAACACAAAATATCAGCATGCACTTAAGTAATAACCCTAGGTCGTTGGGAATCACAGATTCAGCACTCGCGCTGACACACCACCAGACCACATTGAGGATGGGACGATGAACAAAGCCCGAAACTTCTCAGTGCTGTTTTCAACACTTTTCCTCTTCTGGATTTTGCTCAACGGCTCGGTTGCAACCGATGTCCTGTGGGTGGGTGTTGTAGCAGCGTTTCTCATCTCGCTGCTGTTTCGCGATGGAACGGCCTTTGTCTCGGAGTTGCGCCTCAACCCGAAGGCACTGTTTACTTCGGTGATTTACGTGTTTTTCTTCGTTAAGGAACTGGTCAAGTCCAACATCAACCTGGCCAAGATCGTCCTGTCACCCGAACTGCCTCTCAAACCCGGCATTGTCAAGGTCAGAACCCGGCTCAAGAGTCGCATGGGTCGTTTGCTGCTGACGAGTTCGATCACCTTGACACCTGGCACCTTGACCGTCGACCTGGTCGGCGAGTGGATTTATGTGCACTGGGTGACAGTGGACTCACCCGATATCGAGGGCGCCACAGCGGCCATCGTGAGTGGCTTTGAACAGTATCTGGAGGTCATGTATGGTTGATTCATTGGTTCAAGTCGCCGCCTTGCTGACCAGCCTGGCATTTTTTCTGGCATTGTACCGGTTTCTCAAGGGACCTTCGGTGGCAGACCGGGTGGTGGCGTTCGATGTACTGACGATTGTTGCAGTGACGGCGATCGTGCAGATTGCTTACGCCGAAGGGCGTGGCATTTATCTCGATGTAGCGCTGGTCTACGCGCTGCTGTCATTTCTGGGGGTGATCGTGGTCGCCCGGTATCTGGAACGGGGGCTTTGATGGAGAACTTACTGGCTATGGCGGGGGGCTTCCTGATGGTCGCCGGTGCTTCTTTTCTTTTGCTGGGAGGCCTTGGACTGGTGCGTATGCCTGACGTTTTCAATCGAATTCAGGCGGGCACCAAAGCCACAACGCTTGGAACACTCCTGAGCCTGGGTGGTGCAGCATGCATTCAACCAGACTGGGCACTCAAGTTGTTCTTGATAGGCTTGTTCATCTTGTTCACGAACCCGATTTCGTCGCAGGTGCTGGCGCGTTCAGCGCACCGCATCAGAGCACAAAAAACACCCATGACATCCGTTGACCGTTTGGCGGAAGACACCGGGGAGACAACATGAGCAGCATGATTTTCTTGATGACCATCGTCTTGTGCGCGGTCATGGTGGGTGGCGCCTATGTGGCAGTCAGTGGGCGCAGTCTGCCCATTGCCATATTGGCGGCCGGTCTGGTGAGCCTGGTCGCATCGGTGCTGTTCCTGATTCTGGCGTCACCCGATGTGGCGATGACGGAGGCCGCCATTGGCAGTGGATTGACAACATTTTTGTTCTTTTTCGTCTTGGGGCGCGTGCGCGGTGGCGAAAACGACGGAGACAAGCATGATTAAGCGTTTCATCGCCTTTGCCATGATGGCAGGCCTGGGGGTCATTTTCATGGCACTGCTGGCCGGATACGAGCCCGACGCCGCACTCAACCTCACCGCACTCTATTACGCCGAGAACACTGCGCGTGAAATCGGTGCAGCCAACATCGTGACCGCCATTGTGGTGACCTATCGGGGTCTTGACACCCTGGGCGAAGTCACGGTGCTGTTTTTGGCCTCCACCATCGTCGGGCTAGTTTTGTCGATGGGCAGAAAAACCCAAGCGGGTCACTCCAAGCTGGTGCCAGTGGGCGAGTTGCTGACCACGGGTAGCCGCTTTTTGGCGCCGCTGGTGATGCTGCTGGGCGTTTACATCTTCGTCAACGGTCACCTGACACCCGGTGGCGGCTTCCAGGGAGGCGCGGTGATTGCCTCCGGCGCGTTGCTGCTTCTTTTGGCAGATCCGCTCAAGCACCTCAGTCACACCTTGATCTCAGTGGTCGAGTCATTTGCCGGCGCGGCCTATGTGCTGATTGGCGTACTCGGGCTGATATTGGCCGGTGGGTTTCTCGATAACCGGTTTCTGCCGCTGGGTGACTTGGGTGTCCTGTTCTCTGCAGGTGCGATCCCCCTGATTTACTCGCTGATTGGCCTCAAGGTTGGCGCCGAGTTTGCATCGATTCTGGCCAATCTGTCCCAAACGGAGGAACTGTGATGTCACATATCGCAATGGCGACCGGCTTTCTGCTGATTTTGATCGGCTTTTATGGGGCACTGACCCAGCGCAACCTGATGCGAATGATTGTTGCGTTTACCGTGGCCGACTCAGGTGTCAATCTGGTCATCGTCAGCATCGGCTATATGCGTGGCCGCACCGCGCCTATCCTGGACTCAACACTCAGTGCCGTTGACGCGGCAGCACGAATCATCGACCCGGTTCCACAAGCCCTGGTACTGACAGCGATCGTGATTGGTGTTGGCGTGACCGCGCTGATGTTGGCCTATGTCTACAGGCTGTACGAGAAGAACCGCACGCTCGACATCGCGCACTACACGGAGTTGAAATGGTAAGCGCCATCTACATCATTGTGGCCGCACTGGCGGCGTCGTTCCTGCTGGGTCTGCTCAAAGAAAGCAACCGCGGGCTGGCTTTTTTGATCACACTGGCCACGCTAGGTTTTATGACCTGGGTTTCTGGAAGCTGGCTTGGGTTGTTTTTGTCGCAAGACGCCGCCTCGGTCGAAATCTTTACCGCTGGCACCAAGCCACCCTTTGCCATCAATCTGCGCATGGGCCTGCCTGAAGCGGCACTGACCTTGCTGGTCAATGCCACCGGCTTTCTGGCTGCGCTGCACCTCAAAGACGCGCTCTATCGCCTGGGCAACCGGTCGATGGCGGTGCTGATGGTGACCATCATGGCCTTGTGCGGCGTGATTCTCACGCGTGACATCTTTAACCTGTTTGTATTCTTTGAGCTGCTTGTCATCTCAACTGCCGGACTGGTGTTGCTATCGGAGGATGGTCGCGCCTTGGCAGCAGGTTTCAAGTACTTGATCGTTTCTCAGGTGATCTCGGTGTTACTGTTGATCGGCATCATCTTTGCTTACCATGCAACGGGTACGCTCAATATTGATGGCATGGCTCAGGCATCGCTCATTGAGCAGATGGGCGGCGCGATGGCTTTCTTTTTCATGTTCATTGCCATCCTGGCCGAAGTCAAACCCTTTCCAGCCAATGGCTGGGCACTTGACATCTACGAGTCGGCGCACCCCTCGTATTCGGCTGTTTTCTCGGCCGCATCAGGGACCGCGGCGCTGTTTGCGGTGGACAAACTCCTGCTCATTGGCGGCCCCACCTGGTACCCAATGGCCACCACGGTGGGCATCATCACCTTTGCGGCGGCCAATTTGTTTGCCCTCCCCCAAACCAATGACCGCAGGCTCCTGGGTTACTCGTCCATTGCACAGACTGGACTGGTCCTGGCGGTGCTGGGGCAACGCGATGTGTTGGGTGATCTGACCAACTATGTGGCATTTGGCTTGTTGCTCTCGCACGCCGTTGCCAAAGCCGGGCTTTACTGGCTATCGGGTTTGGTTCAGGGGCGTTTGCTCACGGACTGGACAGCGCTGCGCGAGCGTCCGCTGCTGATCTTTGCGTTTATTACGTTTGTTTGCATGCTCAGTGGCTTGCCGCCTTTCCCAGGCTTTTACGCGAAATGGGAACTGGTGCGGGTGCTTGCCGCGGAAGGCAGATTGCCGCTCCTGGCAATGATTTTGGTCGGTGCCCTGATTGAGGCAGGCTACCTGTTTCGCTGGTTTGGCTACATCATCAAACGCGACCCAGTGGCGCAGACGGTAAGTTGCGTCAGCCACAAGGCACTGCCGCTGTTTGTGGCGGTGATTGCCGGTTGGCTACTGGGTTATGTGTGGGGCGATCTATCCGGGCGCACCAACTTGCTGCTGACCATTCCACTGGCGTTTGCGCTGGCGTTCCTGGTGCTTGACTGGTTGCCTGCCTGGGCTAAAAACACCCTGGCCATCGCTGGCATGGTGGCATTTTTCTACCAAACCTATACCGAGTATGACCCGCTGCGTCTGATCTTTGCCGTGATCTTTTTGATTGGCGGCGCCGTGACTTTACTGGCCAGTTACGCCTCCCACGGCCGGCGCATCGGGTTTTACCCCGCTGCCATGCTGATGTACGCCGGCTTGGTGATGCTGATCCGTGCTACCGACACCTTTGACTTTTTCAGCGCATGGGAAATTTTGACCGTGGGCTCGTATTTCCTGATTCTGCGCGGCAAGCACTCCGAACCCCACGCCCTTTCCTACATCGCCTTTTCTTTGGGTGGTGCATTCCTCATCCTGACAGGTTTTGCTCTGGGCGCACAGGGCGCTGTTCAATTTGATGTTGCCGGCTTGAGCCAACTGGTTGCACCGTTGGCGCCTTGGGTATTTGCCCTGTTGGCGCTGGGGTTCATGACCAAGACCGCAGCCATTGGCCTGCATGTCTGGCTGCCGGGCGCCCATGCCGAAGCCGAAACCGATGTCTCACCCATGGTCTCAGGCATTTTGCTCAAAGCCGGGTTGTATGGCCTGATCATGCTGCTGATGACGATGGGCAAGCAACAACTCTTTGGCGTCGAACTCACCCATGTACTGATGTGGATTGCGGCCTTGACCGCCTTGCTGGGCAACCTGATGGCGATCTTTCAGGAAGACGCCAAGCGGCTGCTGGCCTACTCCTCGATCGGCCAAATGGGCTACGCCATGTTTGGTCTTGCCTTGATGAACCACCTGGGCTGGCTGATGGCGCTGATGTTCGTGATCAACCACTACATTTACAAGGCGATGCTGTTCCTGGCCGTGGGTGGCGTGGCCAAACGCACTGGCACCAAGGACATGTACCGCATGGGCGGCCTGATTACCCTCATGCCACTCTCGTTCATCGCGGTGCTGGTCGGCATCATTGCCGTCTCGGGCTTGCCACCGCTGTCGGGCTTTGGTGGGCGCTGGATTTTCTACAACGCCATCATCTCTGCGGAGTACCGGCTGCCCATGATCCTGATCTTCCTGGCCGGTCCGATTGCCTTTTTGTACCTGTTCCGTTTAATCTACGCGATTTTCCTGGGCCAACTCAAGGACGAGTTCCGCCGTGTCAAAGAGGCGCCGTTCTGGATCATCCTGCCGCAAATGATTTATGTCGTGCTACTGGTGGTCTTCGCGATCTTTCCCGGCATCGCCTTGCGTAGGGTGGATGCCTACCTGAACCAATTTTTCCCCGAGGGTGGATTGGGATGGACCACCGGCAACACCATTACCAGCAGTTACGGGTATTGGAATCCGATTGCCATCATGATCAGTGTGGTCGTGATCTTTGCAACGCTGTTTGCCTGGCTGCTTTTCGTTGATCGCAAGGCGCAGAAAGTCAAACAATTCAACATCGTGTTTTCAGCGGAGCGTCCGTTCCGCCCGGAAACCACCCATTTCGCCTGGAACTTCTTCGCGCCTTATCGTAAAGCGCTGGGATTCTTGGTGACACCTCTGGCCAGCCGCTTCTGGGATGGGCTGACCAACTTGCTCCATGCAGTGGCTGATTTTGCCCGGCGCCTCTACAACGGCAACGGACAGAGTTATGCATTTCACTTCCTGGCCTTTGTTCTACTCGCCTTTCTTCTCCGGATGGGAGCCTAGTCATGTCCTTCGACTGGATGAAAATCCCCTACGCCTTTTTGACGCTGTTCATCGTTGTCAATTTCGGCTTTCTGATGAACGCGTTCATCGCCAAAATTGCCGCCCGGGTTGGCCGTCGCCACGGTATTCCCATCTGGCAGTACTACGCTGACATGGTCAAAAACTATGGCCTGCGCTCGTCCATTACCCATGGCGTGATGTTTTACCTTGGCCCGGTGTTTCGTTTGTCAGGCGGCGTTGGTTTGCTGCTGTTCATGCCGGCGATTTATGGCTCGACCATGTTCTCCAACCTGTCGTTTGCTGGCGACCTGATTCTGGCTTTGTACTTCATCTTCTTCGGCACCTTGGGCATGGCACTAGGCGCAGGAGAAAGCGGTCATCCGCACGCGGCCATCGGGATCACGCGCGGCTTGTCGCAAGTCACCACCGCTGAGCTGCCGTTTGCGCTGGCCGTTTTTTCTGTGTCGCTCCAGTACCAGACACTCAATGTCACCGAAATCGTTGCTGCCCAACAGGGCGGCATGCTGAACTGGACGCTGTTTACCAATCCGCTGGCGGTCGCTGCGGCAATGCTGTCGTTCTTGGGCTCCATGATGCGCCCGCCGTTTGACATCGTGATTGCCCCGCAAGAAATTCCAATTGGTCCGCCCACCGAATACCACTCGTCGTATCTTGCGCTAATGCAGACCAATCGCGCCATCTTTCCTGTGGCCAAGATCGTGATCTACATGAATCTCTTTTTTGGTGGCGCCTCCGACTGGCCAACCTTCTTCTTCAAAGTGTTTCTGATCTATTTGTGGTCGGCCTTTGTAGGCGTCGTATTCCCGCGTTTTCGTGTCGAGCAGTCGATTCGCTGGTTCCTGGTCTGGGCTGTGCCGCTGGGCATCCTCTCTATCGTATGGGTGAACTGACATGAAAGAAGAACTAAAAATCCGCGTGGTCAAGGGTCCCGATGGCACCCAGTTTGAGGTCGACCCGCTACGCGACTACTTTTGCGAGGCCGCACCCAGTGTGCATCCGCCTGCTTACCTGAAGATTGTCGAGGACCTGTTCAATTGGGCACGGGCCGAGTCGATCTGGATTCTGGGTTTTGGCACCGGTTGCGGCGCCATCGAGATGCGCCCGCTGATGACACCGCGCTTTGATGCGTATCGATTTGGCGTTCAATGGCGCCCCACGCCACGCCAGGCCAATCTGTTCATCATCTCGGGTTACCTATCGGTCAAGACGCTCAAACGCGTCGTGCGCGCCTACGAGCAGATGCAAAACCCGAAATACGTGATTGGTTTGGGTTCCTGCACCATCAACGGTGGCATGTATTGGGACTCCTACAACACCATCAAGCGCCTGGATGACTATCTGCCGGTTGATCTTTACATCGCAGGCTGCATGCCCAGGCCAGAAGCGCTCATCGCTGGCTTCATGGACTTAAAAAAACTCATTCGTGCCGGCAAGGCCGAAGGTGCCAACCAGTACGCCGAAAATTTCGCCTGGTACAAGGCTAACCAAAAGCATGTCATCCACGACTGGGACATGCCTGACTACAACTGGTAAGGATCCAAAATGCGAGAACTCCATACCAGCCTCAAAGCGCTCTTCCCCATGGGCGAACTGACCGAGCAACGCCCCAATCTGGCGTTTGTTACCGTTCCCAAAGAGTACCTGCGGCCCATCGCCACTCATCTGCGCGACCTAGAAGGCTATACGCATCTGGTGCTGTTGACAGCAGTCGACTGGCTGGAAGACGAGGTGTTTCAACTCACCTACCTGTTGCACAACCGCCAGAAGGCGCGTGATATTGGCCTTCGCGTGAAATTGCCGCGACTGTCCGCCTCGATGGAAAGCATTCACGAACTTTGGCCCACGGCAGCCACCTACCAGCGCGAGCTGCGCGAAATGTTCGGCATCGACTTCCCAGGCAGTCCGCGTCTGGAAGAAGAATTCATCCTTGAAGGGTGGAACGACATACCGCCCTATCGGCGCGACTTTGACACCAAGAAGTACGCCGCGGAGAGCTACAGGCAGCGACCGGGCCGCGAAACCCACGACCCGGCGAAACATATGAAGCAGCAACTATATCCAGGCGGGCTTTGAAATGAGTATTTTCACCCCTGACCGCTCGCAGTACCCCAGCGCCCGGGCTGACGGCACGCTCGACATCGATCTCACCTCGGGCAAGTACCTCAAACTTTGGCAAGGCCCCAACCACCCTGGCATCACCGGCAACATGTCGGTGGAACTCACCGTTTGCGGTGATGAGGTCGTCGAGGGTAAGACCCATGTCGGCTACCTGCACCGCGGGTTCGAAAAATTGATGGAGCGGCGCACTTTCATCCAGTGCTTTCCAATCGTCTGCCGTATTTGCGTGCCCGAACCAGACTTTAATGAATACTGCTACGCCGCCGCCGTGGAAGAGCTCGCGGGCATTGAGTCACCCGAGCGCGCCAACTGGATTCGTGCCCTGATCCTGGAGATGGGGCGCATCAACAGCTACCTGATGTACCTCGGCGGGCAGGCTGGAGCGTTGGGCCTGGGTGTCATTGGCCAGTGGACCACCTATGCCCGCGACCTCATGCTTGACCGCTTTGAAGAGCTGACTGGTGCGCGGATTTACCACATGTTCATCATCCCAGGTGGCGTGCGAGACGTGCTTCCGGATGGTTTTGACCAGCGCATGGAAGACACGCTGCGGGAGATCGAAAAAGTCATGCGCGATGTCTGGGACGTGATGTTCTGCAACGCCGTGTTCAAAAAACGCACCGTGGGTATGGGCGTGATTGACCCGAGTTGGCTCGACACCTATGGCGTCACCGGCCCGAACGCCCGCGCAGCGGGTGTCGCCAAAGATGTTCGCAAAGATGACCCGTACCTGGTGTATTCGCAGATCGATTTTGAGCCTGTGATCGGCCACAACTCCGACATCTACACCCGCTCAGACGTGCGCCGGCGTGACCTGCTGATGTCGGTTGACATCGTGCGTCAATTGCTGGCCAAGATGCCACGCACCGGCCCCGTGACCGTGCCCACACCCAACGTACTGCACTGGAAGATTGCGCGCGGCGAAACCTATGTGCGCGGCGAATGTTCACGCGGCGAATACGGTTATTACCTGGTCACCGATGGCAGTGGCTACCCGAGGCGTGTCAATGTGCGCGGCCCGTCATACACCCATGCCATGAGCTTGCTCGAGCGCATGATTGTGAACGTCAACATTTCCGATGTCGCCTCACTGATGGTGTCGCTGCATACCTATCCGCCAGAGATTGAGAGATAACCATGACAGTTCGTGACGTCCTCTCGCCCTTCACCGCGTGGAAAAATGTTTTCCTCGATCCGGTGACGATCCGCGATCCGCTCAATGACCGTCCCGGCGCACCACGCTACCGTGGCTTTCACCAGAACGACATCGTCAAATGCATAGGCTGCGGCACCTGCGAGACCATCTGCCAGAACGGCGCCATCGACATGATTCCAGTCGACGGTGTCCAAACCAAGCAAGGTGACTCCGGCCTGCGCCCACGCATCGACTACGGCCGCTGCTGCTGGTGCGCGCTGTGTGTGGATGTGTGCATGACCGGCTCACTCACCATGTCCAACGCCTACACCTGGGTCGACGGCAATCCTGATGCATATCTGTACACGCCTGGCATCGACAAAAAGCATTGGGATAACGCCGAGCTGGGTTACCACCGCCCACAAGACCATCAGTTGACCAGTCGTGTGCGCGAACACATGCACGAGCTTGAGCCCGATGTACGCATCTGCTCATTTGCCGAAATCGTCGACGGTTACTCGGTCGAGCAGGCCAAGGCCGAGGCTGACCGCTGTGTCTCGTGTGGCCTGTGTATTGCCACCTGCCCCACCCACATGTCGATCCCCGACTACATTGCCGCGGTGCGGGATGGCAACTACGAACGCGGCGTGGAACTGTTGTATGAGACCAATCCGTTCTCTGGTGTGTGTGGTCGGGTGTGCACGCACAAGTGCGAAACCACCTGCGCTGCGCGCCATGAAGGCGACCCGATCGCCATTCGCTGGCTCAAACGCCACATCATGGACCAGGTGCCATTTGAGCGGCGCAAAGAGCTGATCGTCGGCAGCTTGCCTGCTTCGAGCGGCAAAAAGGTGGCGGTGGTCGGTGCCGGCCCGGCCGGTTTGACCGCCGCATTTGACCTGGCCAAACAAGGCCACAGTGTGACTGTGTACGAGGCGCTCGACAAGCCGGGTGGCATGACGCGCTGGGGTATCCCGGAATACCGGCTTCCTTACGACATCATCGATGAAGATGTGGACCTGATTCGTGCGGTGGGTGTGGACTTGCGTTGCAATACCGCGATTGGCAAGGACATCAGCCTGACCGAGCTGCGCGACGCCCATGACGCTGTGCTGCTGGGCCTGGGCCTGCAACTGGGCCGCGGTACCCGCATTCCCGGCAGCGATCACGCCGATGTGCGCAAAGCGGTCGACCTGCTGCGCCAGGCCACCGCAGGTGAAGACTTTGGCACCCCGCGCCAGGCGGTGGTGATTGGTGGCGGCAACGTGGCCATGGACATTGCACGCACACTGGCACGGCTACAAAAAGCCAGCTTCGGCGAAGTCAAGGTGATATTGACGGCACTCGAAGACAAGGCACATTTTCTGGCGGACCCCGAGGAGATCAAGGAAGCCGGCGAAGAAGGTGTCGTGATCATCGACGCACGTGGACCACAACACGTGGTGATCGAAGACGGCAAGGTTGCCGGGTTGAAGACCTGGCGCGTCAAGGCCATTTTTGATGAGCAGGGGCGCTTTGCACCCAGCTACGACCAGACTGACGAGCAGTTTCACCCGGGCAGCATGGTGGTCGAGGCGATTGGTCAAATGACCGATACCGCTTTGCTGGGCGATGCCTTGACTGAACAGTTGGCCTGGCAACGCGGCCGCCTGCAGGTGGATGCTGGCGGCAGAACCAGCGAGCCGTGGTTATGGTCGGCTGGCGACATGGTACGTGGCCCCGACGTCGTGACCGCAGTTGCCGATGGGCATCGGGTAGCGGCCAGTATTCACGCCATGATCACAGCAGATGGAGGAGCAAAATGAGCGCAGGTGCACGCAGAATCGACGTCCTTCGTGGGACAACCAGCCTCCAGGAGGTGCTCGACGTGGCCAACAGTTTTGAAGCCAGCGCACGCGATTTCTACACCGGTCTGATTCCCAAAGTCAGCAAACGCATCCGCTACCTGGTGGAAGAACTGGCCGAAGAAGAGCAAAAACACTTTGACCTGCTGGCCGAGTTGTCCAAACGCAGCGACCTGGTGGAACAGGTCAAGATCAGAATCGAAAAAACTGCCAGTGACAGCAAGTTTTCCGATTGCTTGCATTTGCCCAACCTGGGTGACCACCCCGATGACCAAGCGGTGTTGCAGTACGCCATGGGGCGTGAACACACGGCCATGAGCCACTATCGGGAACTGTCGCTGTCAGCACCCGAAGGCCCGATTCGTGACCTGTTCACGTTTCTAGCCGGTGAGGAAACCTCGCACAAGCTGGAACTCGAAAAACTCTACTACGAGACCGTCCATCGCGGCGGGGGCGTTTAGGGACGCGTACTGCCGCTCGCCCCGGTGGCCTTTGGCGCATTGGCCAAAGTGGCACTGTCAACGCAGACCAAGCGCTCTATCATGGGTCATTCCACTACTGGTCTGAACCCATGCGCGACGCCACTTCTGACACCATCTCCGCCTTTCTGACGGAGCATCGGATCCACGAGGTCGAGTGTGTCATCCCCGACATGACCGGCATTGCCCGGGGCAAGATTCTGCCCAGGGATCTGTTTCTTGCGGCGGGCGAGATGCGTCTGCCCAAAAGTGTGTTGCTCAACACCGTCAACGGCCAGCAGCCCGACAACGGCCCCCATGTGGGTGAGACCGACCCCGACATGGTATGCCTGCCCGACGTGAGCACAGCGCGTGTGGTGCCTTGGGCGGCGGAACCGGTGGCGGTGGTGATTCATGACTGCCATGAAGACGATGGCTCACTGGTGCAGCTGGCACCCCGCAGTGTGTTGCGCCATGTGGTGTCGCTGTATGAGAAACAGGGCTGGAAGCCAATCGTCGCCCCGGAGATGGAGTTTTACCTGGTGGCACGGCAGAAAAATCCGCACGAACCTCTGCAACCGCCGTTGGGACGCACCGGTAAGTCCGAGGCAGGCCGGCAGTCGTACTCGATCGACGCGGTCAACGACTTTGATCCGTTCTTTATGGAGCTGTCGCAGTTTTGCAGCGTGCACCGGCTCGGCGTGGAAACGCTGATTCACGAGGCCGGCGCGGGTCAGATGGAAATCAACTTCAGCCACGGCGACCCGATGGATCTGGCCGACCGGGTGTTTTTGTTCAAACGTACGGTGCGCGAAACGGCGCTACGCCACGGCATTTTTGCCACCTTCATGGCCAAGCCGATGGAGATGGAACCCGGCAGCGCCATGCACATCCATCAGAGCATTCTGGACGCCGACACCGGCCGCAACATCTTTTCCAATGCCGATGGTTCGGCCAGCGTACATTTCAGGCATTACATCGGTGGCTTGCAAAAGTATGTACCGCAGGTCATGCCGATGCTGGCCCCCTACGTCAACTCCTACCGGCGCCTGTCGCGCTTCATGTCGGCACCCATCAACGTGCAATGGGGTCTGGACAACCGGACCTGCGGCATTCGGGTACCCAAGTCCAACCCGCAAAACCGCCGGGTGGAGAACCGCGTGCCCGGGGTGGATGTCAACCCTTACCTGGCCACCGCTGCCACGCTGGCCTGCGGTTACCTGGGCATGATGGCGCAGCTTCAGCCCACTGACCCAATGACCAGCAGCGCCTGGGACCGCGACTACGAGTTGCCGCGCCACCTGGAAGACGCCATCACCAGAATGCGTGCCTGCGAACCCCTGGCCGAGGTGTTGTGGCCGTCGTTTGTGCAAGCCTTTTGCGCCGTGAAAGAGCTGGAGTACGCCACCTACAGCCGTGTCATCAGCTCGTGGGAGCGTGAGCACCTGCTTCTACTAGTCTAATAAAGATAGCAATCAAAGGACGTCCAAATTGCGCTAGAGGCCAAAAATGCATGAAATTTCCGCCGACACACGCAACTCTCTGGTCCACATCGAGCGGGCGCGTTTCGTCGCCTCTCACCCCAAATCACAGGCGTTGGCGGCACAAGCCGCACCCCACTGGCTGTTTGGCGTGCCGCTGCACTGGATGAGTGACTGGTCCACTCCGTTTGCACTTCAGGTGGCCAGCGCCAGGGGAGCCTGCGTCACCGATGTCGACGGTCACGACTACGCCGACTTTTGCCTGGGCGATACCGGCGCCATGTTTGGCCACGCCCCACCTGCCGTGGTCAGCGTGGTGCAGCAGCAGGTGGCCCTGGGTTGCACCGCGATGTTGCCGGGTGCTGACGCCGCCTGGGTCGGCATCGAATTGGCGCGGCGTTTTGGTCTTCCGGTGTGGCAAAGCGCCCTTTCAGCCAGCGACGCCAACCGCTTTCTGTTGCGCTGGGTACGTGCAGCCACCGGACGCCAAAAATTACTGGTATTCAACGGCTGTTACCACGGCACGGTGGACGACGTGTTTGTTGATCTGGTTGACGGCCAGCCGCGCCAAAGGAGCAGTCTGCTGGGGCAGGTGTTTGACCTGACCGCCCACACACGGGTGCTTGAGTTCAACGACCTGCCGGCGCTGGCAGCCGCGTTGCAGGCGGGCGATGTGGCGTGTGTTCTGGCCGAGCCGGTGATGACCAACGTTGGCATGGTGTTGCCACAGCCTGACTTTTGGCCACGGGCCCAGGCACTGATCCACCAACATGGCGCGTTGTTGATTCTGGATGAAACCCACACCTTCAGTAGCGGCCCGGGCGGCTATGCAAAAGCCCATGGTCTGCAGCCCGATGCGCTGGTATTGGGTAAACCGATTGCCGGCGGACTGCCCTGCGCGGTCTATGGCATGACGGCCGAACTGGCCCGGCGCGCCACCCAGGCCAAGCGCGACGCACCCGCCGGGCATTCAGGCATCGGCACCACTCTCAGCGCAAATCTGCTGACCATGGCCGCCATGCGCGCCACACTCAGTGAGGTGGCAACGCCGGCGGCCTTCGCGCAGATGATCGCGTGCGCCAGCACCGTCAGCGAGGGATTGCGGGCCAGCCTTGCGCGCCACCACTTGAGCTGGTGCGTGACACAAGTGGGCGCGCGTTGCGAGTTTCAGTTTGGCCCGCTGCCACCCTTGAATGGCAGCCAGGCGCAACAGCTGTTCGACCCGGAACTGGAGCACCTGATCCACCTGGCATTGCTCAATCGCGGCGTGCTGATCACACCGTTTCACAACATGCTGCTGTGCAGTCCGGCCACCCGTGCGGCCGACGTCACCCGGTTGTTGGATGCATTTGACGATGTGCTGGCAGAACTGACGCGGTGAGCGTTTTGCACCCAAAGCCAACAAGCGCCGTGCGGATTGCCAACACCCTCTGCATGCGCCTATAGCAAAACCAGGTGATCCCGCGCGATGGCCGCAGCCAAGCGTGCGTTGTTCAACACCAGCTGAATGTTGGCGGCCAGGCTGTCGCCACCGGTCAATTCACACACCCGCGCCAGCAAAAACGGGGTGGACTCCTTGCCAGTGATGTGTTGCTGTTGTGCCTCTTGCAGGGCTTGTTCCACTGCCGCATCAATGGCTGCGCGCGGCATGGCAAAGGCCTCGGGGATCGGGTTGGCCACCACCAGCCCACCGCTCAGGTTCATGGCCCACTTGGCGTGCATCACCTGGGCAATGGCCTGGGCGCTGTCGAGCTGGTAGTCCACTCTGTACTGGCTGTCGCGGGTATAGAACGCCGGTAACCACGGGGTCTGGTACCCAATCACCGGCACGCCATGGGTTTCCAGGTATTCCAGCGTCAAGCCCAGGTCAAGGATGGACTTGGCACCAGCGCACACCACCGCCACCGGGGTCTGCGCCAGTTCCTGCAAGTCAGCCGACACGTCAAAGCTCTGCTGCGCCCCCCGGTGTACGCCACCAATGCCGCCGGTGGCAAACACGCGAATGCCGGCCATGGCGGCAATCACCATGGTCGCTGCGACCGTGGTGGCACCGGTCGCACTGGCGGCCACGATGAACGGGATGTCGCGACGGCTGACCTTGACCACTCTGCGCCCACTCTGGCCCAGGACTTCAATCTCTGCCACCGTCAGACCGGCCTTGAGCCGTCCGTTGATGATGGCAATGGTGGCCGGCACTGCACCATGGGCACGTACTTCGGCTTCAACCTGCAGAGCCGTGGCCACGTTCTGCGGATACGGCATGCCGTGCGAAATGATGGTGGACTCCAGCGCCACCACCGGGCGGCGCTCGGTGATGGCTTGTGCCACATCGGGATGGATATCCAGGTAGGAATGGGTCATGGTGCCATGCTCAGGGTGACATTGCGCAACAACTGCGCAACGGAAACAACAGACAAACTGGGGTGATTGGACTGCTCGGCGCTCACCGTCAAAGCCGCACATGCCAGCGCAAACGGTATGGTTTCAGCCAGGCTTTGGCGGCTCACAAACCCGTGCACCAGGCCAGCCATCAGCGCATCACCACCACCGGTGACATTGACCACCTCGGCAGGTACCGTGCCCTGCCAGCCGTGTGCTGCCCCCATGTCGCTCCAGTACACGCCGCGTGCGCCCAGGCTCAGCACCACCTGCTGTACGCCTTCGGTATGCAGCCATTGCGCGGCACGCTCTATCTCGGCATCACTTTGCACCGCCCAGCCGCATAGCGCCTGCGCCTCCTGCCGGTTGACCTTGAGTGTGTGCACCTGGTCCAACCACGGCACGAGGCGCGGGCATTTGAATGCCGACACAGTGTCCACAAACACCGGTGTGTTGCCCCGATTGGCAAACACCCAGGCCAAGGCATCCGCCGTCAGGTTGCAGTCCAGCACCAGGGCGGCGGCGTGGCGCACCCGGTCAGCCTGTGGGGCCAGCTTTTCAGGTGTGATGCAGTCCAGTATGCGCATGTCATTCACAGCAACTGCCAGGTCCCCAGCGGGGCCATGCAAGGACACGTAGGTGGACGTGGTCTGGCCATTGAGCACCCAGCAGCCCTGCACGTCGACGCCCGCTTTCTGCGTGGCCTCCAACAGGCTGCGGCCAAACGGATCGTCACCGACGGCGGCCAGCAAGCGGGTATCAACCCCCAGTCGCGCCAGGTTTTCTGCTGCGTTGCGCGCCACACCGCCTGGGGCACAGCGTACCAAGCCGGGGTTGGAGTCTGCGGGCACCAGCGTGCGCTCAGTGGTGGCCGAGATATCCATGTTGGCCCCGCCCAGCACCAGCACAAAACGCGGGTCGGCCAGCACATAGCCTTTGCCCAGAATGTGCCCTTTCTGCGTCAGGTTCATGATGTGGCCTGCCACTGCTGAGCGGCTGATGCTCAGTCGATCCGCCAGGGTTTGCTGGGCAATCAGCGGTTCATCACGCAGGATGGCCAGGATTTGTTGCTCACGCTCTGTCATAAACAAAAGTTTATCATACAAACTTTTGTTTGCCCGTCAATGATTCAAACCTGCGGTGCTGATCGCTGGACCAAGGCAGGCGTGCGATGCAGATCCCAACAGACTTTGTCACCGAGGAACAACAAGGCGGGCGGCACTGAAAACGTTCACATGAATGTCTTATCTTGATCGATACTTGTCCTGCATGAATTGGCTTTGTGCAGTTAAAACATGCACCATGAAGCCTTTCAACTTGCAGGAAAATTCATGAAATCATGTCTTGTTTTGATTGATTCACAAGAGTCGTTCCGCCAGCGCAGCTACTTCACCGCCACCGACTTGCCTTCTTATCTGGCCGCTCAAAACGCCTTGATTGATGGCTGCGTGGCCAGCAGCGTCCCCATCGTTCGGGTCTTTCATGTGGATGGACCTAAAGTGGCGAGCAACCCGTTTTCTATCGAATCCGGTTTTGTGCGGCCGCTGGCTGAACTGCATGCGTTTGAGCCCAGTGCCACTTTTTTCAAGAGCCGCCACAGCGCACTGGTGGGCACGGGGTTGGACGTATGGCTGACACAGCACGGCATACAAAAACTGATCATCAGCGGTATCCGCACCGAGCAATGCTGCGAAACCACCACACGCCACGCCTCCGATCTGGGCTGGCAGGTGGACTACTGCCTGGAGGCCACGCTGACCTGGGACATGCAGCAGATCGACGGCAGCACCTTGCGTGCAGTCGACATCAAGGCACGCACCGCCACGGTGCTGAAAGATCGCTTTGCCACCATCTGCAACGTGGCGCAGGCGCTGGAACGCACAGTGCACCCAGCAAAAGCTTGATGAAAATCGCGTCGCACACGCCGATCCAAGTCTTGTTTGTACTGCAGCCAGGCAGCCTGCTGCTGGACTGGGCCGGGCCGGCCGAAGCCCTGCGTCTGGCTAACCAATGCCTGCAGGCACAGGGCCAGGCTGCGCGTTTTGTTTTGCAGTTTGTTGGCACGCAGCCGGTGGCGCCAACCTCGGTCGGCTGCGCCGTCACCGGGCTGCTGCCGCTGCCCTCACCCTTGCTCGCCAACCCGGCAATGCCCACCTGGATCGTGCTGGTGGGACAGCCTGGTCAGGTCATCGACATCAACCAGGCGTCAACGCAAACCCTGTTGCATTGGTTGCGTGGCCTGCGGCTGCAAACCCAACAGCTGGAACTGGTGACGGTGTGTGCCGGCGCCGTGCTGGCAGCCCATGCAGGCTTGCTCAGTGGCAAACATGTGACCACGCACCACCAGCATCTGGTTGAATTGCAAACAGCCGAGCCCACCTGCCATGTGGGTGAAAACCGGGTGTTTGTGGAGGACGCGCCGGTGTACAGCAGCGCAGGCGTGACGACCGGCATCGATTTGACGCTGCACCGTATTGCGCAAATTTGCGGCGAAGCCATCGCCGCTCAGGTGGCACAAATCATGGTGGTCGCCATGCGCCGCGGTCCGCAAGACCCCGAGCTATCGCCATTTCTGGCTTACCGCAACCACTTGCACCCGGCACTGCACCGGGTGCAAGATGCCATTGGCAGCCAGCCTGCGTTGGATTGGCATCTGGCCGCTATGGCGGCGGTGGCGTGCACATCACCCCGGCACCTGACACGCTTGTTCATGCTGCACACCGACATTGCGCCACTGCAATACCTGCGCCGGATTCGCCTGGCCATGGCACAAACGGCACTGAAGTCCGGTCGCAACGTGACACAAGCCGCGGCTCTGGCAGGCTTCAGCTCCGACACCCAGTTGCGCCGCGCCTGGCGCAACCTGGGCGAAACCGGCACACCCACCCAAATGAAATCAACAAAGAAACCCGAACCCAAAAGTCGCCCGCAACGCGGCGCTGGTATGTGAGACCACCGCCATGAAACTCGGCACAACCCACGATCGAGGCGCAGTATTGGATCGGCAGCAACTGGTTACCTTGACGAAACCGACAAACACGCCGCGGTGGCACTGGCCAGTGCATCGGCCATACGCGCCTGACGCGTTGGATTCTTCAACTGCAACTCTTCGTCCCGGTGGCGGATCACCCCGGCCTCCAGCAACACAGCTGGTACGGTGGTTGAGCCCAGCACCAGCAGGGTGTCGTAATACCAGACCCCATTGTCAGCATCAGCCGCCTTGTGCTTGCGCGCGTGCCAGGGTGTGGGCACAAAGCCGGCCCGACGCAACAAGCGTCCCATCAGAACGGCGCAGCGCAGACTGGTCGCAAGGTCAGGATTGCGGCTGGAGACAAACAGCCCAAAACCCCGCTTGACCACAGTGTGGGTGGCAGTTCGCCCACGCCATGTCCAGGGCAGCAAGAATTCGGGGTCGATCGAGTCGTGGTGCACCGACACAAACAGGTCGCTGCCCAGCCCCGCCAATGGGCGCTGCGTCAGGCTGCTGATCTGACCATCAAAATTGACTTCACGCACCCGCAGCTCGCGGCTGCGCAAGGCTTTGGCCAGATGCACCGCGAGGTCGCGGTTGAAGTCGAATTCAGCGCGGCCACGGGCACTGAGCGCGCCACTGTCTTGCAAGCCGTGGCCCACATCCACGCTGACCACGGCTGCATGGGCAGCCATCGGGCGGGTTGCATGCAGCAGGAAAAGAAGCAGAAAAAACAGGTGACGCCAGTTCGACATCGACAAATTATCAGCGCCCAACCAACCCTTCACCCTTGTCCAGCCCCAGCAGCCGCACCGCGTTGTCTTTCAGAATACCTGGCATCACTTCCGGCTTGAAGCCGGCGTCTTCAAAGTCCTTCATCCAGCGATCCGGGGTGATCAGTGGGTAGTCACTGCCAAACAGAATGCGGTCTTTCAGCAGCGTGTTGGCGTATTGCACCAGTTGCTTGGGGAAATACTTGGGGCTCCAGCCGCTGAGATCAATCCACACATTGGGCTTGTGGGTGGCCACACTCAACGCCTCGTCCTGCCACGGAAAGCTCGGGTGCGCCATGACGATCTGCATGTCCGGGAAATCGACCGCCACGTCGTCGAGGTGCATCGGGTTGCTCAAAGCCAGCCGCAGGCCACCGCCGCAGCGCATGCCGCTGCCAATGCCGCTGTGCCCGGTGTGAAAGATGGCGGGCATTTTGTACTCGGCAATCACCTCGTAAATCGGCCAGGCCATCTTGTCGTAAGGGTGGTAACCCTGCACCGTGGGGTGAAACTTGAAGCCCTTGATGCCTTGTTCCTCGATCAGCTTGCGCGCCTCGCGTGCGCCCATCTTGCCCTTGTGCGGGTCGATGCTGGCAAAGGCAATCATCATGTCGGAATTAGCTTTGGCGGCTTCGGCCACCTCCTCGTTGGGCACGCGGCGGCGGCCCATCTGGGCTTCAGCATCGACGGTGAACATCACCAAGCCGATTTTTCGCTCGCGGTAGTAGGCCACTGTTTCGGCAATGGTCGGGCGGCGGCTGTTGCGAAAGTACTTGTCGGCAGCGCGGTCGTACTCCTCGCCGTAGTTGTCAAACGGGTTCCAGCAGCTCACCTCGGCGTGGGTGTGGATGTCGATGGCCA
>NZ_JAGPBB010000030.1 GCF_018063565.1 Rhodoferax sp.
TCAAACTCAATGTGTTGTCGACGTTCAGTCATCGCTCCTGTGAGTTGGCCGACAGCGAGCTGATTTTTAAGCCACAAAGCGACCTGGCGATCCTCAATTACATCTGCAACTACATCATTCAGAGCGGTGCGGTCAATCAGGAGTTCGTGAAGAAGAACGTGGCATTTCGCAAAGGTGTCACCGATATTGGCTACGGTCTGCGACCCAAGCACCCGCTGGAGCTGGTGGCGGGTAACAACGGCTACCCTGGTGCTGACGGCAAGCCCAAGGGCGACCCAAATGCTTCGTCACCGATGACGTTTGATGAGTTTGCCAAGTTTGTTAGCGAATACACGCTGGACAAGGCGCATGAGATCTCCGGTGTGCCGAAAGACAAACTTGAAGCCCTGGCGAAAACCTACGCTGACCCCAAAACCAAGGTGGTGTCGTACTGGACCATGGGTTTTAACCAGCACACGCGCGGCACCTGGGTCAACAACATGATCTACAACGTGCATCTTTTGGTGGGCAAAATTTCAGAGCCCGGCAACGGCCCGTTCTCGTTGACCGGCCAGCCGTCGGCCTGCGGCACGGCACGGGAGGTTGGCACCTTCTCCCACCGGCTTCCCGCCGACATGGTGGTGGTCAACCCGGCGCACCGCGCCGCAGCAGAAAAGGTTTGGCAACTGCCTGCGGGTACCGTGCCGGACTGGGTTGGTTTGCACGCTGTGGCGCAAAGCCGTGCGCTCAAAGACGGGCTGTTGAATTTTTACTGGACCAGCACCACCAACAATATGCAGGCTGGCCCCAACATTAACGAAGAGACCTGGCCCGGTTTCCGTAACCCGGCCAATTTCATCGTGGTGTCGGACGCTTATCCGTCGGTCACGGCCATGGCAGCCGACCTGATTTTGCCGTCGGCGATGTGGGCCGAAAAAGAAGGCGCTTTTGGCAATGCCGAGCGGCGCACCCAGTTCTGGCGACAGCAGGTGCGCGCTCCGGGCAAAGCCAAGTCGGACGTTTGGCAGTACGTGGAGTTTGCCAAACGCTTCAAGATGGAAGAGGTCTGGCCCGCGGAACTGTTGGAAAAAGCGCCGCAATACAAGGGAAAAACCTTGTATGACGTGCTGTTTGCCAACGGCCGGGTGAATAAATTCCCACTTGCCGAAACTCAAAAAGGCTTTGACAACGATGAGGCAAAAGACTTTGGCTACTACCTGCAAAAAGGTTTGTTTGAGGAATATGCCGAGTTTGGCCGGGGCCATGCGCATGACCTGGCCTCGTTTGAGACCTACCACAATGCCCGCGGCCTGCGCTGGCCGGTGGTGGACAACAAGGAAACCCTGTGGCGTTTCCGCGAGGGCTATGACCCCTATGTAAAAAAAGGCGAAGGTGTGCGTTTTTATGGTCGCCCCGATGGCAAGGCCTGGATTTTTGCATTGCCCTGGCAACCCGCTGCCGAGCAGCCCGACGCCGACTACGACCTGTGGCTGTGTACCGGCCGCGTGATTGAGCACTGGCACACCGGCACCATGACACGCCGTGTACCCGAGTTGTACCGTGCCATGCCCGATGCCTGGCTCTACATGAACGCGGAGGACGCCAAGAAGCGTGGCCTGCAGCGCGGTGACAGCATCAAGGTCGCGACGCGCCGCGGTGAAGTCACAACCAAGGTGGAAACCCGTGGGCGCAACAAAATGCCACCGGGGCTGGTGTACATGGCCTTCTTTGATGAAAACCGCCTGGTCAACAAACTCACGCTCGACGCCACCTGCCCGATCTCCAAAGAGACGGATTTCAAGAAATGCGCGTGCAAGGTCGTCAAAGTCTGAGCAATTGACCTACAGCCCCAGCGCACATGAAAACGGCTGACCCCGCCGCCCGGCGCCAGTTCATCTTCGACACCGCCAAAATGGCGTGTGGCGTTGGTGCATTTGGCCTTGGTTTGGGGTATGTGGGCAAACAGGCGATGGCGTTACCTGCCGGTGCCATTCGTCCACCCGGTGCCGGACCCGAGGAGGACTTTCTGGGGGCGTGTATCCGTTGTGGACTGTGTGTGCGTGACTGTCCTTATGACATTCTGAAGCTCGCCATGCCACAGCAGCCAGTGGCCACCGGTACGCCGTTTTTTGTCGCGCGCACCAAACCGTGCGAGATGTGTGAAGACATTCCGTGCGTCAAGGCGTGCCCGACCGGTGCGCTGGATCATGGTCTGATCGACATTCAAAAGGCCAAAATGGGCTTGGCGGTGCTGGTTGACCACGAGACCTGCCTGAACTTTTTGGGGCTGCGTTGCGACGTGTGTTACCGGGTTTGCCCGGTGATTGATAAGGCCATCACGCTGGATTTGCAGCACAACGAGCGCACTGGCAAGCACACCATGTTTCTGCCCACCGTGCATTCGGATGCTTGCACCGGCTGTGGCAAATGTGAGGCGTCTTGCGTTCTGGAGGTGTCGGCCATCAAGGTCTATCCCGTCAAGCTGGCCAAAGGTGAACTTAGCGCGCATTACCGTCTTGGCTGGGAAGAAAAGCGCAAAGCCGGTGGCACCTCGCTGGTTGAAAACCGCAATCTGGTGGACTTGCCCGACCGCCTGCCTGAAGGTGTCAAGCTGCCAGGCCACTGGGACCCCGGCACCACCGCGCCCATGTCCAACACGCCCTTGCCCACCGAGGCACCGCGATGAGCCACGCCAATTTCAAGCTGGCGCAAGAAGCGATTGAGGCCAAAGGTTGGTGGCAGTCCCACCGCTATTTGGTGCTGCGGCGCATGTCGCAGCTCACGATTTTGCTCTTGTTTTTGGTGGGGCCCTGGTTTGGCTGGTGGCTTGTCAAGGGCAATCTGAACTACAGCCTGAGCTTGGACGTGTTGCCGCTGGCTGACCCGCTGGTGCTTTTGCAGTCACTCTTGGCGCGCCATGTGCCAGAGCGCAATGCCATCATTGGCGTGCTTATTGTGCTGGCCTTTTATGGGCTGGTCGGTGGGCGGGTGTATTGCTCGTGGGTGTGCCCGGTCAACCTGGTCACGGATGCGGCCAGTGCGCTGCGCAGGCGTTGGGACATCCGTGGCGGCGGCGATCTGCCACGCGAGGCGAGGTACTGGTTATTGGGGTTGATTTTGCTGCTCGCAGCGACAACCGGCACCATCGTCTGGGAGCTGGTCAACCCGGTGTCGATGTTGCCGCGCGGGCTGATGTTTGGCATGGGTGCCGGGT
This sequence comes from Rhodoferax sp., assembly GCF_018063565.1. Classification (GTDB taxonomy): domain Bacteria; phylum Pseudomonadota; class Gammaproteobacteria; order Burkholderiales; family Burkholderiaceae_C; genus Rhodoferax. Next base: position 3,194 of record NZ_JAGPBB010000030.1, read on the forward strand.
GGCTGCTGATTGGCGGAATTTTCCTGTTTGACTTGTTTGTGGTGAAACGTGGCTGGTGCAGCCATGTCTGCCCGGTGGGGGCTTTCTACAGCGTGATTGGGCGCATCAGCGTGCTGCGGGTGACTGCATCCAAACGGGAAGCCTGTCACGATTGCCTGGACTGCTTTACCGTGTGCCCCGAGCAGCATGTGATCAAGCTGCCACTGAAGGGCGCCAAAAAAGGCGCCAGCCCCATTATTTTGTCGAGCAACTGTACCAATTGCGGGCGTTGTATCGACGTGTGTTCCAAAGACGTGTTCTCCTGGACCACGCGCTTTGGCTCTCAACCCTGATTTCACCGTCCTTTTTTCTTTGCGGAGACCCGACACCATGAGCAAAACCTTCAAAGTGACCTTGGCCGCCATCGCTGCCATCACCCTGGTCGCCTGTGCCAGCACGGCGGTGCAGGTCAACAGCCTGCGCGGCAAAAGTGTCAGCAATGCCGATGACAACACGCTGCAGGTCAAAGAATATGTGGGCAAGCGCCCGGGTCAAACGCCGTTGATCGTGCGCAACTTTGAGGCCCAGCCACCGCTGATTCCTCACACCATAGAAAACTACGAGATCAGTGCGACGGAGAACGCCTGCTGGGACTGCCATAACAGCGATGACTTCAAGGGCAAGAAGATGCCGATGGTTGGCAAGAGCCACCTCATCGGCCCGGTGGTTGCGGATGTCACGCCCAAACTGAACATGCAGCGCTGGCAATGCGACTCCTGCCATGTTCCGCAAGTGGACGCCCAGCCGCTGGTCGACAACGTGTTTCAGGGAAACATCAGCCGGAAATAGGTTGAATACTATATAAAAGAGAGCTGCTAGCGCTTATAGATAAAGCGCTGCCAGCTCTTTTCGCGAAAAATTGTCTGATCAGTGGCGCGACGGCTTTGCGCCATCAGGGTTTGGTGGTTTTGGTGCCAAACAGTTCACGCGGACCGGGGCCTTCGGGCTCACGGTGCGCAATGCCGAAATGGCAGTCGATACAGGTTTCACCTTCAACCAGCGCCTTTTTATGCCGCGCCTGAGCCTTGGGTGTTTGCAGGCTAAGGCTCATCTTGTCTGACTTGTGGCAGTTGCGGCACTCATGCGAGTCGGTTTCTTTCATGCGTTGCCAGACATGGGTGGCCAGTTCATAACGCTTGGCAGCGAACTTCTCGGGCGTATTGATGCTGCCCGTAATGAAGTGGTGGTACAGCTCGCCCGTGGCCTGAAACTTTCGGATCAACAAGGCCACAGGTTCACGCGGCACATGGCAGTCGGTGCAAATGGCCCGCACGCCGGTGCGATTGGTGTCGTGGATGGTGCCTTTGTATTCGGCGTAAACGTTGTTCTTCATCTCGTGGCAACTGATGCAGAACTCCTCGGTGCTGGTATAAGCCAGCGCCGCAGCGCCACCCACAAACAGCGTGGCTGACGCCACAAAACCGGCCACCGACAAGCCCAACACCAGCTTCCAGCGCTGGCGCAATTTGCCCAACAGTCCAGACATAGCGACGGCGCTTAGCGTGTCAGGATGTATTGCGCCAGGTTCTTGATGGCGGCGTCGTCTTTGGCCTTGACTTTGGTGTGCTCTTCCTTGACACCATCGATTTCAATCATGGGTGCCGTGGTCAGATGGGTTACCAGTTTGGCTTCGCCATCGGCCTTGCCTTTGTATTTGGCAGCGGTCTTCTTGAAAGACGGGCCGTCTTTTTGTTTGTCGACCGAGTGGCACTTGTTGCACTTGTTGGCAAGCACCAGTGCCTCGGCAGCGGCCACGTCGACGGTTTGGGCTTGTACGCATAGGGCGGAGCCAGCCACGCCTAGGCTGAGCAGCACTTTTAAAAGACGGGGAGTTTGGCCGTGGCCAGTCAGATCGGTTCGCATCATGGATCGCTCAAAGGAAGTTAATAAACAGCTACGACGATGCTACTGCGGGGGCCTCGGATGGCGTTTTTGAATTCTTGAACTGGATTAACATTTTTTCAAAAATAGATGCGCGAGCCGGCCCGCTGCCCCGGCAGCGCTGGGGGAGGAAGCGCTATTGCAAGCTGCCCAGATAGACCGACACGGCACGGGTTTCGAGTTCGGTGAGCTTGGAGGCGACGCTGTGCATGATGGCGTTGTCGTTGGTTCGTGCCCGATTGCCAAACTCTTTGAGCTGTGTCTCCAGGTAGGCAGGGTGTTGCCCGGCGATGCGCGGCAACTGCTGGGTGCCGTAACCGCTCGCGCCGTGGCAGGTGGTGCACGCAGGAACCCCAGAAAACGTATTTCCAACGGTAAAAATATACTTGCCCACCGCCGCCAGGTCGGCATCGCCGGCCCGGCGTGAGGCGGGTTTGCGACTGGCAAACCAGGCCGCCAGGCCGACAAAGTCTTCATCCTGAAGGTCTTTGACCATGCCATTCATGGTGTCACTCTTGCGCCGGCCCTCGCGAAAGTCCTTGAGCTGCTTGGCCAGGTAATCCGGATGTTGTGCTGCCAGACGCGGATAAACAGCGCTGGCGCTTTCTCCCTCGCGACCGTGACAAAAGGCGCATCGGGTGTCGATCAGTTCCGTCACGCGTGCGCTGGGGATGGGGGCGGTCTGGGCCAGCGCAGCGCCCGCGAGTACCAAGGTTGGCATGCCCAGCAAATGTTTGAATGAGATTCGCAATGCCATCTTGTAAGCTCCTGGTTAGGCTTGATTGCTGCGTTTCATATAGCTTGTTGCACTTATGAATAAAGGGCTAGAGCCGCATTTGACTAAAAATCCATGACCCACGACAAGCTCAGATGCCGTCCAGGCTGGGTGTAGGCGTCAATTGCCGGCAGCTGTGGTGCGGCAGGGTTAGCGGCCAGGCCTTGTACGTCTGACCAGTTCCAGTATTTCTGGTCAGTCAGGTTGCTGATGCCAAAGCTGAGACGCATGTTTTTGCGAAAGCGCCATTGGCCATGCAGGTCCAGGGTTGTAGCAGAAGGCGTCAAAAACTGCCGCTGCGTCGTGGATTTGGGAATGAATGGGCTCTCAAGCTCGCCGGCCCCTTTGGCTGCCTGGTGGGTGAGGTCCAGTGCCAGCTGCCAGTCGGCGGCCTCGTATTTGAGGCCCAACGTCAGCTTGGCTGGGTCAATGCTGCTCAGGGGCCGTTCTGTAGTGTCGTTGCTGCCACGGGTTTTGCCGTAGCTGAAGGGCATGCTCAGCTTGCCACCGGCCACCACGCCCCACTGGTAGCTGCCTCGCACCTCAAAGCCGTAGATGGTGGCTTTATCGATGTTGACAGTTTGAAACAGTGTGGGGTTGGTGGCACTGGCTGCCAGTCCGTTAGCGGTGCCAAAGTTTTTCTTTTCCTGGATCAGGTTGGTGTACTTGCCAGAAAACACCGCGATGTCCAGGGTCAGGCGGCTCAGGCGCGTGCGCAAGCCCAGCTCGATGTTGCGGCTTTCCTCGGATTTCAGGTCAGGGTTGGGCAGCAGTTTGACGTTGAAGGCTTCCAGAGCGCTGTTGACCTGCTGGCCCTCGGGGGCCCGAAAGCCGCTGGCATAGTTGCCATACACCGACCACTGCGGTGTGACGCGGTACATCACACCGAGCTTGGGCGAAACCTGAGTGCCTGAAAGCGACTTGCCTGTTGTGGGTGACAGATTGGGGTAATAGCCGTCCTGGCTGAGCACGTCGATAGCGAATTGGTCCACCCGCACGCCAGGGGTGATGCTCCAGCGCTCATGCAGCAGTTCGGATTGCAGGTACACGGCTTGCGTCGTGTCGCGGGTTTCGGGGAAAAAGCGTTTGGTCTTGTATGCCGCCAGCGGGGCGGGGTCGCTGCCACTGGCCAGGCTGGTTACATCGGTTTGGGCGTAGTCAAACCCGTAGCGCAGCACCTGCGACCATTGGTCTGACAAATGCCAGGTCTTCTCAGCTTGCACCGTGGCTTGCCGGGTGCGCTCGTCATAGCTGACCTGGCGCGCCCGAACGCCCTGGTCGTAGCGCAGCGTTTGCCCGGTTTGCTGCTGGTTGGCGTCTTGCCAGCTCAGGCTGGTTTGCAGTTTGTCGGCCCAGGCGCTGGCCAGCGCGTAGCTGGCACTCCAGCTCAGCCGGTCGCGCTGGGCTTCGGTATTGGCGGACTCGTCCACGACCAACGCGGCCTGTTGGGCTGCGGTGCCGCTGTAGGGCGGCTTGGCGCGGCTGGACAGCAGGTTGACATCGGTGGCTTTTTCAATATGCGCCAGTGTCAGCACATGCTTCTGACCAGGGCTGGGGTGCATCACCAGCTTGCCGAGAAATGCGTGCGACTGGTCGGCTTGCGGGTTGGGCGTGGTGCGGTCCACATGGGCCGCGTCATTGCTGCCCATGTTGTCCAGACCTTCGGCATGGCGGGTGGTGGCGGTGATGGACCACTCGGCGGATTCGCCCGCGCGCCGCGCCAGTGTGGCGCCCGCGCTGATGCCGTGGTCATCTGTGTTGGCACCCAGCCAGACCCGGCCAGCGTTGTCTTTTACAGCGTTGCCGGTTTGCAGGTAGTCCAGCGGCTCCAGGGTGATGAAGTTGACCAACCCGGCCAGGCCATCCGAGCCGTACAGTGCCGAGGTGGGGCCACGAACAATTTCAATGCGTTTTAGCAGTCCCAGCTCGACGGCATCGCGGCCAAAGGCGTTGTTACCGGTGCTGTAGCTGCGTGGCAGGCGCACGCCATCCTCCAGCATCAGCACCCGGTTGCCGCCCAGACCCCGAATGGTGAAGCCGGCGTTGCCGTCCTGCCCGGCGGTGTTGGGTAGGCCGGACACCACAAAGCGGGCCGGGGCGCGTTTGACCGAGATATTGGGCAGGTTTTTGGCGACATCGCGGATGTCGGTCATCTGGCCGCTTTCCATGTCGCTTTGCTTGATCACGTCCATCGACACCGTCAGGTCATCAGCCAGTTGCTCGGCCCGGTTGGCGCTGATCACCACCTGCTGCAGCGTGACAAATGGCGCTGGCGAAGGGGGCGGGGTTTGTGCGATGGCTGCACTGGCGCTGGAGAAGGCCAGGCTGATCAGCAGCGACAAGCGGCAGGGTGGGCGCAAACGCGGTGAGGAATGCATTGGAAATTCTCGTAGGCCTCAATTCGAGCCGTAGTTGGTCAGGCGGACCACATCAAGGATGCGGATCTCGCGTTTGTCAATGGCAATCAGGCCATCGGCCTCCAGTTCGTGTAGCACCCGAGAAAAGTACTCAGGTGTCAGAGAAAGGCGAGAGGCGATCGTCGCCTTGCTAACCGGGAGGGAGACGGTGATTGCGGTACCTGAGGTGTGATCACCGTCTTCGACGTCACGAAGCAGGTAACCGATCAGACGTTGCGCGCCACTTTGTAGGGCATAACCCTCGACGTCTTGCACCAACCCATGCAAGCGGCGCGAGATGCCGGCCAGCATCCGCAAGGCAAATCGGGGGTCCTGCTCAATTTCGCTGAAAACCGCCTGTTTGCTGATGCACATGAGCATGGTGTCACCCAGTGCCTGCACATTCAGGATGTAGGGTTTTTCCAGGAACATCATGGCCTCGGCAAAACTGTGGCCCGGGCCAACAATTTCAATGACCTTCTCTTGCCCTGATGGCGAGCTAATGGACAACTTGACCTGGCCGACGATCACCACAAAGAACGATTCGCACGGGTCGCCCATGCGGGCCACCATGTCGCCACGAGAAAAACGGCAAAGGCGGCAACCCTTGGCCAGGCGCGCGCGCTCATCGTCGGAGAGCACGCTAAACAGCGGCACGACTTGCAGGTAGCGGCGCATCTCGGATTGGTCGAGTTCAGTTTTCATTTGAGTTAGCTTCCGTGTTGGGTTATTGGCGTTGACGGGCAGGAGAGCGCCGGGCAAGTCAACGTTTTGAGAGCTGCGTCCAGGCTTGTGTCAGCCGGCTCACCAGGTCTTGTGGGCGACGCACCATCGCGTAGCCTTGCTGCCCGAACAACATGGGCAGATAGTCGTGTGCAGTGTCGTCGATTGTGATGCAAAAGGGTGTGAGACCGGCGTCTCGCGCCTCGGTCACGGCATGGCGCGTATCTTCCAAACCGTAGCGGCCCTCGTAGATGTCCAGGTCATTGGGTTTGCCGTCGGTCAGCAGCATCAACAAGCGGCGGTGTTCCGGGCGTGCCGACAGTTGTCGCGTGGCGTACCGAATGGCCGTTCCCATGCGGGTGTAGTAGCCGGGTTTGATGGCACCGACCCGACTGCGGCAGGCATCATTCCACGGTTCGTCAAATGGCTTGAGGTGCTGCAGGCGCACATGGCTGCGCCGCACCGAGCTGAACCCCCAGACCGCAAACGGGTCATCCACCGCGTGCAGCGCTTCGCCAAAAACAAACAGCGCGTCGCGGATCACATCAATCACTTTGGCCTGTGGTGTGGCGTAGGCATCGGTGGAGAGTGATAAATCGGCCAGCAGCAGGGTCGCCAGGCTGCGCTCGGAGCTGCTTCGCCGGGTGTAAATCGGCGGGGTGTCGGTGCGCAGGCTACTGGTGCTGTGTTGGTCGGTGTTAAAACGGACCCAGGCATCCAGGTCGATGTCGTCGCCACTGTCTTGGCCATGCAGTGGGCGTGGTGCGTCGCGCAGGGTCTCGAGCTTGCGGCGCACCCGCTTGGCGGTGAGTCTCAAGGCGGGTGAGGGCACAAACGGTGCGGCATCGCGGGTTTGCATCACCTGCACGCGGCAGTGACCGGGCAGCAGGCGGGACTTGCGGTAATCCCATTCGGGCAGCGCCAGGCCCGGCCCCAGAGGCTGGTCGTCGGCGCTGCTGCTGGGCAGGTCGAGGTCAAACTTGACGCGGCTGGCCAGGGTTTGGCCGTCGGGGGCCACTGCCAGGCGGTCCATGTCGTTGGCCACGTTCAGGGCGTTGGCATCGGGCTCGTCGTCGGTGCTGCGGTTGGCGCTGACCATGTCGCTCCAGGTCATGATCGATTCACCACGCGAGGGCAGCACCATGGCAGTGCGGTCGTTTTTCTCAGGGGCTGTTTGGGTGCGGCGGCGCTGCCGGTCGGTGACGGCAATGGGCTGCGGTGCGGCATCTTGCTGCGCTGCTTGTGGCGGGGTGTGCCCGGGTTGGGTTGGGCCAGTTGCTAACCAAAGCCACACCGCAGCGGCGTCTTTTGGGTTCAGATCAGACGGTTGGGGCACCTGGTCGCCAAGCGCGGCGCGCACCGCCAGCTCGGCGTGGCGGGCGGGTCCTTTCAGGCTGGCCGGGTCGGGCCGCTGTGCCAGATGGGCTTGCAGCAAGCCTTGGTAGCGGGGCTGGAAGCCTGCAAAGGTACTCAGCGTCTGCTGCGTGGCTCGCTGGTTGTCGGCCAGCCAATCGCCAGTCGATTCAAAGTGCGCCGAAAGCAGCGCCAGCCACAGGTATAAATCGCGGTTGAGCTGCGTCTGGTCAAACACCGCCAGCGTGGCGGGTAGCGCCAGCACATCGGGCTCCAGCTGCGCAGTGTCAGCATGGGTGTGCAAGCCGCCCAGTTTGTGGAGCCAGTGGCCGCTGCTGCCCACACGCTGTGCACTGGCCGTTGCCAACCGCAGGGCGGCGGCTCCACCGGCAGCGCGAAACACAATGCCGATCGACTTTTCCACGTCTTTGAGCTGCATCGCCGCGTGCGCATGGGTGGTGCGTGCCATGCGGCTTAGCGCCTGATGCCACCACAGGCCAACGGTCTCTTCCATCAGCGTGCCTCGTCCTTCAGCTCCTGCGCACGCTGGCGCAAGGTTTCGCGCAGGGCTTGCTCACCGACTTGCCATTGCAGCGTGGGCGTGCGCTGCTGTGTGGTTTGCGATGTGTCGCAGGCGCTCAGGCATTGCCCGCACTGCACGCACGAGAACATCATGCGTTTGATGTTGCGCGGCTTCAGGCGCATCGGGCAGGCGCTGTCGCAAGCTGAGCCGCGCGGCACGTCACAGGTTTTGCAATCCCGCGCACGCTGGCGATCAAACGCCACCACCATGCCCCTGGGGTTAGCCATCCAGGCCAGGCTTTGAAACAGGCCGACAGCGCAGCCAAAGCGGCAAAACAGGTGGCGGGCAAAGGCAAATTCGGCCGCAAAAATCAGCCCGCCAATGCCAATGAAGCGGGCCTGGTTGGCGGTGAGCGTGCCGTGCAGCAAGCCACCCCAGATGGTGGCGGGTGGCAGCAGGTAGGTGAGCAGGGTGACAGACCACAAAAAACCCATCAACACGCAAGACAAGCCAAAAATGGGCCACCAGCGCGCGTTAGGCTGGGTATTGGCCCTTGCAACGGGGCTTTTGTCCCACAGGCTGAGCTTGCCGCAGGCGCGGTGCAGCAGGTTGTTGAGGCTTTCGACCACCGAGAAATGTGGACACAACCAACCGCAGTACAAACGGCCATAGCGGTAGGCCACGGTCAAAAAAATCACCACCAAGGCAATGCCGGGCAGAAACGCACGCAGCACGATTTGCAGCGCTGTGGTGGTGGCGTCAATCTCGCCCGTGATGAAGGCATCAATCCCCAAGCTCCAGCGCATGCCGAAAAACCATAGCTGGGTCTCAGTCAGATCAAACCGCAGCAGGTTGAGCGCTGGCGCCAGCAGGAACAGCGCAAAGAAGCCGCCCTGCGTCCAACGCCGCTGGGATTGCAGCTTGTTCTGGCTCGCGTCGCTGGGGGTGGGGCGGGCCAAAATTGCGCTTGGGCAAATTTCAGGCGGCATGGCCAAACAGGGCACTCGCCACTTCGCCCAGGGCGTTGGCGGTGTCAGGGTCGTCGGTGAGCGCGTCAATCACGGCCGCCTGACACGCAGTGTGCATCGTCAGGCCCGAGGCTATCAGCCGTCCGGCCGACACCAGCAGCCGGGTGCTGGCGGTTTCTTCCAGGTCGTGGTCGGTCAGGCGACGCAGCGCGGTGGCCAATTGCACCAGCTGGGCCGACTGATCGCCGGTCAGGCCGGTTTCGTTTTGCACAATGCTGCGTTCAACCTCAGGCGTCGGGTAACTCATGCCCAGCGACACAAAACGCTGGCGCGTGCTGGGTTTCAGGCCTTTGAGCAAGTTCTGGTAACCCGGGTTGTACGAGATCACCAACATGAACTCAGGGGGAGCGGCCAGCTCTTCGCCGGTGCGCTCGATGGGCAAAATGCGCCGGTCATCGGCCAGCGGGTGCAACACCACGGTGGTGTCCTTGCGCGCCTCCACAATTTCGTCAAGGTAACAAATGGCACCGCTACGCACCGCGCGGGCCAGCGGGCCATCTGACCAGACGGTGCTGCCATTGCCAATCAAAAAGCGCCCCACCAGATCAGCGGCGCTTAAGTCATCATGGCACGATACGGTGATCAAGGGGCGGCCAAGTCGGGCCGCCATGTGCTCTACAAAGCGGGTCTTGCCGCAGCCGGTTGGCCCCTTGATGAGCAAGGGCAACTGCTGGCGCCAGGCATGCTCAAACAAGGCACATTCGTGCGCTTGCTCGGCATAAAAGGGCAGTGTTGCCATAGTGCTCGCTTGCGGCATCAGGTGGCGCGCAGCGGCATCATGCCGGGTTTGACAGCCGCTTCGTCTTCAGCGCTGCCAGGTGCAGCAAAAAAACTGTACAGATAAGTCAACAAACCCAGCAGGAAGCCGACACCACCGACCACGCGCAGCCAGTAGAAGAAGCGCAGCTGGTCTTGTGCCTGCATGAAGGGCATGGCAGTGCCATCAGTGGGCATGCGTTGCAGCCAGACTTGCAAGATGCCAGCGCCCGTCAGGGCCAGCACCATCAGGCCCATGCTCACCGTCATGATCCAGAACGACCACATCTCGATGCTTTGGGCACGGCGGCTATTGGCCTCACGACCCCGCAAGGTTGGCATGGCGTAGCTGATCATGGCAATCACCACCATCACATAAGCACCGTAGAACGCCAGGTGACCGTGCGCTGCGGTAATTTGCGTGCCGTGGGTGTAGTAGTTGATGGGTGACAGCGTGTGCATGAAGCCCCACAAGCCAGCACCCAAAAAGCCCACCACAGAACAACCGACTGCCCACAGTAAGGCGGCCTGGTTGACGTGGTCGCGGCGGCGGCGCTGCACCATGTTGAAGGCAAACACCGTCATCATGAAGAACGGAATGGGTTCCATGGCCGAGAAAATGCTGCCAATCCACTGCCAGTAGCCCGGCATGCCGATAAAGAAGAAGTGGTGGCCGGTGCCCAAGATGCCGGTAATCAAGGCCATGGCAATGATCACGTACAGCCATTTGTCAATCACTTCGCGGTCAACACCGGTGGTTTTGACCAGCACAAACGCCAGCAGCGAGCCCAGAATCAGTTCCCATACGCCTTCTACCCACAGGTGCACCACAAACCACCAGTACATCTTGTCGCGCACCAGGTTGTGCGGGTTGACAAAGCTGAACAGGAACATCAGCGCCAGACCCCACAAGCCCATCAGCAGCACCAGCGAAATGCTGGTTTTGCGGCCTTTGAGCACGGTCATGCTGATGTTGAACAAAAAGCCCAGTGCCACCACCACAATGCCGAGTTTGGTGGGCAGTGGCTGCTCCAGAAACTCTCGGCCCATGGTTTGCAGCAGGTTATTGCCGGTCAGCTCTGCCAGCTTGGCATAGGGCACGGCCAGATAACCCACAATGGTCAGCGCACCAGCCGCCAGGAAGACCCAGAACAGGATCATCGCCAGTTTGGGGCTGTACAGCTCGGTCTCAGACTCCTCCGGGATAAGGTAATACGCCGAGCCCATGAAGCCAAACAGCAGCCAGACGATCAGCAGGTTGGTGTGAACCATGCGCGCCTGGTTGAACGGAATGTACGGAAAGGCCAGGTCGCCGATCACATATTGCAGCCCCAGCGTGATGCCGAAGATGATTTGCGCGGTAAACAGTGCCAGGGCGGCGATGAAGTAATACTTTGCCACCCCTTGTGACTGGTATTTGAGAGTTGTAGCTTGCATGAGAGGTTCCTAAATTGTTCGGGGTGGGCGATCAGCCTTCAATATTGGGGGGCCACTTTTCGGTGTTGACGTTGCCGGTCCAGCGCAAAAATTCCACCAGGTCATTGAGTTGCGTCTCTGTAAAGTTGAACTGCGGCATCTGGCGGCGACCCGGAATGTGCGTGGGCTGCGAGGCAATCCAGGCCTTGATGAAGTCCGGGCCACGGCGTTTGTAGACGTTGCCCAGCTCGGGCGCAAAGTAGGCACCTTCGCCCAGAAGTGTGTGGCAACCAATGCAGTTGCGGGTTTCCCACAGGTTTTTGCCGCTGATGACGGCCGGTGTGATGGCCTCTGCGTTGGAGCGGAACGGAATTTTGCGTTCGCTGTCAAAAATCAGGCCGATAAATATGAGGACAAAAAAGACCGACCCGCCATAAAACATATTGCGGGCCATTTGCTTGGTGAAGCCACTGGCTTTGGGCTGATTCATTGTGTTGAACTCCTGAAATGGGGTGCAGGGAGGTTAGAGGCGCTGGACAAAAATTTCCTTGAACCATTTCAAGAATTGGTGTGATCACAGCGAAATTTCATGGGCTCACCAAGCTTGGCATCAAGAAAATGAACAAAAATAGACTATGGCGCATATCCAAGTTGAGTTTGTTGCTACGAAATTGGAATAAATGTCCCATGTGTTTTGAACGAACCGCCGGTGGGCGTCGCCTGCTTGATCCAGTTCAAGGACAGCGGTCCGAGCCACTAGGACAATGGGACAGGTCCGACACGAGCCGGTGCACCAAGCCCGCACGGGCCCTGCAACCGGGGGTGTGTCTTTATCAAAAATGAATACCCGCTTGTTGTCATGAAACCAGTTGAACTGCCGATTTTTCAGGGGACCAAGGCGCCGCCCTCCCCGCCAACAGGCTGGCCCTTTTTGCGCCTGGGTTTCAGACCGTTTTATCTGGCGGGTGCCTTGACGGCTGCTGCGCTGGTGCCGCTATGGCTGTTGGTATTTCTTGGCGGCATACCATTTACGCCAGCGGTACCGGGTTTGTTGTGGCATGCGCACGAAATGCTGTTTGGTTTTGCTGCCGCCATCATCATCGGATTTCTGATGACCGCAGGCAAGAACTGGACCGGTTTGCAAACCCCGCGTGGCCCGGCATTGGGAGCGTTGGCCTTGCTTTGGCTGGCAGCTCGTGTGGCGGGTCTGGCGTCATCATCTTCTGTCTACGCCATGCTGGACGTGCTGCTGCTCCCCGTGGTCGCGTTGGTATTTGCCGTGCTGTTGCTGCGTGCAGAAAACTATCGCAACCTGCCGCTGGCGCTGATTTTGTTGCTGCTCGGTGCCAGCAACCTTTGTTTTCACCTGGCGCTGGGTGGCTGGATCAACCTCGACCCGATGCGCGCCCTGTATGCGGCCTTGGCGCTGATCACCCTGATCGAATGTGTGATCGCGGGGCGCGTAATTCCGGGTTTTACCATGGCCGGTTGCCCGGGTGTTCGATTGGTGAGTTCGCCCGGGCTGGAGCGGGTGGTGCTCGGGCTGACGTCGGTGGCCTTGTTGTTGTGGGTGATCTGGCCTGGCGCGGCTTGGACCGCACCGGTGCTGGCGGTGCTTAGCGCGGCGCACTTCCGGCGGATGTGGCAGTGGCGCACCCGGCGCATCTTTGGGCAGCCCACTGTGTGGGTGTTGCACGCTGCCTATTCGTGGCTTCCCTTGGCGTTTCTTTTGTTGGCAGGCGCTCAAATGGGCTGGGTAACAGCGTCGGCCGGCGTGCATGCCCTGGGTTTGGGGGCGACCGGTGGCCTGATCATCGGCATGATCACCCGTACCGCACGCGGGCACACCGGCCGCACCTTGGGTGCGAGTCGAACCGAGACGCTGGCGTACGCGCTCGTGTTGCTTGCGGCAATGGTGCGGGTGCTGGCAGCACTGCTGTCGCCGCAGTTCTATGCAGGGCTGCTGGTGCTGGCGGCCACCGCATGGAGTCTGGCGTTTGCACTGTACCTGTGGCAGTTCACCCCCTGGCTGTTTCAGACGCGGCGCGATGGCAAGGACGGTTAGTGCCATGTGGCCAACGATAACCCATGCTCAACTGCGGGAAGAGCCACCGCGGCTGGCCGGCGACCTGGCCGTCTGGTTGATCATCCTGGCTGAGATGCTGGCGTTTGCCATCTTCTTCTTGTCCTATGTATTCGCGCGTGCGGCTGACGTGGCGGGCTTCAACGCCTCGCAAGCGACACTGGATCTGAACTTTGGCGGCATCAACACTGCTTTGCTGATCACCGGTAGCTGGTGTGTGGTCCGGGCCACTGAGGCGGTCAAGCAGGATGCGGCGCGGCGCGGTGCGGTATGGTTGGCTGCTGTGTTGATGTGTGGCAGCGCCTTTGTGGTGATCAAGCTGCTGGAGTATGGGGCCAAAGCACAGGCGGGGGTGGACCTGTCCACCAACACCTTTTACATGTTCTACTTTTTACTCACCGGTTTTCACTTCTTTCATGTGCTGGCCGCGATGGTATTTCTGGCGCTCTTGCTGTCTGCAACGTGGCGTGGCCGCTACGGCAGCCATGACTACCATGCGCTGGAGACAGGGGCAGCGTTCTGGCACATGGTTGACTTGCTGTGGATTGTGCTGTTTCCACTCATTTACGTCATGCGTTAGCGGAGCTGGAATGCCGAGGCTATCGATCAATCAGCTATGGCTGTTACTGCTGCTGGCCACTGCCGTCACCTACTGGCTGGGCGAGTCCGGACGGGTCGGTGCTGCCAACACCTGGCCAGTGGCGAGCATCTTTGCCTTGTCGTTTATGAAGGGTTTCTGGGTGATCAACGATTTTATGGCCTTGCGTCATGCGCCGCCGCTGTGGCGCCGCCTGTTGATCGGGTGGTTGCTGCTGATGATTGGTGTCATCGTCGGTGTCTATGCGCTGGCAGCCAACTGAACCGGTGTCGCTCGATCATCCGGTTCTGAGGCTCAGACTCACCCCAAACGCGGTGCTGTGCATGGGCTGGCTCGCTCCCAGCTGCGAGCCACTCAAGCTCGAGCAGGCTGGCGTTACCCGATGCCTGGCCCGGTGGCACCATCGAAGCCGAGCGACGCCAGCAGTGGCAAATCTTGCCGGTCCTGCACGCCAAGCGCAATGACGGTGATCCCAATCGAGTGGGCCACCTTGCACAAGCCCTTGAGAAACTCCTGATTGCCCGGGTTGTCGGCCAGCCCGCGTACATAACTCGGGTGTACCTTGATGTAGTCCAACCCCAGGTCAGCGAGCTTCTCGGCGTCGGCGAAACGTTGTCCAAAGTACTCGATGCCGACCCGACAGCCCAGCAGCTTGAGGCTTCGCGCCAGATCACAGAAAGCCTCGAACTGCCTGAATACACCGTACTCTGGTACTTCAAACAGCAGGCGCTTGCAGACCTGTGGGTAGGCCTTGAGCAGCAAGGTCAGCTCATTTCTGAAGTGGAAGTTGGCAATGGTTTCTGCCGACAGGTTGACTGCGGTGTCGCCCTGGCAGCTTCGCAGATGCTCAATGGCCAGTTTCACCACACCCAGGTCAATGGGTGCCGTCAGGTTGAGCTGGGCTGCCATCGGCATGAAGTCGCCGGCGCAAATCAAGGTGCCCTCGGCATCGGTGCGCAGGCGGATCACACCCTCGCTGTGCAGTGCATGGGCACCGTCGCCAGAGACGATCGGAAAGAAGGTCAGAGCCAGCCGTCCGCCGCGAACAGCCTCGGTGAGCAAGGTGCGCCACTGATCGGCAGGTACGGCAACCTTGGTGGCTCCGTCTTCCACGGCATGCCATTCATTGGGGCCTTTGTTGCCCGCCAACGCCAGCGACTCATCTGCGCCGGCCAATACGGTGCCCATGTTCTGGTCGTGGTGATATTGCACAGCACCGACATGGAACAAATCGGGCACCTGGTCGCGCCACCTCGGGAGTACATTGTCAGTGAGCCTGCTGAAGATGTCTTTGGCCGCGTCAGTGGCCGACGCGAAGGAAGGGCAGACGACTGCAAACTCGGCGCCCTTCACGCGCCCGGCGCGCTGACCAATGTGCCCGCTGCCACTGTTGTAGAGTTCCGTGCCCACGTCTTTCAGCAACGCGTCGGCCCCCTGGCGGCCCAAGCGTGTGTTGAGCTCATTCAGATCAAGCAGGCGCACCAGCACCAGTGAGCCGTTGGAGCCGAACTGTTCACCGTGGATCGCCTCGCGCAAGTGCGACAGGAAGTACTCGCGGCTGGACAAGCCCGTGACCGCATCGCGGTTGACTTTCTTGCGCAAAGTGTCGAGCCGGATGGCTTCTTCGTTGAACATCGCCTTGAGACGGCCCACCATATCGTTCATGGCGATCACCACACTCTTGAGTTCCGGGGTACGCGGCACCTGGATGGTGATAAAGCGCCTCTCTGCAATGGCGTGAGCCTGCCTCACCACATCAGAGAGTGGCCGGGTGATGACACGGATCAGCTGGGTGCCCACCACACCAATGACGATGCTGCCCAGCACAAACCACAGCAGCAGATCAAGCGTGCCGTCCCACAGGCTCTTGTAGGCATAGCTGTCCTGGCTGGCCAGCGACAACGTGCCGTACTGGATCCAGCCATCCTGAATCAGGGCTTGTCCAGGCTCGGCATGGATCGGGATCATGTTGATGAACCAGCCAGGCGCTCCCTGCGATACCTGGGGGGCAATGCGCTCAATGCGCAATTTGCCGTCCGGTCCGTTGATGCGTATGAAGCGGTAGTGACCGGCGTCAAACTGCGCCGACACCAGCAGCTCAACGGTCACCTCGTCTTTGGGCAACTGGGTCAGTGACAAGGCCAACGCGGTCGCGTTGTCGATATTCTTGACCTGTAGTTGCTGCTCCAGATAGTGTCGGGCCGACAACACACTCACGACGATGCTGACCCCAAAAGCCAGGGTCATGACCAAAGTAATGGCAATCCAGAGTTGTTTGATGAGTGACATGGTGAATGGGGTTGAAGTGTTGGGTTCGGATGGCAAAACCGGGCTCAGAAGCCGTCCTGGCGCATGCGCTCAAGCACATCGCGCCAGCGTGACAGTCGCGCCGTGGGGTCAGAGCTTGAAACTGTAGCGCCACCTGCCCACAGTCCGTCGGCGTTGAAACTGAAGACGGGTGCCAGGTCCGGGCGCTGAGATGCTTTGCGCACGCTGGTGATCAGGTTGTCCAGGATCAGCGGCTCCTCGGTCGGTTGCGGGTAATACCCCATCACCATGTGAGCCACCACGGCACCCCCCGCATTGGCGCGCACGTAGATGAGTCGCAAATTCTGCTTGTTGACACCCATCATTTGCAGGGTCATGTACTTGGCAATGGCAAAGTCCTCACAGTCACCGGCCGCCCTGCCAACCATCTCCAGGGGTGTGGCCCAGTAATCTTCCTGCTGCCAGATGGCCATGTCAGAGTCGTACAACACGCGGCGGTTAAAGAAGGTGTTCACCTTGTTGAGTTTGTCGACATCGGGCAAGTCCCGACTTTCGTCCATCATTTTGCGCCATGCCGCTATTGTTTCAGAAGCTCTCGCGCCATATCTTTGTTGGGCTAGAGACTGAATTTTGTCAAAATCAACGGCGGCAAGGACACCGGCCAGCACAACGACCTGCAGGCCTGACAAGACCCGCTGCAACACCCGACGGGTCGAAAGCTGCCATTTCCGAATGTCAACCATCGCGGCCTATCCGTCGCCCTTCGGTGCCGCCGGCATTGCGCCACTTCCTTCCTTCAGCATGGGAGCGATTTCAGGACGCAGGTCATGATCGCTCGAACATTCGCTTCAGTAACGGACGGCAAGGTCATCGGATCACACCTCAGGTGGCTTTTGGGTCCACCCGATCATATCCAAATGGCCACAAAAGCCACGCTGAACGGGTGAGTTGGTCAGACCAGACCCCGAGGCACCAGGGCTTAGACCTGCATGTTCATGATGTCGGTGTAGGCTTGCACCATGCGATTGCGCACATGCAGCGTTGCCTGAAAACCGATTTGCGCCTTCTGGATCGCCACCATGGTCTCTTCCAGGCTGACCTTGGGGTTTTCGAGCTGCACTTCGCGCTGCAGTCGCGCCGAGTCGTTCTGCGCTGCACTGACGGTTGTCAGCGCACTTTTTAACGCCCCGGCAAATCCCCCTGACTCAGCCGCGCCCACGCCACGCGCCAAACCTGCATTGAGGTTGGGTCGTACCGCAACCGGCATCGTCGTGGGATTGAGTCTGAGGTTCATGAATGTGGCCCCCAAAAAAAGGGATGAACGGATGCTAGCAAGGCGGGTGGCAAAACTTGAATTTGAAGTAGTGGGTAAAACCCTGCCTTATTAACCTAATGTTTTTGACCCCCCGTCAAATAATCTTCCATATTCAAGTGTCCTGAGCACCCGCCCTGGAAGTCCACCATGTCCGCCGCTACTGCCGTTTCTGCCATTCCTCTCAATCCGACTTTTGGTCAGCGTCTGGCCAATATGGACCGGGCGCAACGTATGCGCCTTGGCGTGGGAATTGTGCTGTTTATTGCGGTGGGCATCATCGGGCTGGTGATGGGGCGCCAGGCCGAGTGGCGAGTGCTGTATGCCGATCTGGCGGACAAGGACGGCGGTGCCATTGTGGCGCAACTGACCCAGATGAATGTGCCCTATCAGTATGCAGCGGGCGGTGGTGCCATCCTGGTGCCGGCCAATCAGGTTTACGACACCCGGCTGAAACTGGCGTCACAGGGTTTGCCCAAGGGGTCGGTCACCGGTTTTGAACTGATGGATACGGCCAACCGGTTTGGCATGACGCAATTTCAGGAGCGTCTGACGTTTCAGCGCGGTCTGGAAGGCGAGCTGACCCGCTCCATCCAGGCGCTGGGTTCGGTGCAAAGCGCCCGTGTTCACCTGGCGCTACCCAACCAGAACGGTTTTTTTCGTGATCAGCAAAAACCTTCGGCGTCCGTGCTGCTCAGTCTGAACGGAGGGCGCACGCTCGATCGCAGCCAACTGGCTGGCATCATTCACCTGGTGTCCTCCAGCGTGCCAGAAATGGATCCCAAAGCGGTCAGTGTGCTCGACGATACGGGCAAACTGCTATCTGCTCCAGCCGACGGCGAGGCTGGCGTGAATGGCGGTGATGCGCAGCAATTGCAGCATGTGCAGCAGATCGAGCAGCTCTACAGCGGCCGCATCATGGACATTCTGGAACCTGTAGTGGGGCGACAAAATGTGCGGGCCCAGGTGACAGCCGAGCTCGATTTTTCGCAGACCGAGTCAACGTCGGAGCTTTTCAAGCCGAATCAGACCCCGGATGCCACCGCTATTCGCAGCCAACAGCTGATGGAAAGTGGTGCCGGTGCCGGTAACGGCGCGCTGGCGACGGGTGTGCCCGGTGCAACCACCAATCAGCCGCCAGGCCAGTCCGGGGCTGCCATCAATGGGACACCGCAGGCTTTGGCGGCAGCAGGCGCGGCTTCAGGTGCCGGCAACGGTCGACGCGAGTCCATCATCAATTACGAGGTTGACAAAACCGTACGGGTGGTGCGGGGCAGCACCGGCATGATCAAGCGCATCAGTGCGGCGGTAGTGTTGAACCACAAGACCACCACCGACGCCAAAGGCAAGGTGACCACGGCTGCCATGAGTGATGCTGAGCTGGAAAAGATGACAGCGCTGGTGCGCGAGACCATTGGTTTCAGCAAGGATCGGGGTGACTCGGTGAACGTGGTCACCGCGCCGTTCACGGTTGAAAAGCCTGTTGTTGTCGAACTGCCGATCTGGCAGCGGCCCGAAGTGCTGGACCTGGCCCGCAGCCTGGCGTGGCCGTTGGGCACCTTGCTGTTTGGGGCGCTGGTGTTGATGGGGGCTGTCCGTCCGGCGCTCAAGGTTCTCGCTGAAACCCCAGCGGTACACCATGCCGCACAGCCTGCAACGCTGGACGCGCTGGAGTCCGATCAGCCTGATCGCCCACTGTTGACCGGCCCATCGGTTGTCAACGCGCTGCCTGCCGAGCCTGACCCGGGCGAGATTTCGCTCGAAGAGGCGCGAAAATTGACCCGTGACAACCCGGCGGCAGTTGCTAACATCGTCAAAACCTGGATCAACGGAGAGGCTCCTGCGTAACGCGGTGGCACCGGCGATGGTCCGGGCACTGAACGGGAAACCACAACATGGCGCAAACTGACGGATTGGAAGACGCTGCCATACTGATGATGTCTCTGGGTGAAGCCGAGGCCTCAGAGGTATTCAAGCATTTGTCACCCAAAGAGGTGCAAAAGCTCGGGGAAGCCATTGCCAAAACCAAGACCATCACGCGTGAGCGGGTCTACGAAGTGGTTGACAAGTTCACCGGCGTGGCCGCCGCGCAGAGTTTGCTGGTGTCCAACTCGGGTGACTATGTTCGCTCGGTGCTGAAACGTGCGCTGGGTGACGACAAGGCGGCTTTGTTGATCGACCGGATCCTGCAAGGCGGTGACGTGTCGGGAATTGAGAGTCTGAAGTGGATGGAGCCCTCGAGCGTCGCCGAGTTGTTGCGCAACGAGCATCCGCAGATCGTGGCCGCCATTTTGGTGCACCTCGACTTTGATCAGGCCGCTGACATCCTGAAGTTCTTCAATGAGCGCCAGCGCAACGAGGTGATGCTGCGGGTGGCGACGATGGAGGGGATTCAGCCCTCTGCCCTGAAAGATCTCAACGAGGTGTTGTTCAAGGTGCTCGCCGGTGGTGACAAGATGCGCAAGTCGTCTTTGGGTGGTGTCAAGGCGGCGGCCGAGATGATCAATTTGATGGGCACGGCGATCGAAGGCACCGTGATCGAGTCGATTCGCAACCATGACCCGGATCTGGCGCAGAAGATCATGGACAAGATGTTTGTGTTTGACGACGTCATCAAACTCGATGACAAGTCGATCCAGACGGTGCTCAAGGAAATCTCGTCCGACGTGTTGATCGTCGCCCTCAAGGGTGCACAACCCGAGCTGAAGGAAAAGTTTCTCTCCAACATGTCGTCACGCGCGGCCGAGTCGCTGCGCGAGGACCTGGAGTCGCGGGGGCCGATGCGACTGTCCGAAGTCGAGGCCCAGCAAAAAGAGATTCTTAAGACCGTGCGGCGTCTGGCCGACGAAGGCACCATTGTCATTGGCGGCGGTGCTGAGGATGCCATGGTGTAACCATGCGCAACTACGACCGGTTCATTCCAGGCGAAGAGATCGACGCTGTCAAACGATGGAACTTTGGCGCAATCGACACCGCGGCCCAGTTGTTGGCAGCACAGGCCAAAGCGCGAGAGGACCAGGAGGGTGCTGCACAACTTGCCTCGACACGGGAGCAAGGGTTTGCAGAGGGTTATACCCAGGGTATCGAGCAAGGTCGTCGTCAGGCACAAGCCGATCTGGAGTTGCAAATGCAGGAATTCCTGGCGACTCAAGCCAGGGATGCGGCCGCGCGCTTTCAACGCTTGTTTGAGTCGGCGCAAAGCGAATTGATGGAGGCTGAGCAGGCCATGGCCCAGGGCGTGCTTGAACTGGCGAGCGAACTGGCGCGGCAGGTTTTGCACCAGGAGCTGACGGTCAATACGCAAGTGCTCATGCCGGTTCTGCGCGAGGCGCTGGAGCTGCTGGGCGCAGATTGCAAAACCGCCGTGGTCAAACTCAATCCGGCAGACCTGATCGAACTCGGTGAACAGATTCACGCCGATTTTGCAGGTCTGACGCTGACTTTGCGGGCCGATGCGACGGTGCAGCAAGGTGGATGTGTGCTGGAGTCTGCCGGTACCGTGATTGATGCCAGCCTGCCCAAACGCTGGCAGCAAGCCGTCGGACGCCTGGGAATGAGCAGTGCATGGAGAGAGTCACATGAGCCAGGCTGAACTTGCACCACGGTGGCAAGCTTTTCTGTCGGATGCGCAGAAGCGCGTGCGCACCGGCAATAACCTGGCCGTGCGTGGCACCTTGACCCGACTGACCGGGTTGGTGTTGGAGGCGGTGGGCATTCGCGTGCCCGTGGGCTCGCAATGCCTGGTCACCATGAAAGCACAGGCGCCGGTTCTGGCTGAGGTGGTGGGCTTTTCAAACGACCGGGCTTTTTTGATGCCTGCAGGTGACGTCCATGGTCTGTCAAGTGGTGCCAGGGTCGAGCCTGCCCCTGCCTACGTCGCTTTACCACGTCTGGGGGAGCGGCGTCAAAAGGACCGGATTTTTGGTGAAGGGGTGTTGCGTCTGCCGCTGGGTGACGGCCTGCTGGGTCGCGTGGTGGACGCGCAGGGTGCACCGATGGACTACCTCGGACCGATCCAGGAAGTGTCTTCGGTGCCGATGGATCGCAAACCCATCAATGCCATGGACCGCGCGCCGGTGCGTGAGTCACTGGACACCGGCATTCGCGCGATCAACGCCCTGCTGACGGTGGGACGCGGCCAGCGCCTGGGATTGTTTGCCGGCTCTGGTGTAGGCAAGAGCGTTTTGTTGGGCATGATGGCGCGTTACACCCGGGCCGATGTGATTGTGGTGGGGCTCATTGGTGAGCGCGGCCGCGAAGTCAAAGAGTTCATTGAGGACATTCTGGGACCAGAAGGTCGTGCCCGCTCGGTGGTGGTGGCAGCGCCAGGCGACGCGCCGCCGCTGTTGCGTATGCAAGGGGCGGCCTACGCCACCGCGATTGCCGAGAGTTTTCGTGACAAAGGCAAACATGTGCTGCTGCTGATGGATTCACTGACCCGTTACGCCATGGCGCAGCGCGAGATTGCGCTGGCCATTGGTGAACCACCGGCGACCAAGGGGTATCCGCCGTCCTGCTTTTCCAAGTTGCCACAATTGGTGGAACGCAGCGGCAATGGGCTCAACGGAGTGGGTTCGATCACGGCGTTCTACACGGTGTTGACCGAGGGTGACGATCAGCAGGATCCGATCGCCGACGCGGCGCGGGCCATTCTGGATGGGCACATCGTGTTGTCGCGGGCTTTGGCAGAGGCGGGTCATTTTCCGGCCATTGATGTGGAGCAGTCGGCTTCGCGCGTCATGCACAACGTGGTGAGCACCGAGCATTTTGAATTGGCAAGAAGTTTCAAGGCGGTGTATTCACGTTACGAAAAAGGGCGTGACCTGGTGCAGATCGGGGCTTATGTGCCTGGTTCGGACCGCGAGATGGATGAAGCGATTGCCTTGCATGAGCCCATGGCGCAGTTTTTGCAGCAGGACATGCAGCAGGCGTTCTACATGGATGGCAGTTTGCAGGCGATGCGCGCAGCACTTGCCGCCGCCAAGCCAACCCGTTAAGTTGATCCCAACGAGACTCACACCATGTCCGCCTTCAGAGCCCTTGTTCTTGCGATTGACCTGGCCGCGACGCAGCGCGATCAGGCGCTCAAACAATTGCAAGCCACGCAGCGAGCGCACGGATTCGCTCAAGGTCAGATGCAGCAGTTGCAGCAGTACGCGCAAGAGACCGATCAACGCTGGATGCAAAGTGCGCAGCGCAGCACTACCCCCGAGTTGCTGCACCATCAGTATCAGTTCATGGGGCGCCTGAGTCAGGCGATTGTTTTGCAGCAGGATGCGCTGGCCAACTCTGCTCGCCGGGTGGAGGCAGCGCAACAGACGGTGGTTCAGGCAGAGTTGCGCCTGGCCGCCTTCAAACAGGTTTTGAAGCAACGCGAACTGGAACATGGCAAGCTGATGCAGCGCCGGGAACAGAAACAGATGGATGAATTTGCGGCCCAGCAGACGCAGCGTCGTCTCAGGGCCAACCTGGAGAATCAGACATGAGCATCGAATCAGGCAGTACCACCCTCAACCACAAGGCAGTGGCAGGCGCAGACAGCCGGTTTGGCAAACGGCCTGGCCGTGCGGACGCATCTGGCGCTGACGGTGCGGGGGGGTTCTCCATGATGATGGGGTTGCTGTCTGCGGTGGATGGGTCAACGGACGGTGACTCAGGTGGCACCACGCTGGCCTCTGCCGGCGAGGTGCCGGTGCCAGCGCAGATGGCACCTGTCTGGCCCATGGTCAATCCCCAGGTTTACGAAGGAAATCAACCTCCAGCGCTTTACCATCAAGTATTTGATGCTATGAAGTTTATGTCAGATGAAGGTGCTGGAAGTTTGCTTGTGGGGGCTGCAGCGAATCAAACCACCCCGGCCGGGGGGATGGCCATCACCCCGGCATTCACAACACCGCTGCCGCCGTCGAATAGTCCGATTGCCGCCAGCGATATACCGCCGCAGTTTGCCCAACCAGTGCAGCTTGCCCAACCAGTGCAGCTTGCCCAACCAGTGCAGCTTGCCCAACCAGTGCAGCTTGCCCAACCAGTGCAGCTTGCCCAACCAGTGCAGCTTGCCCAACCAGTGCAGCTTGCCCAGCCAGTGCAGCTCGCCCAGCCAGTGCAGCTCGCCCAATCAGTGCAGCTTGACGTACTGGTGACGACCCAGGCGGGTGGGGCTGCGTCGCTGGCAGTCGCACCAGCTTCTGCCGAGGCCGTGATCGTGGCAGCGCAGGCTGGGGTGGCGACAGAGTCGGTCCGGCCGCAAACGGCTCGGGCGGCAATGACCGTTGCCACGGCATGGGTGGCGGCTGATTCCCAGGCTCAAGTTACTGGCTCCGGGACAGCTGGCACTCTGGAACTTCAGGCCGGTGTACCCGCAGCAGGTGTGGCAACGTCGACCGATGTGCGTCATGCAACGCACCCCGCAGGGGTCAGATCGGTTTCAATGCTGAACCCCAACCAGGCGACTGAAACCAGGGAGTCGCGTGTCGCGCTGACCGTGCCGCAGCTCCAGGTCGCCGCCGATGTGAACCCATCCCTGGTTGCCGGGGTGGTGGGTGATGGCATGGTGCGTGCTTGGGACAGATCGGGCAGCAAGCTCGCGGGTGGTCGTTCGGGCACCGGTTTTGATGTCGCGATGGGCGCCACGGCCGGGGTGAGTGCACGAGCGGATGCACCTTACCAGATCGAAGCGTCTGCGGCCGCGGTGCCAGACACGGCCATTGCCGAAACCGTCAGCTACTGGGTGACGCACGGTGTGCAAAATGCTGAATTGACGCTCGAAGGACTGGGCGAGGAAGTGGTCGAGGTCAGCATTTCTTTGCAGGGTGATCAGGCTTTGGTCGATTTCCGAACCGATCAACCCGACATTCGCCGGGCGCTGGAGGCCGCCAATGCGCAGCTGCGTGAGCTTTTATCAAGCCAGGGTTTGCAACTGGCAGGTATGACCATTGGTTCGTCTGGCCGTCGGGACGCTCCAGATGACGGGCGTCAGTCCAGGCAGCAGGCCAAGCTGGTGGCAAACCAGGCGGAGCCGGTCGTTGGCGGGGTGGTCAGCCGCAACGCAAATCTGTCGGTTGGACGTTCGTTGGACGTCTTTGTCTGACGGTAGACTCGGTAAGCGGACTGACGCGGTGTTTTTCCGTGGCTGATTCAACGGCTGATCGCGCTGGAATGCTCAATAATGCCCTCAGATTAACTTACCCAAGGAAAGACCGTGGCCACCAAACCTGAAGAGGCCGAAGCTGCTGCCAAACCCGCGCCAAAAAGCAAGAAGATGTTGATCATCATTGTGGCTGCTGTATTGCTGGTGGTTCTGGCGGGCGGCGGTGCCTTCCTGTATATCAGCAAACAACGAGCCGCAGCGGCTGCAGCTGCGGAAGAGGGTGGTGATCATGCGGCGGCCACGACTCCGGCCGCCGACGATCACGGCAAAGCCAAGGCGCCACCGGTGTACTTGCCCATGGACAACATGGTGCTCAACCTGGCCGATCCGGGCGGGGAGCGGGTGGCGCAGGTGGGTATCACGCTGGAGGTGCGTGACGCTGCTGCTGCCGACTCGGTCAAAGCCTATATGCCCACCATCCGTAGCGGGGTGCTGATGCTGCTGTCGCAGCGTACCGCTGATGAGCTGCTTTCCGCCGAGGGCAAGCAAAAGCTCATTGAAGACATTCTTCGCGAGACGTCGGTGCCGTTTGGCGGTGGCGCCGAAGAGGAGGAGGCCACGGCGGACAAGAAGAAGGCCAAGAAAAAAGTCGTCAAGCAGTTCCCGGTGCTAGGGGTACTGTTTTCGAGCCTGATCGTTCAGTGAGCGTCTGATCCGATTGCCATGAGCGAGTCTTTCTTATCCCAGGAAGAGGTTGATGCCCTGCTTGAGGGTGTCACGGGTGAGAGTCAAAAACTGACCGAAGAAGTTGCCGAGAGTGGTGAGGTACGTGCTTACAACATCTCCAGTCAGGAGCGCATCGTTCGTGGCCGTATGCCGACGATGGAGATCGTCAATGAACGATTTGCGCGTAATTTGCGGGTCGGGTTATTCAATTTCATCCGTCGCAGCCCTGAGATTTCGGTTGGACCGGTGACGGTTCAGCGCTACAGCGCTTTCCTGCGGGAACTGGCTGTGCCAACCAACTTCAACATCGTGGCGATCCGGCCACTGCGCGGCAGCGGCTTGGTGGTGTGTGAGCCGGCACTGGTGTTTGGTGTCATCGAGTCCCTCTACGGCGGCATTGGCAAGTTCCAGACCCGCATCGAAGGGCGTGATTTTTCGGCCACCGAGCAGCGTGTGATCAATCGCATGGTGGATGTGATCACCGATGAGTACAAGAAAGCCTGGGTGGGCATCTATCCGCTGGAGCTGGATTACCAGCGCTCCGAGATGCAGCCCCAGTTTGCCAACATTGCAACACCCAGCGAGATCGTGGTGTCCACCTCGTTTCAGCTGGAAATTGGCGAAATCACCGGCGCTATCCACTTTTGTTTCCCTTATGCCACACTGGAGCCGATTCGTGATGTGTTGTACTCGTCCACCCAAGGCGACTCCATCGAGGTGGATCGGCGATGGGTGAACGTGCTGACCCAGGAAATTCAGGCGGCTGAAGTGGTTCTGGTGGCCGAGCTGGCCCATGCCGACGCCACCATTGAACAATTGCTGGCGATGAAACCAGGTGACTTCATTGAACTCGACCGGCAGCCGCGTGTTCAGGCCACGGTCGACGGTGTGCCCATATTTGAGTGCCAGTACGGTACACATAATGCCAAATATGCATTGAAAATCGAGCGATGCCTGCGTGGCAATGACCTCAACTGGAAAGGTGAACGACATGGCAAATGACGACAAGCCCGCCGAAGACGATGGCTTGGCCGACTGGGCTGAGGCCTTGTTGGAGCAAAAAAGTGCAGAGCCCGCCGGTGGGGTGGAGCCTGGTGGTGTGCTGACTGG
The DNA here is from genome assembly GCF_018063565.1 of Rhodoferax sp. GTDB lineage: Bacteria > Pseudomonadota > Gammaproteobacteria > Burkholderiales > Burkholderiaceae_C > Rhodoferax. The sequence continues at coordinate 29,268 of NZ_JAGPBB010000030.1, forward strand.
TGATACGAACCGATCATTTGCGTCGGGCGGTGGTGCGAGTGATGCTCAGATCAATGACATCAACCGGGTGCTGGATATCCCCGTGCTGTTGTCGGTGGAACTGGGGCGCACCAAGGTCCCGATCAAACACATTCTCCAGCTCGGGCAGGGTTCGGTGGTTGAGCTTGACGCCCTTGCGGGTGAACCCATGGATGTTCTAGTGAACGGGTATCTGATTGCGCAAGGTGAAGTGGTTGTGGTGAATGACAAGTTCGGTATTCGCCTGACCGATGTGGTGACTCCTTCTGAGCGCCTGCGCCGGGTCAGCAAGGGCTGAGTGGATATGTCGCAAACCTGGTGGGTGATTGGTTTTTTTGTTCTGTTTTTGGCGCTGATCCCGGTTGGGCTCAAGTGGCTGCAGCGTCGCTTGGGGGTGGTGGCTGGCCAGGGTGGAACCCCCATCCGCATTGTCTCTGCCGTCGGGGTGGGACCCCATCAGCGGGTGGTCACCGTTGAGGTAGGGCCAGAAGGTTCCCGTACCTGGCTGACGCTGGGGGTGACAGGGCAGTCCATCACCTGTTTGCATACGGCCCCTGTGCCTTTGATCCAGCCTTCGAGTCCGTCTCTGGTGCCGGTTGAACCTTTATGAGTTGGGGCAACTTCCGGCGATGGGGCAGCGCTGGTGTGTTGCTGGCACCGGTGGTGGTGTTGGCGCAGGGCAACGCGCAGTTGCCGCTGTTGATGGGCACGGGTGCCTCGGGCATGAGCTTTTCAGTCCCGGTTCAGACCCTGCTTTTTTTCACCGCCTTGTCGTTTCTGCCGGCGATCTTGTTGATGATGACCGGCTTTACCCGCATTGTGATCGTCCTGTCCTTGTTGCGGCAGGCGCTAGGTACCCAATCGGTGCCACCCAATCAGGTCATTGTGGGCCTGTCCCTGTTTTTGACGCTGTTTGTCATGGGGCCAACGCTGGACCGGGTGTATGAAGACGCCTATGTCCCGTACAACAACAATAGCTTGCCGTTCGAGCAGGCCTTGCAGCGGGCCGAGGCTCCCATGCGGGCCTTCATGAGCAAGCAAACCAGGCAGTCCGATCTGGCCCTTTTTGTGAAACTGGCCAAACTGGACATCGCCACCACAGCCGACAGCGCGCCCATGCGGGTGCTGATTCCGGCGTTTGTCACGAGTGAGCTCAAGTCGGCCTTTCAGATTGGTTTCATGATCTTCATCCCGTTTCTGGTGATTGATATTGTGGTCGCCAGTGTCTTGATGTCGCTGGGCATGATGATGTTGTCCCCGGTGCTGGTGGCCTTGCCTTTCAAGTTGATGATCTTTGTGCTCGCCGATGGCTGGAACCTGTTGATGGGTTCGTTGGCCGCCAGTTTTTTCACCTGAGGAGAACGCATGAATTCGCAATTGGTTTTGACGATCGGCCAGGACGCGCTGTGGATGATGCTGATGATTTCGACACCCGTTTTGGGCACGGTGCTGGTCGTCGGCCTGGTGGTGAGTTTGTTCCAGGCAGTGACCCAGATCAATGAGGCGACGCTGGCGTTTGTGCCCAAACTGATTGCCGCCATGGCGGTGTTCGCATTGGCCGGGCCGTGGATGCTGGCCACCCTGGTTGAATATGTCCGTCGAACCATCGAGGCCATTCCTGCCTCGGTCATGTAAATTGGTGGCACGGTGATTACCTTCACCGAAGCACAGTTGGTGACCTGGTTGTCACCCGTGATCTGGCCCTTTTTACGTGTGCTGGCGCTGTTCACCGCAGCCCCGGTGTTTTCTTCGCGGGCATTTCCCATTCGCGCGCGCATCGGGCTGGCGCTGTTCGTGGCGGTGGCAGCCCAGCCTTTCCTGGGTACACAACCGACCATCAGCATCACCGGCGCGGACGCCTTGGGCGCAGTTTTTCAGCAGGTGGCGGTTGGTCTGGCGATCGGGTTTGTGGTTCGGGTGGTTTTTGCTGCGGTTGAGTTGGGTGGCGAGGTGATCGGATTCCAGATGGGTCTGAGTTTTGCATCGTTCTTTGATCCATCCATGAACACACAGTCGAGCGCAGTGGCGCGGTTTTTTGGCCAAATGGCCACTTTCATGTTTATCGTGATGAACGGGCATTTGTTGTTGTTGATGGCGGTCATCAAGAGTTTCAGCGCGTTTCCGGTTGACCAGAACTTTCTGGAGGCGCTCAAGAGCATGAAGATTCTTGAGCTGGGGGTCGACCTGTTCGCCAGTGGTTTGTGGATCGCACTGCCCTTGGTGGGGATGTTGATGTTCGCCAATATGGCCTTGGGCATTGTTTCGCGGGTGGCCCCCCAGATGAACATCTATGCGATTGGTTTCCCGATCACCCTGACAGTCGGCCTGGTCGGTATGGCGGTGACCCTGCCGATGCTGGACGAACCGTTTCTCGCCTTGATGACACGTGCCATCGATATTTTTTCTGTCAATTGACTCCGCTATACCAGACCGTTGCGAATGGCGTACACGGTCAGCTCCGAATTGTTGGTCAGCTTGAGCTTCTCAAGCACCCGGGAACGGTAGACACTCACGGTTTTGGGGCTGAGCATCAGCTCTTGGGCGATGTCAGACAGGCGTTTGCCAGACGCAATCTTGAGCAGGGTCTGCAGCTCCCGTTCTGACAAGCTGGCATGCAGACTGGTGCTTTCCGGGGCGCTGAGGTTGTCGACCAGCATTTGAGCCACACCGGCGGTGACGTACTTGCGCCCCTGCGCCACGGTGCGGACGGCGGTGATGAGGTCGGCAGGGTCACCCGCCTTGTTCAGGTAGCCCTGAGCGCCAGCCTTGAGACATCGTATGGCGTACTGGTCTTCAGGGTACATCGACACCATCAGGACCTTGATCGGGGAGTCACTCTCATGCAGGCTGGCCAGCACTTCGAGTCCGCCGCGCCCGGGTAAGTTGATATCGAGCAACAACACATCGCAGGGATGGGTGCGGATGGCTTCGCGTACCTCGGCGTAGCTGCCCGTCTCCGCAGTGACCTGAATATCGACCGCTTCAGCCAAGGTGTCACGAATGCCGCGGCGGATCATGGCATGGTCGTCACACAAAATTACTTTGATCATCGGGTGAGTGCTCCTGTAGTGGGTCTGCGGCGTCGGTCAAGGGAATGGTGAGCGTGATGGCCAGGCCAGCTCCAAAGCGGGAACTGACATCGAGCCAGCCACCCACGGTTTTGGCGCGCTCTTTCAGGCCCCGAATGCCAAAACTCTGCGCTTTTGCCAGGTCAAGGGCGGATGCACCTTTGCCATTGTCAGCCACTTCCAGGGTCAGTACCTGATCGTCACTGGAGACATCCACCTTCACTTTGCTGCATTGGGCATGTTTGGAGATATTGGTCAACGCCTCCTGTGCGGTGCGATAGGCCACCAGTTGGACAGCCTTGCTCAGATGATCGAGGTTGACCGGTGAATTCAAACTGGCTTCCAGGCGGGTCCGGCGCATGAAATCCTCCACCAGCCAGCTGAGCGCAGCCGCCAGCCCTTGGTCAAGAATCGCGGGGCGCAGATTTCGCATGATGCGCTGGCTGGCTTGTATGGCATGCTGCAGCATCGAGGTGGCTGAGGTCACGTGCGATTGGGTTTCTGCGTCCGGGTTATGCCGGGCGATCCACGATAGATCGAAGCGGATCGCGGCCAGTGACCCTCCGATGTCGTCATGAATCTCTCGAGCAATGGCCGCGCGCTCCTGTTCAATCGTGTCTTGCAGGTGTTCGGCCAGACGGGCCAATCGGTTCTCCGAGAGCAACAGTTCGTGGTCGGCTTGCTCCTTGGACAGAATCACCTTGTGCATTTCGATGGCACGTTGCACCACGTGCCGGAGTTTGCCCAGATCTGATTTGGGCAGGTAGTCGGCAATCCCCGCTTTGATGGCTTCAACGGCAGCGGTCTCGCCAATCGCACCGGAAAGCAGCACAAATGGTACGCGCACCCCGCTTTTTTGCATCAGTGTCCAGGCGTCCAGTGCGGTGAACCCGGCGAGTCGGTAGTCCGCAAGAATCAACTGGAAAGTCTGGCCGTTGAGCGCGTCAGCGAAGCCATCCAGCGTTTCAACGCGCTGCAGATGCAGTGTTTCATGCAGCTTGCCCAGCTCGCGCTTGACGAGCCAGTGGTCCTGCTCAGAGTCCTCAAGGTGCAAAATGCACAAACGAGCTGGTGTTTCCTGTCGGTCTGTCATGATTGGCGCTATGATTGTTTGCAGTACCAAAGTGCTTTGCTTTGCGATGAATTTAGCTGAGAGTGGAACCCAAATGCCTCCTGAGCCGACATTTTCAACGCCAACGGTCAAGTTGCCTGTCATGTTAGTCGCAGAAGTTCAGGATTCACTGCTGGTTGTTGTGCATGACTTGAATCGGTTGGACGGTCTGCTGGTCCATGCCATGGAAAAATTGATGCAACGTTTCGAGACGGCGAGTAAGAACCTCGCTTCCCCGGCGCTCGCGGATCTGGAGGACCTGCAAAGCGTGCGTCGTGCGCTGCACTCGGCCGTCACGGAATTGCAGTTTCAGGACATGGCATCACAATTGATCGTGCACACCTCCAAAGTTCTGCAAGGATGTGCCTACCGTCTGGCTGCTGACGCGATGGGTCAGGATGACGGTGAGGCTGTGCCGTTTGTCGAAGATGTTCCGGATCGGCCAAACCCGGTGACGCAGGATGAAATGCAGGCCGGATCGGTTGAGTTGTTTTGATGTTTAGGTCGGTATTTGAAATTGTCGGAGCTTGTTCATGCCAGTAATACTCACGGTTGATGATTCTCCGTCGATGCGCAAGATGGTGTCATTCACGCTGGTTGGCGCTGGCTATCAGGTTGTGGAGGCTGTGGATGGCGTCGATGCCATCGAAAAAGCGCAAACCCAGAATTTTGATTTGGTGCTGACCGATCAGAATATGCCCCGGCTTGACGGGTTGGGTTTGACACGCCGCTTGCGTGAAAGTCCTCAGTTCAAGGCGGTCCCGATCCTGATGTTGACCACTGAATCCAGCGATTTGATGAAGCAGGCGGGGCGGGCTGCAGGCGCTACGGGATGGCTCGTCAAACCCTTTGATCCGGAACGGTTGATAGAAGTCATCAAGAAAGTTATCAAGTAAGACACATTTGGACGTTTGAACGCCCGATAGCAAGCAGGAGATTTATATGGCTGAAGTACATCATGAGACGGGTGGCTCTGGGGCAGATTTTGATTTAAGTCAGTTTTATCAGATCTTCTTTGAAGAGGCTGGCGAAAACCTGGACTTGATGGAGCAGATGCTGCTCAACTTGAATTTGCAGACCGCAGACGACGAAGAGCTCAACGGGATTTTTCGTTGTGCACACTCGGTCAAGGGCGGTGCGGCCACCTTCGGTTTTTCGGATGTCGCCGAGTTGACCCACCAGATGGAGTCGTTGCTTGACCGCTTGCGCCGTCACGAACTGCAACCCACTTCGGTGATGGTGGATGTGTTGCTGGAGTCCGCCGACGCCTCTCGCAGCCTGTTGGCCCGGCACCAGGCCGGCGGCGAAGGCACGGCGTTGCCGACGGCTGATCTGGTACAGCGGATTCGCGCCATTGTCGCGGGGGAAGCCGTTGCAGCGGTTGCCAAGGCACCCGCGCAGCCCGCCACGCCAGCGGTGGTCGCACCGCCCGCTGCGGCAGTGGTTCCTGTCGCACCGTCTGGCCCTGTTGAAAAGTCGGTTTCCAGCGGTCCCAGGCGACTCAACATCACGATCAGCAAGGTGGTGCATGCTGAAGAGGGCAACGCCATTCAGGAGCTTTTTCGGGATATTCCGGGTTTGGGGCAGATCAAGAGTTTGCCGTGCAATGATGCCAGCAGGCGGGAGTTTTTTGTCGAGACGACCTCGACCAACGAGGATCTGTTGGATCTGTTTGCCTTTCATGTGTCACGTGAGCAGGTGTTGATCCAGGAAGAGGCAGATGAAGTGCCGGCTTTGCCGGCTGCCACGCCTGCACCGGTGCCAGCGGCTGCGGCTGCACCATCAGGGGCTGAGGCGGCGGCAGGGTTCGGTTTTTTTGATGGCGCACCGGGCGCTCCGGGGACCCGGGCAGCACCTGAGGCGCCTGTGGTGGCCGCCATGGTCGCGGAGACCGCAAGCGCTGTGGCGCGGGCCGGGGCGAAGCCCGCTGCGGCCGCCTCAGCCGCACAGCCTGAGGCCGCCACCATCCGGGTGGCGATCAGCAAGGTGGATCAACTGATCAACCTGGTGGGTGAACTGGTGATCACGCAGGCCATGCTGGCACAGAACAGCCGTGGACTTGACCCGGCGGTGTACCAGCAATTGCTCACCGGCCTGACTGATCTTGACCGCAACACGCGGGACCTGCAAGAGTCTGTGATGTCGATCCGGATGATTCCAATGTCCATCGTGTTCAGCCGCTTCCCGCGCATGCTGCGCGACCTTGCCAGCAAGCTGGGTAAAAAGGTCGACTTCCAGACCCAGGGCGAAGCCACTGAGCTTGACAAAGGGTTGGTGGAGAAAATCACCGATCCCCTGACCCATCTGGTACGCAACAGTTGTGATCACGGGATCGAGATGCCCGGGGACCGTTTGCGCGCGGGCAAGCCTGAAATGGGCACGATTACCCTGTCTGCAGCCCATCAAGGTGGATCGATCGTGATTGAGGTGCGTGATGATGGCAAAGGCATGTCAAGAGAAAAGATTCTGTCGAAGGCGCGTGAACGAGGTCTGGACGTATCGGACCAAATGACCGATGCTGAGGTGTGGCAGCTGATCTTTGCCCCCGGATTTTCAACTGCCGAGGTGGTCACTGACGTCTCCGGGCGTGGCGTTGGCATGGACGTCGTCAAGCGCAACATCACTTCGCTGAACGGCACGGTGGATATCGAGTCCACTGAAGGTTACGGAATGAAAGTGTCGGTGCGCTTGCCGCTCACGCTGGCCATCATGGATGGCATGTCAGTCGGGGTCGGCAACGAGGTGTACATCCTGCCATTGTCCTCGGTGGTCGAGTCGTTCCAGGTGAAGCCGGATGCGGTAAGTACCGTTGGTCAAGGGGCGCAACTGGTCAAGGTTCGCGACGAGTACATGCCGGTCATTGAGCTCGAGAAAGTTTTCCAGGTGCCGCGCTATGGCTCCGAGAAGGTCAGCGACATCATGGTGGTCATAGAGGCCGAGGGCAGCCGGGTGGTGCTGCTGGTCGATGAACTGCTGGGTCAACAACAAGTCGTCGTCAAGAATCTGGAATCCAATTACCGGAAGGTGTCCAACGTGTCCGGGGCCACGATTCTGGGGGATGGCAAGGTGGCACTCATTCTTGACACTGGCGCACTGGTGCGCCGGTCACGGCACTGAGGCCACCCGATCAGGACAATGGAAAGGCAATAGGCATGGAAAAGAGCAATGACGCCGCGAGCGCAACCAATCGTGAATATCTGACCTTCCGACTCGATCGTGAAGAATATGGGATCGATATCCTGAAAGTTCAGGAGATCCGAGGTTATGAATCGCCCACCCGGATTGCCAACGCCCCGTCTTTCATCAAAGGGGTCATCAATTTGCGGGGCACGATTGTGCCCATTGTGGATATGCGGCTGAAGTTCAATTGCGCCAAGGCCGAATATGACAGCTTTACCGTGGTGATCATCCTGAATCTGCGTCAACGTATCGTCGGCATCGTGGTTGATTCGGTCAGTGACGTGATGGGCCTGATGCCGGAAAACTATCAGACCGCTCCCGAGGTTGACAGTGTCATCGACTCGGATGCGGTGCTTGGACTAGGTTCGGTGGGTGAACGCATGCTGATTCTTCTGGATATTGAAAAGTTGATGTCTGGGGATGACATGGGTCTGGTCAGCGATGCTGGCTGACCGTCTGCAAGGATGCAATGTCAGTCACTCAAGCAGCCAGACTCCAGCAGAACGGCGATGTTTCCGACATGCGCGGTCGGGAGTTTGCGTGGTCAGACACCGATTTTGTACGGGTACAGGATCTGATTTATCGCCGTGCCGGCATCAGTTTGCATGATGGCAAGCACGCCATGGTGTACAGCCGGCTGTCCCGGCGTCTGCGCGAAACCGGTCACAACAGTTTCAGTGATTACCTGAACTGGCTGGAGGCGTCGGAAAGCGCTGAATGGCAAGAATTCATCAACGCGCTGACGACTAACCTGACCTCGTTTTTTCGGGAACAGCATCATTTTGGGCTCCTGCGCGATTTTTTGCTGTCGCAATCGACCGGGAAAGACTGGCGAATCTGGTGTGCGGCATCCTCCACGGGCGAAGAGCCCTATTCCATACTGATGACATCCTTGCAGGCTTTGGGGCAACGCGCGGATCTGTCGATTGTGGCGAGCGACATTGACTCCAAGGTGCTTGCAACGGCGGCCCAGGGGGTCTACCGCCTGGATGATCTCAAGAATGTTGTCGATTCGCAGTTGCAGCTTTTTTTTCAGCGAGGCAAAGCGGGCAATCAGGGCATGGTCCGGATCAAGCCGGAGTACAAGAAGTTCATCGAATTCATGGTGATCAACCTGATCCGTGACGATTGGCCTTTTCGCAAATTGTTTGACGTGGTGTTCTGTCGAAACGTCATGATCTACTTTGACAACCCGACCCAGCGTCGTGTGCTCGAGCGCATTCATCGCGTCATGTCTCCAGGCGGATTGTTGTTTGTTGGCCATGCGGAAAATTTCACGGAGTCACGTGATCTATTTGTACTGAAAGGCAAGACCGTGTATGAGCGGCGATAAGGTCGAGATGTCTTTGTCTGCCGGATCGTGGTTGCAGGTCGGCCCTGGAGCGACCCGGTGATGGATACGGCGGCCAATGGCGCTGTTGATCGCGCTGTACGACCGGCCAGCACTGTGTTGTCGCGTCTGGATCGCTTCAAGGCTGCTCCTCGCAGTCCCGGTGAAGCCAGTTTTTTCTTTCGCGATCAGCAGTTTCAGTACGACTCCGTCAAGGTATTGCCAGGTGAGTATTTTGTGTCGCTGGACGACATGATGATCACCACGGTGTTGGGCTCGTGTATCGCTGCTTGTATCTGGGATTCAAGAGCTCGTGCCGGCGGCATGAATCATTTCATGCTACCCGAGGGAGATGCCAGCGATGGCGGCGGCCGCTATGGCTCTTATGCCATGGAACTGTTGATCAATCAGCTGCTCAAGACCGGCGCACGGCGCGAGTTCATGCAAGCCAAGGTGTTTGGTGGCGCACAGGTCATGGCCGGGTTCACGTCGATGAATGTCGGTGAGCGCAATACCCAGTTTGTTCTGGACTATCTGGCAACTGAAAAAATTCCGGTGGTTTCACAGGACGTATTGGACATTCACCCTCGAAAAGTCTGCTTTTTCCCGGTCACAGGCAAAGCGCTGGTCAAACGCTTGGCACATGCGCATCCAGAGAACCTGGTTGTTGAAGAACGCAAGGGCAGCGTACTTGCGGTTGTGAAATCGACCTCGGGTGGTTCTGTGGACCTGTTTTGAAGGTAGGGGCTGTGAACAAGATTCGGGTTTTGGTGGTGGATGACTCTGCGCTGGTGCGCAGTCTGCTCAAGGAAATCATCAATCGCCAATCCGATATGGAGTGCATTGGGACTGCTTGCGACCCGCTGGTGGCGCGGGGCATGATCCGCGAACTCAACCCCGATGTCGTGACGCTGGATGTCGAAATGCCGCGCATGGATGGGCTGGATTTTCTGGAACGCTTGATGCGTTTGCGTCCAACACCCGTGGTCATGGTGTCCACGCTGACCGAACGTGGCGCTGCCGTGACCATGCGGGCGCTGGAATTGGGGGCAGTAGATTTTTTGCCCAAACCGCGATTTGACCTGGCGGGCGGCATGAATCTGCTGGCCAGCCAGTTTGTCGAGAAGTTGCGTATTGCGAGCAAGGCCCACATCAAGCGCCGGGTTGTCGCGCTGCATGAGGGTGTGGGCAGCGCGCAGGCCACCGAATCACCCTTGCGCGCCAGCGCCAGCGGTTTCGCCCCTGCCTGTGTGGTGTTCATTGGAGCCTCCACCGGTGGCACCGAGGCCATTCGGGAAATTCTGGTGCGTTTGCCGGAGGCTTTTCCGCCCGTGCTCATCACCCAGCATATGCCTCCTGGCTTTACGGCAAGTTTTGCGGCTCGTCTGCATGACCTGTGTGCATTGAGTGTCAAAGAGGCGGCCGACGGTGACCGTATCCAGCCTGGGCATGTCTATATCGCGCCGGGGGGGTATCACCTTCGACTGCGTCGCAGTGCCCAAGGTCTCGTTGCGTCGGTGGAAGACGGCGAACTGGTGAACCGGCATCGACCGTCGGTAGAGGTTCTGTTTCGCTCCGCTGCCAGTTTGGTTGGTGCCAACGCCATTGGGGTGATGCTGACCGGAATGGGCGACGATGGTGCTGCCGCCATGCGCGAGATGCGCGAGGCGGGTAGCTACAACTTCGTTCAGGACGAAGCCTCGTGTGTGGTTTTTGGGATGCCCCGCGAGGCCATTTTGCATGATGCAGCCGATGAAGTGCTGCCCCTTGCCGAGATTGCGGGTGCATTGATCAAGAAAACCGCGCGTGTCCGTTGATCCGGGGTGGTTCTCAAGGCACTGAAGATTTCATGAATGATGTGACACCTTCACCGCTTCTGCCGGAGCCCGGGGGTACGGTGCGCATCGTACGCTCCACTCCCGTGGTCGGCTGGATGCGGTGGCTGCCGGGCGTGAACGTGCTGAGCCAGTATCAGATGGAATGGCTGCGCCATGACTTTGTGGCGGGTCTGGTTCTGACCACGGTGCTGGTTCCCGTCGGTATTGCCTATGCAGTCGCGTCGGGTTTGCCCGCTGTTTCTGGCCTCTATGCGACGATTTTCGGATTGCTGGCTTATGCCCTGTTCGGACCCAGTCGGGTGCTGGTGCTCGGACCCGACTCATCGCTGGCGGCACTCATTCTGGGTGTTGTGTTGCCCCTTTCGGCAGGTGTGCCGCAACGCGCCATGGCTTTGGCCGGGATGATGGCGGTTGTCTGTGGTGTCCTGTGCATTATCGCCGGGGGGGCTCGTTTGGGTTTCGTGACCGAACTGCTGTCCAAACCCATCCGTTATGGATACATGAATGGCATCGCGCTGACCGTATTGGTCAGCCAACTGCCAGCACTGCTGGGTGTCCGGGTACAGGGTGACGGGTTGTTGGAAAAAAATCAGGCGCTGCTGGATGCAATCAGTGACGGCAGGACCAACCTGATGGCCTTGTCCCTCGGCTTGGGCACCTTGGCCGTGATGATGTGGCTCAGGCGCTACAAACAGCTCCCCGGGATTCTGATGGCCGTGATGGGTGCCACGGTGATTGTTTCTGTGTTCGATCTTGCCACTCTGGCCAAGGTGCAGGTCCTTGGCGAGCTGCCGCCAGGGCTGCCTGCACCCGTCCTTCCCTGGATTACTGTCCACGATATTGGGCCGGTGTTCCTGGGAGGATTGGCGATCGCGCTGGTGTCTTTTGCCGACACCAGTGTCTTGTCGCGCGCGTATGCTGCGCGTGCACGGACCTCGGTCGACCCGAATCAGGAGATGATAGGGCTGGGCGTGGCGAACCTGGTTGCGGGCCTCTTTCAGGGTTTTCCCGTGAGTGCAAGTGCATCGCGGACACCAGTGGCCGAAGCGGCTGGTGCGAGAACTCAATTGGCTGGTATGGTCGGCGCGGTGGCGGTGGCGAGCCTTCTGTTGATCACACCTGATTTGCTCAAGAACCTGCCGCTCGCTGCACTGTCTGCCGTCGTGATCGCATCGGCGCTGGCGCTGATCGAGGTCAAAGATTTGCGCCGGATTTACCGTATCCAGCGCTGGGAGTTCTGGCTGTCCATCGGTTGCACTGCGGGTGTTGCGGTTTTAGGCGCTATCGAAGGCATTGGACTGGCCATCGTGATTGCGGTCATCGAGTTTTTGTGGGACGGGTGGCGGCCGCATTTCGCGGTATTGGGGCGGGTCGAGGGTGTCAAGGGGTACCACGACATCACGCGCTATCCGGATGCGCGCAGGATACCCGGTTTGGTGTTGTTCCGCTGGGATGCACCACTGTTTTTCGCCAATGCCGAGTTGTTTCGCGATCATGTGCTGGATGCTGTTGCAGACTCCGCAAGTCCGGTGCGCTGGTTGGTGGTGAGTGCAGAGCCGGT
>NZ_JAGPBB010000172.1 GCF_018063565.1 Rhodoferax sp.
AAGTTCACATAGACCGTGCTGGTCTGCTGAATCACGGCTAGCTGTGTGGCCTCGGCCGCGCTCACCAGAGCACCTTCTGTCACCAGCGACTGGCCAATGCGGCCCGAGATTGGTGCGTAGACGGATGCGTAATCGACGTTGATCTGTGCGGTTTGCGCCGCAGCTTTGGTCGTGGCAACATCAGCTTCGGCCTGCTTCTGTGCAGTTACCAGTGCGGTGTATTCCTGCTTGCTGACCGCGTTGGCTTCTACCAGCGGCTTGTAGCGCTCCACCTGTGCATTGGCCTGCGCCACATTTGCTTGCGCCTTGACCACGCTGGCCTGTGCGCTGTCCAGTGCGGCTTTGTACGGGGCGGGATCGATCTGGTACAGCGCCTGGCCGGCCTTGACTTCACTGCCTTCGCGGAACAGGCTGCGCAGAACCACGCCGTTCACCCGCGCGCGCACTTGCGCCACGCGCACTGCGCTGACACGGCCGGGCAATTCGCTTTGCAGGGCAACAGCCTGCGGGGCAATGGTCACGACGCCCACTTCTGCAGGCGGCATACCGCCTGCGCCGCCACCCGGCGCACCATCCTTGGCGCCGCAGGCGGCCAGCACCAATGCCACCGCGGTAGCCAACAGGGCGGCCTTGCCGGGGGGCCGGGAAAAGGAAGCAACGGAGGCAGGCGTGCGCACTGCAATCTGGCTAAACTGGGTCATGGGTAAGCCTTCGTTAGAAAAAATAAGGGCGCAGACGGAAAAGCCGTCAGAAAAATAAACCAGGTGGGGGAACCTCGTTAATTGGAGATTCAACTCTAGTATATATACACTTATGAATGTATTCTGACAGACCCTAAGAATCCGTTTTAGCCATGGCCCGCCGCACCAAAGAAGACGCCCTTGTCACCCGCAGCCTGATCCTGGACGCCGCCGAACGCGTGTTTCAGCGTCGCGGAGTGTCGCGCACGTCACTGCAGGAAATTGCCCAGGAAGCGGACCTGACCCGTGGCGCCATTTACTGGCATTTCCAGAACAAGGGCGACGTGTTCAACGCGATGTTGGATCGCGTGACCCTGCCGATGGAAGCTTCATTCAAAGACCCGCCCGGTACCACCATCGACAACCCGCTGGAACAGGTGCGTTTGAGCTTCGCCAACGCATTCCAGAAGACGGTGCATGACCCGCAAGTACGCCGTGTCTTTGAGATTGCAATCCATCTGGTTGAGTATGTGGATGAACTGGCCGCGGTGCGCGAGCGCCATATCGCCGCACGCGGTGAATGTCTGAGCGACATGGAGCATTTATTGGCGCGTGCCATGGAACTGGGCCACCTCAGCAAACGCATGACACCGAGCGCTGCAGCCACCGGCTTGTACGCGCTGATCAGCGGATTGCTGCAAAACTGGCTGCTGGACCCGAAGGCCTTTGATCTGGAAGTCGTTGGGGCGCAGACGCTGGAGGTCTATCTGGCGGGACTGGCGGTTTCCAAGCGCTGATTGCTATTATTTGTATAGCTGCTTGCGCTTGATGGCCGGGCGCTGCAGGCTTTTTTCTAAGCCGGCAGTACCGATCAAGCGCAGTCCCAGCGCCTTGACCCATTGACCAGTTGGAACGTGAAGTCAGTTTTGTCTTGAAGAATCCCTTGAGGAAAGCAGCACACCAAGCGTACGTGTAAGGCTACACCCCCACTTCAACGATTCTGAATTTCTCCAGCGGCTCATCCCCCTTGGCCATGCGCAGCATGCGAGGCAACAAACCGGTCTTGTGGTCAATCCACTCCCCCTCGGCCAGAGTCTTGTTGTTCCCCAGAAAATCGCGCACTGCGTCCATGTGTTCGGCCTTGATAACCAACAAGTAGCGGCTGCCGGGGCCTGGCAACTGCGAAGGCGCGTTCGCTGCCAAACAGCAAGGCAAGCCACGGTACAACGCCAACTCACGGGGAGTAATCTCATCCACGCGGTACATCACGATAGGTAGCGGACTCGGCGGCAACAGTTTGCTGACATTGTAGGCAACGCCATAGGCCTGCTGGGCCGTGAAAGTCATGCTCCCCACAAAGGCATAGAGGATGCAGACGGCAAGCACCGGATAGACCACGACCGCCCGTGCGGAGTGCGGGATGCCGCAACGCATGGCACCGGCCAGCATCAGTGCCAACGGAACCAGCACGATCAGCAAGAGGTTAGAGCGCTCCACATAAATCGCCATACCAACCGCAAAGCCAACGATCAGCAAGGTCGTCAGGGCCTGCATCGCAACCAATGGTCCGCGCCCGCCAGCCTGTGACAACCAGCGCTGCAAGTACTGGCCACACAAGATCGCGGCAAACGGGTACAGAATCACCGTGTAGTAATCGAGCTGGAACTCGGCGGCACTGAACACGGTAAAGGTCGTGAAGAATGCCGCCACCAGAAACACCAGTTTGGCGCGCTCTGGCTTGTCCACAACGGCAAACCGCCGGGCGCCGTCCACCAGCGCCGCCACAAAGGCGAGCACCCAGGGCATGAAGGCCCACAAGAATACATGCACAAAGTACAGCGGGCTACTTTCCCCGGTGCTGGGGACACCGGATTTGAAAAACCGGCCCAACTGGCTGTCCCATAGAAAGAAACGGATACCAGAAACCTGGTCTTGCCCCAACAGGTTTTTTTGCGGATTCACATCAAACTGCAGGTACAGCGCCATCAACTCCGGGGCCATGAACAGGCATGTCAATACCGCAGCCAGCAGCCATTTAGCGCTCCACAGCTTGCGCCACTGCCCCAGGTACAGCCACATGCAGACCAGCCCACTGGTGATGGTGATCAGTGTGAAAACGCCCTTGGTCATCACAGACATGGCGCTGAAAGCGGCGCCCAGCACCAGGTATTTCCACTTCGCATCGGCATCAAATCGTAGCCAGTAATAGCAGGCGCCGGTGATGGTGCCGGTCAAAAAAGCCTCGGCCTTGACGGCGCTGGAGGTGTACATCACATGGTAGGCACTCAGGAACACCAGCAGCGCAAGCAGCGCCGTATTCCGGTCAAACAGCAAGCGTGCGATGCGGTAGGTGAAGTAACCGCCCATCAAATGGAACAGAAAGCCCGGCAGGCTGTAGGCAAAGCTGCTCGGCCCCAACAGCTCGAAGGACAACGCAGTGACCCAAAACGGGAAGTGGGGCTTGTCCAGCCAAGACCGGCCATCCAACATCAGATCGGCCCAGTTGTTGTGTACAGCCATGTGCTGCGCGAGTGCGGCGTAGGTGACCGAGTCGCCTTCGACGATCAAGGGGTTCAGCAGTGCGGCAGCGTTAACCAGCAAGGTGATTGCAATCAGCCAGCGCAACTTCAAATTGTCCGATTTCAAATCGCTGCTCCACATTGCCAAACATCCCTCCATCGCGCTTGCAGCAGACCTTTTGGAGGGTCAGCCGGGATAAAGCCAGAAATAGCACATAAGCCT
>NZ_JAGPBB010000173.1 GCF_018063565.1 Rhodoferax sp.
CCGAGTAATTCAGCAGCAACACCCGCTTTTGCGGCTCGCGCACATTGTGTTTGTTGATGGCATCGATCAGCGCCAGCGCGTTGGCCGACGAGTTGCCCTGCATCACGATGCGGGCACCGCTGTCGATCGCTGCCCTGAGCGCCGTCAGTGCCTCTTCGTTCTGCCCCTTGCTGTCAAAACGCTCCAGCAGCAGTGGACGAGCGCCGCCGGTCTGCGCTGACATTGGCACACCACCGGCCGCATTGACCCGTTCGACCGCCCACACCAGATTGCGCATCACCGCCTCCCCGGTGTTGGCAAATGGCCCGCTCAAACCTTCAATCAGGGCAATACGGATCGGCGCAACGGCTGACTGTGCCAGCGCAGCCATCGACAGGCCAGCCAGCAAACACCCGGCACAGACAACACGAACAAGCAGCAGCATGGAGACTTCTTTCACTCAGGACCCAACGGGCGCGCAGTTTAGCGGGTCTACACTGGCAAGCCGATGACCCGCATTCAAGCCAACGTGTTGTTGATCCTGATCGCCATGATCTGGGGCTCTGCCTTCGTGGCACAAAGCTGGGGCATGGCACACCTTGGACCGATGACCTTCACCGGCGTGCGATTCCTGATTGGCGCACTGGTGGTGTTGCCATTCATGCCACGGGAGTGGCACCACCGCAACGTCAGCGGGCAGCCACTGCGCGCGGCCGATGGCCTCAAGGTGCTGTCGATGGGAGTGCTGTTGCTGGCCGGTGCCGCCCTGCAGCAAATTGGCATCGTATCCACCAGCGTCACCAACGCCGCTTTCCTGACCGCGCTGTATGTGCCACTGGTCCCGCTGCTGGGCTGGCTGCTGTGGCGCCATTGGCCCCACTGGTCTACATGGCCCAGTGCATTGGCATGCCTGGCCGGTGCTTACCTGTTGTCGGGCGCACAGGGCTGGACCATCGGGCGCGGTGATCTGTGGGTGATTGCCTCCAGCTTGCCCTGGGCGCTTCACGTGCTATTGGTCGGTCGCGTGGCCAACCAGCTGGACGCCCCTTTCCTGGTGGCAGGTGGGCAGTTTGTGGTCTGTGGCGTGTTGGCGCTGATTTGGGCGCTGGCGTTGGAACCCGTCAGCTGGTCAGCACTGCAGTCCGCCACCGGCTCGCTGCTATATACCGGTGTCTTCTCGGTCGGCATTGCCTTTACAGCGCAGGTGGTGGCGCAACGCTATGCCCATGCCGCCGACGCCGCCATCGTGCTTTCCAGCGAAACACTGTTTGCCGCGCTGTTTGGGTATATGTGGATGGGCGACCGTCTGACCCCGTCTGGCATCATCGGTTGTGTTCTGATTTTTCTCAGTATGCTGAGTGTTCAGGTGGTGCCCCTGATGGCAAGAATACGCCGCTGAAATGCCAGCGATACTCAACATTTTTATAGCAATAAAGATAGTTGTAATAAGCGCTAAACGCCATTTTAGGCATCAATCGCATCCAGTGGCCAGCGCGGCCGCACATCAAACGCATAAACCTCGGTGGCGTGTTGTCGCCCGGCTTGCAAACGCATCGCTGCGGCCATGGCGATCATGGCACCGTTGTCAGTGCACAACGCCAGTTCCGGGTAATGCACCCGCACGCCACGACGGACACATTCGGCGTCGAGCTGTCGGCGCAAGTCGTGATTGGCACCCACCCCACCCGCCACCACCAGACGCTGCAGGCCCGTCTGTTTCAGGGCGGCCAAAGACTTTTTCACCAATACCTCCACAATGGCCGCCTGCGTCGAGGCTGCCAGGTCAGCCAGAACCTGCCCTGGCAGGCAAGCCATCGCACAAGCGTGGCTGCTGGCACATTTCTTGGCCTGCACCATCACCGCTGTCTTCAGGCCGGCGAACGAAAAATCCAGGTCGCCGCTGTGCAACAAGGGGCGCGGCAGTTTGAACGCCTGCGCATTGCCCTGCGCGGCGAGCTTGGCCAAGGCAGGCCCGCCAGGATAGGCCAGACCGAGCAATTTGGCCGACTTGTCAAACGCCTCACCGGCCGCATCGTCAATCGTCTCGCCCAGCAGCTTGTAGGCACCCACACCATCGACCCGCATCAACTGGGTGTGGCCACCAGAGACCAGCAGCGCGACAAACGGAAACTGGGGTGGATCGGCACTCAGAAACGGCGACAGCAAATGCCCCTCCAGATGGTGCACGCCAAGCACGGGTTTGCCCAAGGCCGCTGCCAGCCCACACGCCACGCCGGCACCTACCAGCAGGGCACCCGCAAGACCCGGGCCACGGGTGAAGGCCACTACATCAACTTCTGCCAGGGTGCGCCCGGACGCCTGCAGCACCTGCTCAGTCAGCGGCAACACACGGCGAATGTGGTCACGGCTGGCCAGTTCCGGCACCACACCACCATAGGCCTGGTGCATGGCGATCTGGCTGTGCAAGGCATGCGCCAGCAGCACCGGCAAGCCATCGCCGCGCACAGCCACCAGCGCCACGCCAGTTTCGTCACACGACGACTCGATCCCCAATACGCATGAGTTTTCAACCATGGTTACCGACTATAGGCGTTGTCGCGGCTGGTTTCGACGGTAGCCACAAACCCCAGCCCGGCCAGAAAGCTGCGAATGGCCGCTGACGCCACGGTCACCAGGTCAAACGCAGCAGGTGCCAGCATCCAGCTGTGGATCAGCCCGGCCGTCAACGCATGCAGGCCTGTTGCCGCCGCATCCACCGGTAGCGACAGGGTGATGCCCCGGCGCAGCGCCGCTTCTTGCAGGCTGCGACGCATTTCATGCATGGCATTGGCATACGCCTGCACATGCCGCGCCTTGATGGCCAGCGTGTCGTCGACATATTCCACCTTCAACGTGGCGATCTCGAAAATCGCCCGCGTGCGCGCATCACCGGCAACACTGCACATGGTTTGCAGCAAAGCGTGCTCCAGTTCAGTCAAGGGATCTTGTGTCGGGTCGTGCCCAATCTGTGCCATGGCTTGCTCCATCGGCAAGATGGCCGACTCCATCAGCGCATTGAACAAATCGACCTTATTCTTGAAATGCCAATAGATCGCCCCGCGTGTGGTACCGGCAGCGGCGGCAATGTCTTGCAGCGAGGTGCGTGACACGCCTTTTTCAGCAAACACAGCAATCGCCGCCTCCAGCAACTGCTGGCGGGTTGCGAGTGCATCCTGTTTGGTACGACGGGGCATGAGCGGTGATCAGTCAAGGTAAGTTAAGTGCAGGTCAACAGATTTCCGGCGTCACGGACAATCAACATACATTCGCGATTGTATGTATAATTTTTTGCAAAATCACAACCCCTGGTTTGCCCCAATTGCCGGGCAACTTTTTTTGAAGACCTTCGCCATGCCCCACACCTGCTTCCGGTCTATGTTTCGGCCACCCGTCCGGCCCCTCGCTCACCTAC
>NZ_JAGPBB010000031.1 GCF_018063565.1 Rhodoferax sp.
GCGAGATGATCGGTGCCATTGCCCATCAGTGGCGACAGCCGCTCAACGCTTTGAGTCTGGTGATGCAAAACATTCGCATGCAACACGCCATGGGTACCCTGACCGAGCAGTCCATGGCCCGCATGCAGGAAAAGTCCGGGCAGTTGGTGGAGCGAATGTCGTCCACCATTGACGAGTTCCGCAATTTCTTTAAACCCGGCAAACATGCGGAACCGTTCAAGCTGGCGCAGGCCATGCGGGCTTCTGCGGACATCATGGAGGGCGTGTTCAAGAATCATGCCATCGAACTGGAACTATATTGCGATGAAGATTTGGAGCTATTGGGCGTGCAGGGAGAGTTTTCACAAGTGGTGCTGAACCTTCTTAGCAACGCCAAGGATGCATTGCTCGACTCCAGGCAACCGGCACCCCACATTGTGTTGCGTGCCGAGCGCACCGGATCTCGGATCCGGATTGCGGTTGAAGACAATGGTGGCGGCATTGCACAGGATGTGCTCGACAAAGTGTTTGAGCCATACTTCACCACCAAAGAAGAAGGCAAGGGCACCGGGATCGGCCTGTATATGTCGAAAATGATTGTCGAAAACAACATGCATGGGCGCCTGTACGCCGCCAATACCCGCGAGGGCGCATGCTTCACGCTGGTGGTACCAGCTGCTTCAACGGCCTGATGTTGTCAGACCGAGTTCAAGCTCAGGCATAAGGAATCACGTCAACGCTTGCGTTCGTGCGCCCAGCCAACTCCTCACGCCTTCAAAAACTCTGCCTTGGTGCCCAGCCAACGCTGCACGTGTTTTTCAGCCAGCTCGGGCGTTTGATCCAGAATGCGGGGCGCGGTGCGCCTTGCCCAATCCAGCAGCGCGGCGTCGGTCACCACATCGGCAAAACGCAGCAGCGCCGCGCCCGACTGGCGCGCGCCCATGAACTCACCGGGGCCGCGAATCTCCAGGTCGCGCCGGGCAATCTCGAAGCCGTCGTTGCTCTCGGCCATGGCACGCAGCCGCTCACGCGCAGTTTCGCCCAGGCGCGGCGCGTCCCCGGTGGAATACAGCAGCACACAGGCCGAGGCCGCAGCCCCGCGCCCGACCCGCCCGCGCAGCTGGTGCAGCTGGCTCAGACCAAAGCGCTCGGCGTGTTCAATCACCATCAGCGACGCATTGGGCACATCCACCCCCACCTCGATCACCGTGGTGCTGACCAGCACCCCCATCTGGCCACCGTTAAACAGGCTCATCACCGCCTTTTTCTCCGCCAGCGGCATGCGCGAGTGCAGCAGACCCACCATCACACCCGGCAGCGCCGCACTCAGCTGCCCGTGGGTTTCGGTGGCGTTGCGCAAGTCAAGCGCTTCACTTTCATCAATCAAGGGGCACACCCAGTAGATTTGCCGCCCCTGCGCGATCTGTGCGCGGATGCGGGTGATCACCTCCTCACGCCGCGCCTCGTTGACCACTTTGGTGATGATGGGTGTGCGCCCAGGGGGCAGCTCATCGATGGTCGACACGTCAAGATCGGCGTAGTAACTCATGGCCAAAGTGCGCGGAATGGGGGTGGCGCTCATCATCAGCAGATGCGGTTCCAGCGCACCGGCCAGTTTGTCGCGCAGGGCCAGGCGCTGCGCCACGCCAAAGCGGTGCTGCTCGTCAATGATGGCCAGCGCCAGATTCTTGAACTGCACCTTGTCCTGAATCATGGCATGGGTGCCCACCACCAGTTGCGCCTGGCCGCTGGCCACCAGCGCCAACATCTCGCGGCGCTCTTTGGCCATTTGGCTACCAGTCAGCCACGCCACCGTGATGCCCAGCGGGTGCAACCACCCCACCAGCTTGGCAAAGTGCTGTGTCGCCAGAATCTCGGTGGGGGCCATCAGCGCACACTGCAAGCCCGCGTCGATGCACACCGCCGCTGCCAACGCTGCCACCACAGTCTTGCCCGAGCCCACATCGCCTTGCAACAGGCGGTGCATCGGCACCGGGCGGCGCAGGTCGTGCGTGATTTCGTTGCCAACGCGCTCCTGCGCGTCGGTCAGCTCAAATGGCAATGCGCCGCGTAGCCGAGCGTACAAACCTGGTTCAGCCTCTGCCGACGGAGCGTGCGCTGCGCCAGCGGGCTCCATGGCCGGCGCGCGCAGGGCAGCACGCGCCCGTTTGAACTGCAGTTGCGAGATCTGCTGTGCCAGCAATTCCTCAGCCTTGAGCCTTTGCCAGGCCGGATGAGTCTGATCTTCGAGCGCCCCCAGGCTGACATTCGACGCGGGATGATGTAAAAACGATAGCGATTCATACAGACCCCAATGGGGCTGGAGGCCAATTTCACTCAAGTTTTCGGCAGGAATGGTGGAGCTGAGCTCGGCGCGCGCCAAGCCAGCCTGCACGGCCTTGCGCAAATAGGCTTGCGGCAACCCCGCCACCGTCGGGTACACCGGTGTGAGTGCCGTAGCCAAGGCGCTGCCAGCCGTCTTGACGCTTGGGTGCATCATGGTCAACCCGGCAAAACCGCCGCGTACCTCGCCTCGCACCCGCACCGCGCTGCCCACGGCCAGCGCCTTTTGCATAGCCGGGTAAAAAGTAAAAAAGCGCAGCAAACAAGTGCCAGTGCCGTCGTCCAGCGTGACCAGCAGTTGGCGCGTGCTGCCGAGCCTGACCTCGGCGTGGCGCACCACACCCTCCACCTGCGCCACATCGCCCTCGCGCACGTCGCGCAGTTTGACCAGCCGGGTCTCGTCTTCATAACGCAACGGCAGGTGCAGCGCCAGGTCGATCGGGCGCAGCAAGCCGAGCTTGGCCAGGGCTTTTTGCGGTCCGCCGGATGGGCGGGCGCCGGGTGGTGCAGGTGCGGCATCGGTCATGTTGCCATTGTGTCGCACCTGATCGTCGGCTCTTTTGCCGGGTCACTGACAAAAATCAAGGCTCGTGCAATACTTTGCGCCTAACCATTCCAAAGGAGACCGACATGCAATTTCGATCAATCGCAGCTGCCGCTGTGCTGACATTGACCCTCACCCTCGCCTGCGCTCAAGACAAGGTGGTCTACCACGTCAACGACACGGCCAGCCAAGCCCTTGCCACGCTGCGCAACGTGCGCAATCACCTCGACACCGACCCAACGGCGCAGATCACCCTGGTGGCACACGCCTTTGGCGTGGATTTTTTGATGGAAGGCATGAAAGACCGCAGCGAATCCGCGTTTGAGCCGCTGGTGGCAGCGCTGAAGAACCGTGGGGTCAAGTTTGAGGTGTGTGAGATCACCCTGAAAAACCGCAACCTCAAGAAAGAGCAGTTCATTCAGGAAGTGGACTTCACACCCTCCGGGGTGGTTCGGCTGACCAAACTGCAACTCGCCGGCTACGCTTACATCAAACCCTGAGTCAATTACTCTGAATAGAATAGCTGCTAGCGCTTATACCTAAAGCGCTAGAGGCATAAAGTATTCATAACTCCAACGCAGGCCCGGCGGGGCCACCGACCCGCCGCCTGCGACAATGGGCGTCTAATTCACTTGGCACGGGGCCTGTCCGCCCCTCAAGCACCATGACTGCATCCGCCTGCGCTGCGCGCACCTACACCCTCAGCGACTTTGATTTCACCCTACCGCCTGAGCTGATTGCGCAGCACCCGGCGCTAGAGCGCAGCGCGTCGCGCCTGCTCGACGCTACCGATGCGGCGCCAGCCGACCGCATTTTTCGCGAGCTGCCCACCTTGCTGCACCCGGGCGACCTGATGGTGTTCAACGACACCCGGGTGATGAATGCACGCCTGTACGGCGAAAAAGTCACCGGCGGCAAGCTGGAGTTGCTAGTAGAGCGCGTACTGGGCGGCAACCAGGTCGCCGCGCACCTGCGGGTGAGCAAAAAACCCGAGGTGGGTGCCACGGTGACCTTGACACCGGCACCTGGCTGCCACGATCACCCGTGCGCCACCCTGCTGGGGCGCTGGCCCGACGCGCAGGGCGCGCTGTTTCGCTTCGTCCTTTCCAACGACGCCGGCGATGACCCCTACACCCTGATGGCGCGCCACGGCCATGTGCCGCTGCCGCCTTACATCACCCATGCCGACTCACTCGAAGACGCCTGGCGTTACCAGACGGTATTTGCCAAACACCCGGGCGCGGTGGCAGCACCAACGGCTGCATTGCACTTTGACGAGGTGCTGCTGGATCAGCTTGACACGCTGGGCGTTCAGCGCGCGCACGTCACACTGCATGTAGGCGCTGGCACGTTTCAGCCAGTCAAGACCGAGAACCTGGCCGAGCACCAGATGCACAGCGAGTGGTACGACGTCCCGGCAGCCACCCAGCAAGCGGTCGCCGACTGCCACGCCCGCGGCGGGCGCGTCATTGCCGTGGGAACCACCACCGTACGCACACTCGAGTCCTGGTCCCGATGTGGCGTGGCGCAAGGCGACACGCGCATCTTCATCACACCGGGATTTGAGTTCAAAGTGGCCGACTTGCTCATCACCAACTTTCACCTGCCCAAGTCCAGCCTGATGATGCTGGTCAGTGCGTTTGCCGGGCATGACCACATCATGAATTTATACCGCCACGCCATTGCCCAGCGCTACCGATTTTTCAGCTATGGCGATGCCATGCTGCTGCAACGCACGGTTTAAGGCTACGCTAAGGCGCACCGCAGACACTCGCGCGCAGTGCCACCTGCTTGAGATTTTTGCGCCCGGTCTGATTCAAGTAGCATCCCTGTTATGAATCCTTTTAACAAACGCACCGCGATTCGCATCGGCATGGTCAGCGTGTTGCTGGCCAGTCTGGCCAGTCCGCTGGCCTGGTTGGTGACGCGTGAAAGTGCCGAAGAAAGCGTGGTCGCGCTGGCCATCGAAGAGTCGGGGCGCTTGCTGCATCACTTTGACGCGATCCACCTGAGCGGGCCACAGGCGCTTGACCATGCCCGACTGGCCGCCAAGACCATCTCAGGGGGTCTGTTTGACATTGCAGAAATTTACGATGCACAGGGCCAAAAACTCGCCGAGTCCTTGACGCACGAGGGCGAGCAAGTGGAGTCGATGCTGCCCAAGCACGGGCTGCCCAACTACGCCGACGCGTCGTATGAAAGTCTGCGCCTGCCCGGCGACCTGTGGCTGTTGCGTGTTTTTGTGCCCTTGCGTGACTCGGCCACCAACATGAGTCTGCCCATCACCGGCTACTTTGAGGGCGTGCGGGTGGTACCCGAGTGGCAACGGACGCAAATCCTCTCCAACGCCATGACAGTGGCGTTGATGGTCGGGCTGGCCTCGCTATTGTGCGGCGCGGTGTTGTACCCGGTGGTGGTGCGCCTGTCGGCCGACAACGAGCGCAAGACGCGTGAGGTGCTGGACTCGCACATCGCCATGATGGAGGCATTGGGCCGCGCCATTGCCAAGCGCGACTCCGATACCGGGGCACACAACTATCGGGTGGCGTGGATTGCAGCGGGCATCGGCGAAAAGCTCGGCATTTCGGGCGACGAGATGCAGGCGCTAATTGCCGGCAGTTTCTTGCATGATGTCGGCAAAATCGGCATCCCGGACGCCATTTTGCTCAAACCCGGCAAGCTCGACGATGCTGAAATGAGCGTCATGCGCACCCATGTGAACCAGGGCAAAGACATCGTGGTGGGCGCGGGTTGGCTCGACGGGGCGCAGGCGGTGGTGGCCTCGCACCACGAAAAATGGAACGGCAACGGCTACCCGGAGCGGCTGCAGGGGGCGGCCATCCCGTTGTCAGCGCGCATTTTTGCGGTGGCCGATGTGTTTGATGCGCTGTGCTCGAAACGCCCGTACAAGGAACCCATGAGTTTCGAGGCCACCATGGCGATTCTCGAAAAAGACACCGGCAGCCATTTTGACCCGGCGGTGATGGCCGTTTTTCAACCCATGGCGCGCCAGATGTACGACCATCTGGCGGGTTGCGACGAAGAGGCCACGCGGCAGCTGCTGCAAGACCGCGTGCGACATCATTTTGAGCAGTAGCGTGCCCCCGGCAGACCCTGATAGTCCACGTTCTGGGTCCAGAACATGGCGTCAAACTCGCGGGCCATACTGTACATGGCGGCTTCAGCCATGGCCAGGTTGTATTGGCGCGAGGCTTTGGCTGCCGCCACGGCGCGCGCATCGGTCAGGTCCAGTACCCGACCCAGGCGCATCACATCCAGGCACTGCTTGACGAGGGACTCGGGGAGTTTTTGGCTCAAGACCTTGTGCACTTCAAACAAGGCAATGGTGGGCACCAGCAGATGGTGGCGGTCTTCGATCGCGGTGGCGAACAAGTCGGCGCGGGACGTATCCCGCAGATACTCGATCCAGCCAGAAGAATCAACCAGGTTCATTCAAAGGTCCGATCGGGCTCTCTTTCGGGCTCGATATTGCCCAAGTCAAAGCCCTTGAGGATGCCGCGGTAAGCACTCATCGGTAACTCAGGCTTGATCACCAACTCTTGCCCACGCAGCTCAAAGTGAATGTGCGAACCCGGCCCAATACCAAGTTTGGCGCGCATGGCTGCCGGCAAGGTGACCTGGCCTTTGCTTGACACCACGGCCTCGACCGTGGGCAGCGCATCCATTTCAGGCGAAACAACAGAAGGGGGCATGATTTTTCCTCACGAGGCAAAAGTAAAGAGTATCACAAAGTAAAGCGATATAGCCATGTAAAGGATGAACGCAACGCTTGCAGCTCTTCGTACAATGCCGACGACATTTGCCCAGGAAACCCCATGCTGACCTTTGACCTGCTCGCCACCGACCCCGCCTTGCCTGAGGCAGGTTACCCGGGCAGCCACGCCCGCCGCGGCACGCTCACCCTGAACCACGGCGTGGTGCAAACCCCAATCTTCATGCCGGTAGGCACCTATGGCACGGTCAAGGGTGTCAGCCCCGCCAGCCTGGACGACATGGGCGCGCAAATCATTCTGGGCAACACCTTTCACCTGTGGATGCGCCCAGGGCAGGAGGTGATGCAGAGCTTTGGCGGCCTGCACGGCTTTGAGCGTTGGAGCAAACCGATTTTGACCGACTCAGGTGGTTTTCAGGTGTGGAGCCTGGGCGCGATGCGCAAGATCACCGAACAGGGCGTGCATTTTTCGTCTCCCGTGAATGGTGACAAGCTGTTCATGTCGCCCGAAGTGTCGATGCAGATCCAGACCACGCTGAACTCTGACATCGTCATGCAGCTCGATGAATGCACACCGTATCTCTCGGTTGAACCCAAGACCAAAGGTCAGATCACCACAGAAAGAGAAGCCCGCAGCAGCATGGAAATGAGCCTGCGCTGGGCCAAGCGCAGCCAGGATGAATTTGCGCGGCTGGAAAACCCCAACGCGCTGTTTGGCATTGTGCAAGGCGGCATGTTTGAGCACCTGCGCCAGGAGTCGCTGGAAGCCCTGGTGGCGATGAACTTTCCGGGTTACGCCGTGGGTGGTGTCAGCGTCGGTGAGCCCAAGGACGAGATGCTGCGCATCATGGCGCACAGCCCGCACCGCCTGCCCACCCACAAACCGCGTTACCTGATGGGTGTGGGCACGCCGGAAGACCTGGTGGAAGGGGTGGCGCAAGGGGTGGACATGTTTGACTGCGTCATGCCGACGCGCAACGCGCGCAACGGCACGCTGTTCACCCGGTTTGGAGACTTGAAAATCCGCAACGCACGGCACAAAACCGACCATGGCCCGCTGGATGCCACCTGCAGTTGCTACGCCTGCAAGGGGCAAACCCGGCACGACGGCAGTGTCAGCGGCGGTTTTAGCCGCGCCTATCTGCACCATCTGGAACGCTGCGGCGAGATGCTCAGCCCGATGTTGTCTTCCATCCACAACCTGCACTACTACCTGAACCTGATGGCTGAGGTGCGGGCTGCGCTGGAGCGGGGGACATTCGGCGCGTTTCGGGCAAGGTTTCTGACGGATCGGGCGCGCGGCGTCTGAGGACGCGACTGGGCGCGCGGGATGAGATCAGCCTAAAGTAACCCGGACAAACTTGCGTTTTCCAACTTGCAGCACATAGGTTCCCACACCCAGCTTGAGCCCTTTGTCAGTGACGACACTGGAGTCGACCCGCACACCGCCACCATCGATCAGCCGGTTTCCCTCGCCACTTGAGGCGGCCAGACCGGCTGATTTGAGCAAGGCCGCGATGCCCAGCGCAACGCCACCGTCGCCCAGAGGCAAGCTGATTTCGGCGATCTGGTCCGGAATCCCGCCTTTGCTTCGGTTGACAAAATCCTGTTCCGCGGCCTCGGCTGCGGCGGCAGAATGAAACCGTGTCGTGATCTCTTTGGCCAACGCCACTTTGGCGTCTTTGGGGTTGCGTCCGGCGTTCACTTCGGCTTTGAGGGCGTCAATCTGCGCTTCGGATTGAAAACTCAGCAAGGTATACCAGCGCCACATCAAAGTGTCAGAGATGCTCAAAACCTTGGCAAACATGGTGTTGGCGTCTTCACTGATACCGATGTAGTTGCCCTTGCTCTTGGACATTTTTTCGACGCCATCGAGCCCCTCGAGCAGCGGCATGGTCAAAATACATTGCGGCTCCTGCCCATACTCTGCCTGCAAATGCCGCCCCACCAGCAGGTTGAACTTCTGGTCGGTGCCGCCCAGTTCCAGGTCACTCCTAAGGGCCACCGAGTCGTAACCCTGCATCAAGGGGTAAAGAAATTCGTGTACCGAGATCGGCGTGCCGGCATGAAAACGGTCATGAAAGTCGTTTCGCTCCATCATCCGCGCCACCGTGTAACGCGCCGCCAACTGGATCATGCCGCGCGAGCCCAGCGCATCACCCCATTCACTGTTGTATCGAATTTCAGTCCGGGCAGGGTCCAAAACCATCGACGCCTGACGATAGTAGGTTTGTGCGTTGGCGTCGATCTGCTCCCGGCTCAAGGGCGGTCGGGTGGAGTTGCGACCAGACGGATCCCCAATCAAGGTGGTGAAGTCCCCAATCAAGAAAATCACGGTGTGGCCCAGATTCTGCAGCTGGCGCATCTTGTTGAGCACCACCGTATGGCCCACGTGAATGTCTGGCGCCGTCGGATCTAGGCCAAGCTTGATGCGCAGCGGCGTACCGGTAGATTCAGCGCGTGCCAGCTTCTTGACCCAGTCGTCCTGCGGAATCAGCTCCTCACACCCACGCAGGGTCACAGCCAACGCCTCCCGAACGGTATCGGTCAACACAATTTCAGGGGCTTTTAACTGAGTCATAGGGTTTTCATGGATGCAACGCGGCAGGCCGGGTTTATACTCGAAAACTGTTTTTCAGCGGCCTTTCGGGTGGGTGAATTCATTCGTTTTGTGTTTCACTGTTGCGCCCTGCCGACAAACTCACGCCTAGGATTTTTTTTGATAACTTTTTTGATCAGCCGTGGTCAGGCCTTGATGGTCCAGACGGGCTCTTTTTTGCGACGCTATCCACGTCGTGTCACCGCCCTGGTGACCGCCCTGATGCTGGGTGGTGGTGGTGGCGCACTGGCGCTTGCCTCACTCGCACCCGAGGTGTCAGATTTGCCGGTTCGTCAAGTGGTGGAACCCGTCGACGTGAGCTTGGTCAGCGCACCCGTTACGGCGACACCACTCAACCTGTTCCGCTCTGAAATCTCACGCAACAGCGATACAGCGGACACCTTGCTCAAGCGCCTGGGCATCGACGATGCCCAGGCAGCCAGTTTTCTGCGCCATGACACGCTGACACGCCAGCTGTTGCTGGGTCGTGGCGGGCGCCAGTTGACCGCAGAGGCCGATGGCCAGCAAGCCCTGTTGTCACTCATTGCACGCTGGAGCCCCGACGACAGCGGCCAGTTCAAACGCTTGATCATCGAACGTACGCCGCATGGTTTTGATTCCAGACTGGAGACGGCACCCCTGAGCGCGAGCGCCCGCCTATCCAGTGGCACCATTCGCTCGTCCTTGTATGCCGCAACCGATGATGCCGGGTTGCCCGACGCCATTGCCAACCAGCTGGCCGAGATTTTTTCGACCGACATCGATTTCCGGCGCGCGCTGCGCAAGGACGACCGTTTCAACGTTGTGTATGAAACACTGGAGGGCGACGGCGAGCCGATGCGCACCGGGCGTGTGCTGAGTGCCGAATTTGTCAACGCCGGCAAAACCTTTCAGGCCATGTGGTACCAGCCTCCGGGCGTGGACAGCCAGGGTCAGGCGTTCAAGGGCGGGTATTACACGCTCGACGGTCAAAGCAAACAGCGCGCCTTTTTAAGTTCACCCGTGGCATTCTCACGTGTCAGCAGTGGTTTTGCCATGCGTTTTCACCCAGTCCTCCGGGAGTGGCGCCGGCATCTCGGCACCGACTTTGCCGCCAGTACCGGCACGCCGGCGCGCACCGTGGGCGACGGCATCGTGAAGTTTGCTGGAAGTCAGAACGGTTATGGCAATGTGGTGTTCATCCAGCATCGCAACAACACTGAAACGGTTTACGCGCACCTGAGCAAGATCATGGTGCAACGTGGCCAAAGTGTGGGGCAGGGGCAGACCATCGGACTCGTTGGTGCCACCGGCTGGGCGACCGGGCCACATCTGCACTTCGAGGTACGCGTCAACGGTGTGCAGCACGACCCGATGGCGCTGGCCCAAAAGAGTGAAACGGTGCCGGTACCGGGTGCTGCCATGCCGCAGTTTCAGCAGCTTGCTGCCCACGTGCGCAGTGAACTGCATGCGGCCTCCACTTTGGGTCTGGCAGGATTTCAGTAACTTCCGCGCATCGCTTGAATCTGCACTGTGCCTGAACTGTTGATTGGCTTGATGTCCGGCACCTCGCTGGACGGGGCAGATGGTGTGCTGGTCGATCTGTCGTCACGCCGACCTCAGGTCATTGCCAGCGCCTCAGCACCCTTTGCGGCAGAGTTTCGCGCCGAACTGCTGGCCCTCAACAGCCCCTGCGACAACGAGTTACACCGCGCAGCGCTGGCGGGCAACCAGATTGCCGTCATTTACGCGCAGGTCGTCCATAATTTGCTGGCCCAGTCCCGACGCATTGGCATTGAGGCCACGGATGTGCGGGCCATTGGTGCCCATGGCCAGACGGTGCGGCATCGACCCGGGGCCAACCCGGGCATCGCCGGTGACCCACGCGCCTACACCTTGCAACTCAACAACCCCGCTTTGCTGGCCGAACTGACCGGTATTGATGTTGTCGCTGACCTGCGCAGCCGCGATATCGCCGCCGGTGGGCAGGGTGCGCCGCTGGTACCGGCTTTTCATCAGCAGGTTTTCGCGCAATCAGGCAGCAAGCGGTCGGTGCTGAATATTGGCGGGATTGCCAATCTGAGCGTTTTGCCTGCGGACCACAATGCCCCCGTGCTTGGTTTTGACTGCGGACCGGGCAACGCCCTGATGGACCATTGGTGCCAGCAACATACCGGCCAGGCTTTCGACGATCAAGGTGCCTGGGCTGCGGGGGGCCAATGTCAACCTGACGTATTGCAAGCCTTGTTCGATGAACCGTATTTCACGCTGGCACCCCCCAAAAGTACCGGCCGCGACTTGTTCAGTGTGAACTGGCTGCAGCACAAACTGGCACCTTTTGCCAGCTGCAAACCGCAAGATATTCAACGAACATTGGTCGAATTGACAGCTAGCGCATGCTGCAAAAGCTTTACCAGCTACTCCAATGAGAGCAAATCATTGATCGTCTGTGGCGGTGGCGCGTTCAACATCTACTTAATGCAACGCCTGCAGTCGCTGTTGCCCGAGGTGTCAGTACTAAGCTCTGACCGGTTTGGACTTCCGCCACTGCTAGTCGAAGCCACCGCGTTTGCCTGGCTGGCCCAACAGACGCTGTCGCGGCTTGCCGGCAACCTGCCCAGTGTGACAGGCGCTACCGGACCCAGGGTTCTGGGTGCCATCTACCCCGCCTGAGCCTGCCGGAGTCCCGTCAACCGCCTCGAAGGCGGTGCCGCCGGCGCGGCTTCAGGCAGAAAAGCTGGAGCCACAACCACAGGTGGTGGTGGCATTGGGGTTCTTGATGACAAACTGCGCGCCTTGCAGGTCTTCCTTGTAGTCGATCTCGGCGCCCACCAGATACTGGTAACTCATGGCATCGATCAGCAAGGACACCCCATTCTTGGTCATGGTGGTGTCGTCGTCGTTGGTGACTTCGTCAAAGGTAAACCCGTACTGGAACCCTGAGCAGCCGCCACCCTGCACAAACACCCGCAGCTTCAAATCAGGATTGCCTTCCTCGGCAATCAGATCGGCCACTTTGGCAGCGGCACTGTCGGTAAAAATGATGGGGTCGGGCATTTCGGTCTGGATATCTTGTGCGACGGCGCTCATGTGAGTCTCCGGTAAATTGGGTGGGTCAATGCTACAGTAAATCGGTCAGGTATTGTGTCACTGGTTGTTTGCTGCCAGTTTGAGTGTGGGCTTTTCTTCAACCTGCAAGTCAGCAACCAGGGGGCACAGCCTGCCAGCCACCAGGGCCCCTTGGTGCATCTCAAGAATCTTGTAGGTCACATCACCGGTGACCCGTGCCTTGGGTTGCAACTCAAGCAGACTGCGTGCCAGTACCGGCCCATCCACCTGCCCGTTGATGATGACATGATCCGCCTGCACTTGCCCGGTCACATGGGCAGTTTCCGAGATGACCAGAATGCTCGGTTTGTCAGCTTGCCCTAGCAGATCACCGTGCATTTCTCCATCGAGCCGCAGCCCATCGGCAAAATTGAAATTGCCGGTGAGCTGACAACCATGCGCCAGCAGACTCTTGATGGGCGGCGGCTTTTTCTTGTTGAACATGGCAACTCCTTGTGTCAGAAAAACATTGGATCCGGTTCACGAAGCCCGGGGCATCAGTTTGAGGGTTTGCACCGCCTTGACGTTCTTACCCTCCAGAACCTTCACGGTCATGCTGCGCACTTCCACCTGCGGTGGAATCTGGTAAATCCCGCTCAGGCGAACATACTGCCGGATCTGGAAGTCCTGCGGGCTGACCGGCAAACTCCCGGACCAGGGTTTGCCGTTCAGCAACCCGGTAAAACTCACCTCCAGCTGCCCTTTGAATTCAGTCGGATTTTTCACCGCCTGAATCACCAGCAGCTGCCATTTCAGCTCACCCGCTTGCAGCTGTTCGGCCTGCAGGCTGCGGATCGCCAACACCGTGCTGTCACCGCCGTTGCCCGTCGCCGGGATCAGCTGCTCAAAAAACCCAAGATCGTCCTTGAGTCGCTGAATTTCCTGTTCCAGCAGTCGACTTTGTGCCTGCAACTTCTCATGCGCCACTTTTTCCGTGGTCAAAACCGTGTCGGCGGTGTTGGCAACCGACTGGGCCTTGTTGCGCTCCTGCGTCACCAGCTCCAGTTGCGCCCGCAGAATCTGCACATCTGACTGCAAAGACTGTAGTTGCTCTTTGCTACCCCGGTCCAGGCCGGCAATATCCTTGCCAAACTCAAACGCCCACAACGCAATGGCGGCGCAAAAACCTGCCACCAGCGCCAGTACGACCCAGCGAAACGGCCAAGGCAAGGCACTGCGCACCGCCATGCGCGGTGCGCTGACCGTCAATCGTCGCATCAACAACCTCAGTCGCATCGTACTTTTTCAGATTTTCCAAATGCAAACAACCGCCAGAACTCGCATTCGGGCGGTTGTTGGCGGGCAGTAACCGGCAGGATTAGCGCTTGCTGAACTGCTTGCGACGGCGAGCACCGTGCAAACCGACTTTCTTACGCTCGACTTCACGCGCATCGCGGGTTACAAAGCCAGCCTGGCTGAGCTGCGGCTTGAGCGTGGCATCGTAGTCAATCAGCGCGCGGGTGATACCGTGGCGCACCGCACCGGCTTGACCCGACTCGCCACCGCCAGCCACATTGACCATCACGTCGAAGGTCTCGGCGTGATTGGTCAGCAGCAGGGGTTGCTTGCAGATCATGATCGAGGTGGCGCGGCCAAAAAACTTGTCAATCGCTTTGCCATTGACAACAATCTGACCTGAGCCCTTTTTCAGGAAAACACGGGCAACGCTGGATTTGCGACGACCGGTACCATTGTTCCATTCACCAATCATTTGATGGCTCCTTAGATTTCCAACACTTTGGGT
Organism: Rhodoferax sp.; assembly: GCF_018063565.1. GTDB lineage: Bacteria > Pseudomonadota > Gammaproteobacteria > Burkholderiales > Burkholderiaceae_C > Rhodoferax. The sequence goes on from NZ_JAGPBB010000031.1 coordinate 14,030, forward strand.
TGCTGGGCCGTGTGCGGATGCTCAGCACCGCCATAGACCTTGAGCTTCTTGATCATCGCGTAGCCCAGCGGCCCCTTGGGCAGCATGCCCTTGACGGCTTTTTCCAAAGCGCGGCCGGGAAACTTGGCTTGCATGTCACGGAAGTTGGTGCTGGAAATGCCACCAGGGAAGCCGGAATGGCTGTAATACATTTTGTCGAGTGACTTGGCACCGGTCACGCGCAGGCGAGCTGCGTTGGTGACGATGATGAAGTCGCCGGTATCGACGTGAGGCGTGTAAATGGCCTTGTGTTTGCCGCGCAAACGGAGAGCAACTTCGCTGGCTACTCGTCCGAGGACCTTGTCGGTCGCGTCAATCACAAACCACTCGTGCACGACCTCAGCGGGTTTTGCGCTGAAAGTTGACATGAGATTTCTCTTTAAAAAGAAGGGTTTGCAGGGCTCTTTTCTACGATCGGCGTTCCTCTGACGGGAATCTCTTAGGTAGGGTTTCACTCGGCACACGGCCCATTGGGACGATACCGAGCCACTTCGCCGCGGAACCACCAAATCGCTGCGAAGCCAAGTATTATACAAATGTGGCGGTGCTGCGGGTAACATCCCCCAATGTTCAGTTACCGCCACGCCTTTCACGCCGGCAACCATGCCGACGTCCTCAAACACACGACCCTACTCGCGGTGCTGCGCCATATGGTGCAAAAGGATACCGCCATTCATTGTTTCGACACCCACGCGGGTGCCGGCCTTTATCGGCTTGACGGCGACTACGCCAAAACCAGCGGCGAAGCCACACAAGGTTTCTTGCACCTGCCCTCCAGTCCCGATGACACAGGCGCCAGGGCTGAGCGGCCGCTCGCTCCGGCACTGCAGGACTATCTGGATCTGGTCGCCAGCTTCAACCCGGCGGGGAGCAACAAGGTGTACCCCGGCTCGCCTTTCATCATCCAGCGTCTGCTGCGCGAGCGCGATCGGCTGCGTCTGTTTGAGCTTCACCCGACTGATGCCAAAACGCTCAGAGCCAACGTGGCGCAACTTGAAGCGGGTCGCCTGGTCACGGTGATGCAGGAAGATGGGTTTGAAGGTCTGAAAAAGTTCCTGCCTCCGCCCTCACGACGCGCCCTGGTATTGTGCGACCCCAGTTACGAGATGAAGACCGATTACGCCAGGGTGCTGGACATGATGACTGACGCGCTCAAGCGCTTTGCCACCGGCACCTACCTGGTCTGGTACCCGATCATCCCGCGCCCAGAAGCACATGAACTGCCCCGCAAGCTCAAAACACTGGTCAACCGCGAGGGTCGCCCCTGGCTCAACGCCACACTCACGGTCAAGACCAGCAAACTGGAGCGCAGTGATGAGGGGGAAGTCATCCGTCCAGGTCTCCCCTCCAGCGGCATGTTCGTGATCAACCCGCCCCATACGCTCAAAGCCAAGCTGAATGAGGCCATCAAGCAGGTCGCCGAGTTTCTTGCCCAATCAAGCCACAGCACGTTCACTGTCGAGTCAGGTGGCCACTGAAGCCGGGCAATGCCAAACGTGTCGCAAATCAGACACCGAAGATTGATCACCCGCTGTCTAGAGCTTTGCGACTAGGGAAAACCCTTATAGTCGCGTCATGCGAGATTTTCCCACTGCGGATGCCGAATCGTCGGCATCACCCCCGACCACCACGGAAAGCCTGAACCTTGAGTTTCACCCGCTCAAGGCAAAGGGTTCCGATGTGGTGGTGCCGATCCGCTCCCTGGGCGAAAACCATCGCGGTCGCATCGCTGACCATCTGCGCTCACTCAATGCGCAGGACCGCTACTATCGCTTCGGGTTCAGCGCCAATGACGATCAGATCGCGCGTTATGTGGACGGTCTGGACTTCGATCACGACGAGATTTTTGGCATTTACAACCGCAAGCTGACCCTGATCGCCATGGCACACGTGGCGTTCTCCATCGACATGCAACGCCACCCGGTGGCTGAGTTTGGTGTCTCGGTTTTGCCCAAAGTGCGCGCCCGTGGTTATGGTGCGCGCCTGTTTGACCGCGCCGTGATGCATGCTCGCAACCGTGGCGTGCAGACCATGTTTGTCCATGCATTGTCAGAGAATGCCGCCATGCTCAGGATCGCCCGTCAGGCGGGTGCTCACATTGTCCGCGACGGTGCGGAGTCCGAGGCCCACCTGAGTTTGACACCTGCCACGCTGAACACACAGTTGGCCGAGATCGTGGAAGAGCACATGGCACAAACCAATTACCAGTTCAAGGTGCACGCCAAGCAGTTTCAGGACACGGTGCAGCGCTGGCAAGCGGTCTGGAGCGGCGGCGCATCTGCCAAAAACGCCGAGTAGACCGGTCGACCCGACCGCCTATGTGCAGCGATGGCGCCTGTTTTCCGCTATCCTTGCGGGCTGATCAACTACCGCATGTCCTGCTTGCCTGCCTGTGTCAGACCCTTACCCTACGCGCCCCGACCGCGAAGACACCCGAACATTTTTGCAAAAACTCGCCGAGTTCATTCATCCCGGGCCGGATTCCACCGACGAGTTGATCGACTGGCTGGGCGATGCCGAACGCAGCCAGATCATTGGTGCCGACTCGCGCAAAATGCTCGAAGGTGTGATCCGCATGGCCGACATGACCGCCGGGGACGTGATGGTGCCAAGCACCCGCATGGAGTTGATCAACATTTCGGACCCGTACGACGTGATGATGCACGGTGTGATCGACACAGCCCATTCTCGCTTTCCGGTGTTTGACGGTGAGCGCGAAAACATCATCGGCATCTTGCTGGCCAAGGACCTGCTCAAACTGCAGCGCGCGCCTGAGCTCAATATCCGGGCCCTGCTGCGCCCGGCGGTGTTTGTGCCGGAAAGCAAAGGACTCAACGACTTGCTGCGGGATTTTCAGAGCAACCACAACCATCTGGCCATCGTGATTGACGAGTTCGGACGGGTGGCCGGTCTGATCACCATTGAGGACGTGCTGGAACAGATTGTTGGCGAGATCGAAGACGAATTTGACATCGCTGATGACGAAGGTGATATTTTTGGCCTGCCAGACCGAAGCTACCGCGTCAGTGGCGACACGCTGATCGAACGTGTGGAGAACGCATTTGGCGTGCAGTTGAACAGTTCAGACCCGGATGACGAGTTTGAGACTATTGGCGGACTGATCGCCCATGAAATGGGCCATGTCCCCAAGCGGGGTGAACACTATGTGTTGTCCGGGCTGAATTTTGTTGTTCTGCACACCAAGGGTGGTGCGGTGAAGTGGTTCAAGGTGTCGCCGGTGCCCGATACCGCCAGCTGAGACTGACTGTTTGCGGCTTTTTGTCACCCAACCCACTCGCTTGCGCGTTGCGCCAATGCTGCTGGCCCTGCTGGCCGGGCTGTTGCAGGCTTGCAGCCTGGCAGTGCCGTTTGATTTTTTTCACTTTGTCGGGGTGGCACAGGGGCAAACCTTGTGGTGGGCGCAGCTGCTGGCCATGGCGCTGCTGCTCCATCTTCTATTGGCCAGCAAGGATGCGCGCCAGGCCGCCTGGCTGGGCTGGTTGTTTGCCAGTGCCTGGCTGAGTGCCACTTTTGCCTGGCTTTACACGTCGATGCATACCTACGGTGGCTTGCCGGGCGGCCTGGCGCTGCTGGCGGTGCTGGCGCTGGCTGGGTCGCTGGCCTTGTACTACGCCGCGATTTCATGGATCTTCAGGGCCATAACGCAATATCGAAAAGGATTTATTGCTATCTCTTTTGCTTCACTTTGGTTGCTTGCCGAGTTGGCCCGTGGCACCTGGTTGACCGGTTTTGGCTGGGGTGCCATTGGTTACGCCCACACCGATGGCCCGCTGGCAGCGCTGTTTTCCTGGATCGGCGTTTATGGCGTCACGGCGGTAGCCGCTTTGCTGGCGGGACTGCTGGCACAACTGGCGCGCTCGGCAAGCTGGGGCCAGGCACGCACATCTGCGCTGCTGACGCTTGGCGTGCTGGCCGTGACCGCATGGTGGCCCGGCAGCGTAAGTGCACCAGACCAGTCCTTCAGCGTCCAACTGCTTCAGGGCAATATTGCCCAGGAAGAAAAGTTTCAGCCCCACAGCGGCATCCCTGCCGCGCTGGCCTGGTATGGTACAGAGCTGGCCAACAGTTCAGCAGACCTGGTCATCACGCCAGAGACAGCGCTGGCGGTGCTTCCCGATCAGCTGCCAGACGGCTACTGGCAGGCCTTGACGCAGCGCTTTGCCAAGGGCAGGCAAGCCGCCCTGGTGGGTGTGCCGATGGGCAGTTATGCCCTGGGTTACACCAACTCGGTGGCGGGGTTCAAGGCCGGACAGTCCGAGCCCTGGCGTTATGACAAGCACCATCTGGTGCCTTTTGGCGAATTCATCCCACCTTTTTTCCGCTGGTTCACCGACTTGATGCACATCCCGCTGGGCGACTTCAACCGGGGTGACCTGCCACAACCAAGCTTTGACTGGCAGGGGCAGCGGGTGGCAGTGAGCATTTGTTTTGAAAACCTGTTTGGCGAAGAGCTGGCCACCCAGTTCAAGGACGCCGACCGCTCTCCAACGGTATTGGTCAACATCAGTAACCTGGGCTGGTTTGGCCAAAACCTGGCAATGGACCAACATCTGCAGATTGCCCGGGCGCGGGCCATGGAATTTGGCCGCCCCTTTGTGCTCGCCACCAACACCGGGCGCAGTGCCGTGGTGGATGCGCAGGGCCAGATCACCCACGCCTTGCCGCCCCACATCCAAACGGCGCTCACGGCTCAGGTACAAGGTCACATCGGCAACACCAACTACGCCAAGTGGGTCGCGCGCTGGGGTTTGTGGCCACTCTGGCTGGTGGCGCTGGGGATACTGGGCACGAGGCTCCTCACGCTCAGACTCGGCAGGCTCGATCCATAGAGCCACCTCCCGCCCAGCGGCGCTCTGATATCGCCATCAGACCGTAAAATTGCGGCCTTACGCAGCGCGCGCGTTTTTCATTCAACCGGGCCGTGTCCGACCCCTTGCCACTGAATATGCTGACCTTCCAACAAATCATTCTGAAACTGCAGTCGTATTGGGACGCCCAGGGCTGTGCACTATTACAACCTTATGACATGGAAGTTGGCGCTGGCACCTCACACACCGCCACGTTTCTGCGGGCGCTCGGCCCGGAGCCCTGGCGATGCGCTTACGTGCAACCCAGTCGCCGCCCCAAAGACGGGCGTTATGGCGAGAACCCGAACCGGCTGCAACATTACTACCAGTACCAAGTGGTGCTCAAGCCCGCGCCGAGCAATATTCTGGAGCTGTATCTCGGCAGCCTGGAGGCACTTGGGTTTGATCTGAAAAAGAATGACATCCGCTTTGTCGAAGACGACTGGGAAAACCCGACGCTGGGAGCCTGGGGACTGGGATGGGAGGTCTGGCTCAACGGCATGGAAGTGACGCAGTTCACCTATTTCCAGCAGGTTGGTGGCATCGACTGCAAGCCCATCACCGGCGAAATCACCTATGGCCTGGAGCGCCTGGCCATGTATCTGCAGGGGGTGGACAATGTCTATAACCTGACCTGGACCGAAGGACCGGACGGCCGCAGACTGAGTTATGGCGACGTCTACAAGCAAAATGAGGTGGAACAGTCCACCTATAACTTTGAACACAGCGATGCTGACTTTCTGTTCACGGCCTTCACCGCACATGAAAAACAGGCCAAACACCTGATGGACGCCCAACTGGCCTTGCCTGCCTATGAGCAGGTACTCAAATGTGCCCACAGCTTCAATTTGCTGGATGCACGCGGGGCTATCTCGGTGACCGAACGCGCCGCCTACATAGGCCGCATCCGCAACCTGGCACGAGGCGTTGCACAAAGCTACTTTGACAGCCGGGAGCGCCTCGGTTTCCCGATGGCACCACGCGAATGGGTCGCACAAATGTCCAAAAAAGCCGCCTGACAGCGACACCCGTCGCAACAACCCGGTTGATGACCTGAATTGAATGACCATGACCTCCCAAAATCTCCTCGTCGAACTGTTCGTTGAAGAACTGCCACCCAAGGCCCTGAAAAAACTGGGCGAAGCCTTTGCTGGACAACTCGCCGAACAATTGCGCCAACTGGGCCTGGCGGTTGCCACATCGCAGGTGACCGCCTTTGCATCGCCGCGCCGGCTGGGTGCCCACATTACCGACGTTGCCGCCAAAGCAGCCGACAAGTCGGTGCAGCAAAAACTGATGCCGGTCAGTGTCGGGCTGGATGCCAACGGGCTTGCCACCCCCGCTCTGCTGAAAAAACTGCAGGCCCTGGGTGCCGACGCATCAGACCCGGTTTTTGCCGTGGCAGCCTTGCGCAAGGCACCCGACGGCAAGGCCGACGCACTGTTTTACGACAGTCTGGTCGGTGGCGCCACCCTTGATATCGGCCTGCAACAGGCACTGGAGACCACTCTGGCGCGGCTGCCCATTCCCAAGATGATGAGTTACCAGCTCGAAACCGATTGCGAACTACCAGGCTGGAGCAGCGTCAACTTCGTACGCCCGGCCCATGGACTGGTCGCGCTGCATGGCAGCACCATTGTGCCGGTGCGGGCGCTCGGGTTGACTGCCGGACGACGTACCCACGGTCACCGTTTTGAAGCCAGTCTGGCCGACATCGACCTGGCCGACGCCGACCAGTACGCCGCAATGTTGCGGCGTGACGGCGCGGTCATTGCCAGTTTTGCCGAGCGCCGCGCGGACATCGTTGATCAGCTCGCGCAGGCGGCCCGGCGCCTGGGGCCGGGTTATCAGGTGTTGCAGGACGATGCCCTGCTGGATGAAGTGACCGCATTGGTCGAACGCCCCCATGTTCTGTGCTGCGCATTTGAGTCCCAGTTCCTTGAAGTGCCGCAAGAGTGCCTGATTCTGACCATGAAGGCCAATCAAAAATACTTTCCGCTGCTCGATACACATGGCAAACTGACCCGGCATTTTCTGGTGGTGAGCAACATCAACCCGGCCGACCCCAGCGCTGTGATCGAGGGCAACGAGCGGGTGGTGCGCCCGCGCCTGAGTGACGCCAAGTTCTTTTTTGACCAGGACCGCAAAAAATCACTCGCCTCGCGCGTGGCCGGGCTGGACAAGGTGGTGTACCACAACAAGCTGGGCACCCAGGGTGAACGCACCGAGCGTGTGCGCGCCATTGCGGGTTCCATTGCACGCCATCTTGGCGACGATGCCCTGGTCAGTCAGGCTGATCTGGCGGCCCAGTTGGCAAAAACCGACCTGCTGACCGACATGGTAGGCGAGTTTCCGGAGCTGCAAGGCATCATGGGGGCCTATTACGCCCGACACGACGGACTGCCCGACACGGTCGCTCACGCCATTGAAGACCATTACAAGCCGCGTTTCGCTGGCGATGAACTGCCGCGCAACACGGTCGGTCTGGTGGTTGCGCTGGCCGATAAGCTCGAAACCCTGACCGGCATGTTCGGCATCGGCAACCTGCCGACCGGCGACAAAGACCCATTTGCGCTGCGCCGCCATGCTTTGGGCGTGATCCGTATGCTGGTCGAGCGCGATCTGGCCCTGCCGCTGCGGGACCTGATTGCGCTGGCGCTCCCGGCTTTTGGCAACAAGATTACGGACGCCAGTGTGGCATTGACCGATTTCTTCTACGACCGGCTGGCAGGTTCTCTGCGCGAGCAGGGCTTCAGCGCACTGGAGGTGGACGCAGTGCTGGCGCTGCAGCCACAGCGGCTGGGTGACATACCCAAACGACTGGCTGCCGTGCGTGCGTTTGCGGCGCTACCTGAAGCACCGGCGCTGGCCGCAGCCAACAAACGTATCAGCAACATTCTGAAAAAGGCCGATGCAGCCGCGGTGGCCGATGCTCATGTCAGCGAACTGTTACTACACGAGCCCGCTGAAATTGCGCTCAATCAAACCATGAAGGCGCTCAGCCCACGCGCTCAGGTCCAGTTTGACAGCGGTGATTTCGCTGCCTCACTGCAAACGCTGGCCGGTTTGCGCAAGCCGGTGGACGCGTTCTTTGATGGTGTGATGGTCAACGCCGAGGCGCTCGATCTGCGACTCAACCGCCTGGGTCTGCTCAAGACACTGCACGAAGCGATGAACCGGGTAGCCGATCTGTCGCGGCTGGTCGCCTGAGCACCAACGCCCAATCTCCCAACAGAGGCAACGCATGAACTCGCTCAAACTGGTGATCGTCGACCGTGACGGCACCATCAACCAGGACAGCGCCGAATTCATCAAGTCGGCCGACGAATGGCACGCCCTGCCCGGCGCTCTGGAGGCGATCGCCCGCTTGAACCACGCAGGTTGGCATGTGGTGGTGGCATCCAATCAGTCCGGGCTGGGCCGTGGACTGTTCGAGGTGTCTGACCTCAACGACATGCACACCAAGATGCACCAGCAACTGGCCGCACTCGGTGGCCGCATCGACGCGGTGTTTTATTGCCCCCATGCTGCGGCTGACGCGTGCCATTGCCGCAAGCCCGAATCTGGCCTGTTCGAACAGATTGCCGAGCGTTACGGCATCAGCCTTAAAGGTGTCCCGGTCGTCGGCGACGCCCTGCGCGACTTGCAGGCCGGGGTGGCGATGGGGTGTGAGCCGCATTTGGTGCTGACCGGCAAGTCCTTGGGCTACCGTGGCAGCGCACTTCCGGAAAGCTTTCCGGTCAACACCCAGGTGCACACTGATCTGGCCGAGTTTGCCGAGTTTCTGCTCGCACGCGAAGCGCAAATGCTGGCATGAGCAAGGTCTGCTGATGGCCTGGATCCGGTCCGTGTTGCACATGGTATGGATGGTGGTGACTGTCATTCCCTGGACGCTGGCGGTACTGCTGACCTCCATCGTGGCCTCGCGCACGACCACCTGGTGGGTGGCCGTGAACTGGTTCCGTGTGGTGATGCTGGGTACGCGCTGGATTCTTGGGGTGCGCATGGAGGTGCAAGGCATGGAACATCTGCCGCTGGGCAAGACCAGCGCCGCGGTGCTTCTTGCCAAACACCAGTCGGCGCTGGAGACCCTGTGGCTTCCCACCCTGATGACGCACCCACTGGCCTTTGTGTTCAAACGCGAGCTGCTCAAAATTCCGTTTTTTGGCTGGTCGATGGCGCGGCTGGACATGATCCACATCGACCGTGAGTCACGCGCCGCCGCCATGAAACACGTGATCGAGCAGGGTCGCCGGCTGTTGGCACAAGGCAACTGGGTGCTGATGTTCCCTGAAGGCACGCGTATCCCGCGCGGTGAAGAGGGCACGTACCAGACGGCCGGCACCCGTCTGGCGGTTGAAACCGGCGCGCCGGTGGTGCCGATTGCGGTGGCCACCGCGCGCTGCTGGCCACGGACTGGTTTTGTCAAATACCCCGGCGTGGTACGGGTGTCCATCGGACCCCTGATGCCCAGCCAGGGACAGGATCCCAAGGTCCTGATGCGCCAGGCGCAGGCCTGGATCGAAGCCGAAATGCGCCGTATCGACCCCGAAGCCTACCCTTAAGCCACAACCCGCGTCACCATGCTGCCGCTGTTGCGCTACACCCTCGATTTATTTGAGTCTTTTCAGGCTCAAGCGCATACTCCTGCAAGCGTCGGTGCTATTGAAAAATCACTTGATACGGCGCCATCGTCTGCCCCTGCCATCGCACTTACAGACCTGTCCTTCCAGTCCACACCCGGCATATGTGCGCCGCTGAAACACCCCAAAGCCAATCGTGAAAGCACGCTCAACGGTACACGGGTGGCGTATCTGTTCCAGCGCAGTCGTCGCCGCAGCGTGGGCTTCAGCGTTGGCCCTCAAGGGCTGACCGTTCGCGCGCCGTCATGGCTGACCCTGCGTGATGTGGATGCGGCCATCCAAACGAAAACTGACTGGATTCTGCGCAAAATGCAAGAAGCCAGCCAGCGCGAAACCCAACGGTCGCAATCCACCATTGTTTGGCGTGATGGTGCGCACTTAAGTTACTTGGGTCAACCGCTGCAGATCAGACTCGACCCGGAGCACCGGCTGTGTGCAGCGCACTTGTTTGTCCTATCCGCTCAGGGGGATCCGGGGCCGTGTGCCGTTTTATGCATCAGCTTGCCGCACCACGCCACTGCCGAGCAGATTCGTGATGCGGTTCAGGCCTGGATGCTGCGCCAGGCGCGCCAGATTTTTCAGCAGCGGCTTGATCACTTCGCACCGCTGCTGGGTGTGCAGTGGAAAAAACTCGGCCTCAGCGGGGCCGACACACGCTGGGGCAGTGCCAGTCGCGATGGTTCGATTCGCCTGAACTGGCGATTGCTGCATTTCGACATGGCACTGATCGACTATGTGGTGGCCCATGAGCTGAGCCATTTACGCGAAATGAACCACAGCCCACGCTTCTGGGCTAACGTTGGCTCGCTGCTACCCAACTATGCACAGTTGCGCCTGAGGCTCAAAACCCAGGCTGCGCCACCATGGTGATATGGGGCGGGCGCTGCACAATGGCTGACAGCGCCCGGGTTTGATCGCCTTAGAACCTGTGGCGCACACCCACGCCGTAACTGGTGCCTGACGTCAGTGAGGTGATCTTGTCTTGCATCAGCATGGCATAGACGTCAGTGCGCTTGGACAGGTTGTAGTCATAACCGACCGTCATGGTGTCACGCTTGGCACCACCTGAAATCTTGGTACTGGCAAATCCGGCCAGCAACTTGCCACCACCCAGGGGTGCCGCTGCGCCGACCGATGTCGTTTTGCGATCCGCCACACCTGTAGCGTCGGAGCTGGCCACGCCATAGGTCAAATAGGCTTTCACAACACCAGCGTCGTACGTGCCACCCAACATCCAGTCAGTACGGGTGTCGCTCAGTGCGGCCGACGCAAAGGGATTGCTGATCTGGTCACGCTCCCAGAAGGCGGTCAGGCCCACCGGCCCTGCCGAGTAGAAGACATTCAGACCAATGTTGTGCTTGCTGCTACCGGCAATCTCACCCAACTGGTAGTGAAGGTTGCCTTTCAATCCGCCAAAGGTCGGGGTTGAGTAAGTGATTTGATTGGACCAACCGGTATCTGCAGGCACTGTCCCCAGCCAGTAACGCGCCGTGGTTGGGCCTAAGGGCACGCTCGCATGCAGCACCAAAGGCGAGAACGTGTAGGAGTCGCCGAACGGGTTGAACAGGATGGTGGGCAAGAAGTTGGGCGCCTTGCTGCGACCGAGCGTCAACGCACCCCAACCACCCGACAGACTCACATTCGCATCGCGTGAAAACTGCTGCTCACCAAAACGCCCGGTGGCACCTGTGTCGGTCTGAAAAAACGAGGTGAATAAAAAGCTCGCCTTCATCCCGCCGCCCAGATCCTCTGATCCGCCCATACCCCACCAGGAGGTGGTCATGCCGCCGCTGTTCAATTTGGTGACGCTGCTGGCTTCTCCCGCCATGCGCATAGAGCCAACATAGGCATCAACCAGGCCCATCAGTTGAACCGAACTTTGTGCCTGGGCGGTCAAAGCACAGAAAGACACACAGGCTGCGGCGACGAATGATTTTTTCATGATGAATCTCAAGGTAGTAAATGAAATTTTGAGTGCATGGAGCGTGAATCTAACCAACGCGCCATAAAATGTCAATGCAAATTTCATGCCAAGGTTTCCGATGAGATCCGAAAATTCTGCCTCAACGGGGTGTCGGCGCTTCTTTTGCGGCGTCATGCTGGCTCCCGTCTGGGTTGCGCAGTGCTCGAATACCAATTCCGATATCAATATCAAGTCTGTTTTCTCGTTGTGATAGACCGCGACCAGCCGCTTTGCCGGCCGGATAACGGAAATTCGATATTCATTCTTTGCACGACAGCCGACATCGAGGTCGAGGCGGGTTTGGCCAGGGCCGATTTCTGGCGCCCCACGTGGCCCCCCGTCCATACCCGCCTCTGCGCCCGTACCATCGCTGAGTCAAGGCAGTCGCCGCGCAAACCACTCCGGCAACCAGAGCCGCCAATTTGTGCGCCATAATCCGCGATCATATTGACGTTAACGTCAACGTCAAGCGCCTCTATCGCCTTCAACATGCCTCAAACTTACAGTATCAGCGACCTGGCCAAGGAGTTCGACTTGACCACTCGGGCCATGCGCTTTTACGAAGACATGGGGTTGCTGCAACCTGAACGCAGTGGTCCCGGTGGACGCAGCCGTGTTTACAGTGGCCGCGACCGCACTCGCCTCAAACTGACCTTGCGTGCAAAACGCCTGGGCTTGAGTCTGACCGAGGCCAAAGACATCATCGATATGTATGACAGTCCGCGCGACACCGGGCCACAACTCGAAAAGTTCTTGCTGGTCATCGCGCTGCACCAAAAGCAGCTGGAAGCCCAGATGAAAGACCTGCAAGCGAATCTGGACGAACTCAAGGTGCACCAGCGCGAAGCGCGCGCCTTGTTGGCAAAAATTGAAAAATCGGCTGTCGAACCTATCCATAACGCAACGGGAACCTCCAATGACTCCGCATGATGTCCTCTGGACCCGCGTGCAGAACAGCCTGGACCGCCAAGGGATGATGCGCCACTTGGGCGTGCGCCTGCTGCGGGTGGAACCCGGGCTGGTAGAACTGGCACTGCCTTACTCGGACAAGGTCACACAACAACAGGACGGCTTTCACGGCGGTGCCATGGGTGCGCTGGCCGACATTGCCGGTGGCTATGCGGGTCTCACCATGGCTGCAGACGGCATGGAAGTGACCACCGTTGAATACAAAGTCAATTTTCTGGCGGCCTTTCGCGACGGCGAACTGCGTGCCATCGGCCGCGTGGTCAAGGCCGGGCGGCGCATCATTGTGACCACCGCCGAACTGGTGCATGTCGACGCCCAAGGCACGCAGAACCCCTGCGCGGTGATGCAGCAAACCCTGATGCCCGTGCCAAAAACCTATTGAAAAGCAAACCCAGGAGACACCCCCATGAGCAACCTGCCCGGACTCAACTTTCAACTCGGCGAAGACATTGATGCACTACGTGATGCCGTGCGTGAATTTGCCCAAGCCGAAATTGCCCCACGCGCCGCCGAGATCGACCGCAGCGACCAGTTCCCGATGGATTTGTGGCAGAAGATGGGTAGCCTGGGTGTGCTCGGCATCACGGTGGGTGAAGAATATGGCGGCGCCAACATGGGCTACTTGGCACACATGATTGCCATGGAAGAAATCAGCCGGGCCAGTGCCTCGGTCGGTTTGAGCTACGGTGCCCACAGCAATCTGTGTGTCAACCAGATCAAGCGTAACGGCACCGAGGCCCAGCGCGCCAAGTATCTGCCCAAGCTGATCAACGGCGAGCATGTGGGCGCGCTGGCCATGAGCGAGCCTGGTGCCGGGTCTGACGTGATCAGCATGAAACTCAAGGCGCAAGACAAGGGCGGCTACTACCTGCTCAACGGCAGCAAGATGTGGATTACCAACGGCCCGGACGCCGACACGCTGGTGGTGTATGCCAAGACCGAGCCCGAACTAGGCGCGCGCGGCGTGACGGCTTTTCTGATTGAAAAGGGCATGCCCGGGTTCAGCATTGCGCAAAAGCTTGACAAGCTGGGTATGCGCGGCAGCCACACTGGCGAGCTGGTGTTTCAAAACGTGGAGGTGCCCGAGTCGCACATCCTGGGCGGCCTGAACATGGGTGCTAAGGTTCTCATGAGCGGGCTGGACTATGAACGTGCGGTGCTCACCGGCGGCCCGCTGGGCATCATGCAAAGCGTGATGGACAACGTGGTGCCTTACATCCACGACCGCAAGCAGTTTGGCCAAAGCATTGGGGAGTTCCAGCTGATCCAGGGCAAGGTGGCCGACATGTACACCGTCCTGCAAGCCGGGCGCAGCTTTGCCTACACGGTGGCCAAGAACCTGGACCTGCTCGGCACCGAGCATGTGCGCCAGGTGCGCAAAGACTGTGCCTCGGTAATTTTGTGGTGCGCTGAAAAAGCAACCTGGATGGCCGGCGAAGGCGTGCAGATTTTTGGTGGCAACGGCTACATCAACGAGTACCCGCTGGGCCGTCTGTGGCGCGACGCCAAGCTGTACGAGATTGGTGCCGGCACCTCGGAAATCCGGCGCATGCTGATTGGGCGGGAGTTGTTTGCCGAGACTTGCTAACCGGCATGCGCATTCGCGGCGAGGGCGCCGCTCCTATAGAACAACCTGGGCTGTTTCACGTTGATACCGCGACGGTTTCCTCGCTGGGCCTGCATATAATGACCACAATGTAATTACAGTTCATGCCATGCAAACCCATATTGTCCCCATTGGTAACTCCCTGGGCCTGCGTCTGCCCAAAGCTGTGTTGAACGCCTTGCACTTGGTGCGCGCCTCTGAACTAAGCATCACGGTGCAGGCCGACAGCATTGTGCTAACACCCGTTCGCGCACCCCGCGCGGGGTGGGCAGCCGCTTTTGCAGCTGCGCCCGCCGCAGCAGATGAGTCACTCTGGGGTGAGGTGCCGCTCACCGAAGCCTGGGACGACTAGCCGTGGCTGGCAAAGCCTTTCCTCGCCAGGGCGAGATATGGTGGGTCAACCTTGACCCCACGGTAGGGCAAGAAATCAGCAAGCGGCGCCCAGCTTTGGTGGTTTCACCTGACGACATGAACGCGCATTTGGGAACGGTGCTGGTGGCCCCAATCACCAGCACCCACAAACCCTGGCCGACGCGTCTGTCGGTTCAGTTACAACAACAGAGCAGCTCGGTGGCGTTGGACCGGATGCGCTCGTTCGATCGCAGCCGCCTGGTCAGCTTGATTGAACACATCGACCCCGAGCCCGCGCTGGCCATCTTGCGCGACATGTTTGCCAGCAGTGCGGCCACATCACCATGACCATGACCACATCCACATCACTCCAACACCTTTTCGACAATAACCGGGCCTGGGCGGCGCGCATGGAGCAGCAACGTCCCGGCTTTTTTACCCAACTCGCCAAGCAGCAGGCGCCAAAGTACCTGTGGATTGGTTGTGCTGACAGCCGCGTGCCAGCCAACGAAATCACCGGGCTCGACCCCGGCGAGGTGTTTGTGCACCGCAATATTGCCAATGTGGTGGTGCACTCGGACCTCAACGCGCTGTCGGTCATCCAGTTTGCGGTGGACCATCTCAAGGTTGAGCACATCATGGTGGTGGGCCACTACAGTTGCGGCGGTGTGCTCGCAGCACTGCGAGGAACCCGCGTGGGCCTGGCCGACAACTGGCTGCGCCATGTGCATGATGTCAAGCTGCGCCACCGCAAGCGGCTGGACCACCTGACGATCGCGCAGCAGCAAGACACCTTGTGCGAGATGAATGTCATTGAGCAGGTGGGCAACGTGGCCTTGACCAATGTGTTGCAAGATGCCTGGGCGCGCGGCCAGAAGGTGACGGTGCATGGCTGGTGTTATGGCCTGGCCGACGGTCTGGTGAAAGACCTTGGCGTCAGCATGCAGGGCAGCGACGAGGTGATGCCGGTGTTTCAAAACGCCTTCAAACGTTATCCGCGCCCGGATTCGCTTTGATGCCGCGCCGGTTGACCTGGCAACGCAATCGGTTTTTCTTGACGTTGAGCTAAAAGCCAAACAAGTTCACGCTGCTGGACCGCCAAGCTTCGCATGCAGTAGCCAGGTCTTGAATGCCGAGGCCGCGGCACTGAGCTTTTTTCCCGCTGGGCACACCACATACCAATGTCGGATGAGCGGGAAACCCTGCACATCGAGCTGAACCAGTTCACCCAGCGCCAGTTCAGACACCACCGTCGTGCTCGACAGCACGGCCAACCCCAAGCCACCGGCCACGGTTTGTTTGATGGCTTCGGTGCTGCTGACTTCCAGCCGGTTCTTCAGTGTGATGCCATGCCCGCCAAAGAACCGCTCGGTCGTCAGGCGCGTGCCTGAACCGGGCTCGCGCAGCACGAAGGGCTCCTGCGCCAGCCGCTGCGCGGGCACCTCACGCTGCCCGGCCAGCGGGTGCCCGGGGGGTGCCACCATCACCAAACGGTTTTCGGCAAAGTGTTCGCTTGCCACGTCCATGTGTGCGGGCGCTTGGCCCATGACGTACAGGTCATCGGTATTGGCTGCCAGGCGCTGCAACAAGGTCTCGCGGTTACCGACAAACAGCGTTGCTTCAATGCCAGGATGCTCGGCACAGAACTCCGCCAACACCTTGGGAACCGTGTATTTAAGCGTCGTCAGGATGGCGATGCTTACGCTGCCTTTTTCGATGCCATGCAGCGCCGCCAGTTCTTGCGACAGGCGCTCCATGCGCTGCTCGATGTCCTGGCAGGTCTGCGCCACGGCCTGACCCGCCCGGGTCAAAAAAATCTTCTTGCCGATTTGTTCAAACAACGGCTCCCCCACGGTTTCAGCGAGTTGTTTGACCTGTAACGACAGGGTGGGGGGCGACAAGTGCAACGCCTCGGCGGCGCGCGCAAAGCTGCTGTGACGGGCAACCGCCGAAAAAATGCGCAATTGGTGCAAGGTGGCGTGGCGCAGTGGCATGGGATTAATTGTTTTAAAAAGTTAAACGTTATCGTTAAAACATTTTACTTTTATTTATTCAACATGCCATCAACAATCCGTCCCAGTTCAGAGCAACCCACGCTAAACAGCCCCGCTTTGAGCCGATAAGCGATCCCTTTTTTTACCACCTCGACAAGGAGACAGCATGGCAAAAGCCTACAACGCCGGCGTGAAGGAATACCGGCAAACCTATTGGACCCCGGAGTACACGCCAAACGATACCGACATTCTGGCCTGTTTCAAAATCACCCCGCAGCCGGGTGTCTCGCGCGAAGAGTGCGCCGCTGCGGTGGCGGCCGAGTCGTCCACCGGCACCTGGACCACAGTGTGGACCGATCTGCTCACCGACCTTGATTACTACAAAGGCCGCGCCTACCGCATCGAAGACGTGCCCGGTGACGACACCTGCTACTACGCCTTCGTGGCCTACCCGATTGACCTGTTTGAAGAAGGTTCCATCGTCAATGTGTTGACCTCGCTGGTGGGCAACGTGTTTGGCTTCAAGGCCTTGCGGGCTTTGCGTCTGGAAGATGTGCGCTTCCCGATTGCCTACGTCAAGACCTGTGGCGGCCCACCGCATGGCATTCAGGTCGAGCGCGACATGATGAACAAATACGGCCGCCCGCTGCTGGGCTGCACCATCAAGCCCAAGCTCGGTCTGTCGGCCAAGAACTACGGCCGCGCCTGTTATGAGGGGCTGCGTGGTGGTCTGGACTTCACCAAGGACGATGAAAACGTCAACAGCCAGCCCTTCATGCGCTGGAAGCAGCGTTTTGACTTTGTGCAGGAAGCCATTGAAAAGGCCCAGCGCGAAACCGGTGAGCGCAAGGGTCACTACCTCAACGTGACCGCGCCGACCCCCGAAGAGATGTACAAGCGCGCTGAGTACGCCAAGGAAATCGGCTCGCCCATCATCATGCATGACTACCTGACCGGCGGCTTCTGCGCCAACACCGGGTTGGCCAACTGGTGCCGCAACAACGGCATGCTGCTGCACATCCACCGTGCCATGCACGCCGTGCTCGACCGCAACCCGCACCACGGCATCCACTTCCGGGTGCTGACCAAATGCTTGCGTCTGTCGGGTGGCGACCACCTGCACTCGGGCACCGTGGTGGGCAAGCTTGAAGGCGACCGCGAAGCCACCCTGGGCTGGATCGACATCATGCGTGACAAGTTCATCAAGGAAGACCGCAGTCGTGGCATCTTCTTTGACCAGGACTTTGGCTCCATGCCGGGCGTGATGCCGGTGGCCTCGGGCGGCATTCACGTGTGGCACATGCCAGCGCTGGTCAACATCTTTGGCGACGACTCGGTGTTGCAGTTTGGCGGCGGTACCTTGGGCCACCCGTGGGGCAATGCGGCCGGCGCTGCAGCCAACCGCGTGGCAGTCGAGGCTTGCGTCAAGGCGCGCAACGAAGGTGTGGCGGTTGAGAAAGAAGGCAAAACCGTGCTGATGGACGCGGCCAAGCACTCGCCCGAACTCAAGATCGCCATGGAAACCTGGAAAGAGATCAAGTTCGAATTTGACACCGTCGACAAACTCGACGTTGCCCACAAGTAATTACCCCGCTTCGGGCGGGTGAGACCCATCCAACCGAAGCCTCGTCCCTAACATCTGAAAGGAAAAAACATGTCTGAAGTAATGGATTACAAGAGCCGCGTGAGCGATCCGACGAGCCGCAAGTTTGAGACTTTTTCTTACCTGCCGGCCATGACCACCGAGGAAATTCGCAAACAAGTGGCTTACCTGGTGAGCAAGGGCCTCAACCCCGCCATCGAGCACACCGAGCCGCAGTATTTGATGGATTCGTACTGGTACATGTGGAAACTGCCCATGTTCGGCGAAACCGACGTGGACAAAATCCTTGCCGAATGCGAAGCCTGCCGCAAGTCCAACCCGGATAACCATGTGCGCTTGATTGGTTATGACAACTTCAAGCAGTCGCAAGGTGCCTCGATGGTGATCTTTAGAGGCAAGACGGTCTAACGCCACTGCAACGCAACTGGCCCCGGCAGCTTTTGCGCCGGGGCCACTGTGCAAGATCGCCCGTTCTTACGATGACAGGCCTCTTTCACAGTGGCGCTGCCGGCAACACCAGTGCAGTACCAAATCCGCGTACTTTGATTGGAGACAAAAAATGAATGACATCCTGGAACCCTACCGCGTCACGCGTCAGCCCTACTACCGCCCTGTGGCCGATGAGGTTGAACTGTTTGATGCCGCCTATGACGTGCGTATGCCGATGATGCTCAAAGGCCCCACCGGCTGCGGCAAGACGCGTTTTGTGGAATTCATGGCCTGGAAACTGCAAAAGCCGCTGATCACCGTGGCCTGCAACGAGGACATGACTGCCTCTGACCTGGTAGGGCGCTTCTTGCTCGATGCGCAAGGCACGCGCTGGCAGGATGGGCCATTGGCTATGGCCGCACGCTTTGGTGCGATCTGTTATCTGGATGAGGTGGTGGAGGCGCGCCAGGACACCACCGTGGTGATTCACCCGCTAACCGACAACCGGCGCATCTTGCCACTAGAGAAAAAGGGTGAGCTGGTGCATGCGCACCCGGATTTTCAGGTGGTAATTTCCTACAACCCGGGCTACCAAAGCCTGATGAAAGACCTCAAGCAGTCCACCAAGCAGCGTTTTGGCGCGCTCGATTTCAGCTACCCGGCGCATGAGATTGAAACCGAAATCGTCGCCCACGAAACAGGTGTCACGTCCGAGGTGGCGGGCAAACTGGTGTCGATTGCCGAGCGTGCCCGCAACCTCAAGGGCCACGGCCTGGACGAGGGCATCTCGACGCGCATGCTGATTTACGCGGGCAATCTGATTCGCAAGGACGTGGCGCCGCAGGCCGCCTGCCGCGTGGCACTGGTGCGCCCGATCACCGACGACCCCGACATGCGCGATGCCCTCGATGCAGCCGTCGCCACCTTTTTCTGATGCTGTGTCGTACGGCCAGCTAACCGGAGGGCGTCATGTCCGTTCATCTTGACGACTATCAACAGTGGCTTGATGAGCTCAAGCCCGAGTCGCGCACGCTCATGCTGCACACCTGGGCCGACGCCACCCGCGTGTTCTCCGCCCGCGGCCTGGACAACTATGTCAAGGGTGCTGCGGCGCTGCACGGGCTGGGCAAGGGTGCCAGCCTGGTCAATGCCTGGATCGAGTCTGCACCGCAAGTCGCCAAAGAGGTTGGCGAAGACGTGGTGCCTGACCTGGTCACCGAGGCACTGATGCTGGCCTCCAAAACCTCGGGCGCGGTGATTGAGCTGGTGCTGGCTACCGCACCCACCGCAGCAACCCGGCTGGCCGATGGCGAACTGTTTTTACAGTACCTGCAGGTGATCAGTTCACTGGTCAACCAGGCACCCCGCGCTTTGCGGCCGATGCTTGACAAAATTGATGTGCTGTTGGGCCAGCTCACCCTGGGGGGCTTGCGCCGCTGGGCCAACTGGGGCGCGCAGGCGCATCGCACCCAGTACGAGGAGCAGATCAAATACTTTGGCCTGAACTCCAAAGAGTCGCTGGCGATTTTGCAACAGGAGCGCAAGGGCACCCTGCTGGTGGATGTGCAACGGCGCATCAACATGTATTTGCGTGCGTTGTGGGGGCGAGACTTTTTCATGCGTCCCACCTCGGGCGACTTTGAGTCACGCGAGGGCTACCAACCCTATATTGAAGACTACCTGATTCACCTGCCCGATGCCTTTGACGCCGCCCAGGGCCAGCAGGGTACGGTGAGTGCACTGGAGCTCTACCGTGCCAGCGCCGCACACGCGGCAGCGCATCTGGTCTATACCCGCCAGCCAATCTCAGCCGAGGCGCTGAGCCCCTGGCAGATGGCACTCATCGGTGCCATCGAAGACGCGCGGGTGGAAGTGCTGGCCTGCGCCAAGTTCCCAGGCTTGCGCCAGCTTTGGTGCAGCCTGCACACCAGCACCGCAGCGCAGCACCAGTCGGCCGGCGACTACCTGAACCGGTTAGCGCGCGCCCTGCTGGAACCCGACTACCCCGATGCCCATCCGTGGATCGCCCAAGGGCGTGCCTTGTTTGCCCAGGCGTTGCCGGGTGTGCTGGCACAGCCGTTTGACAACACGGTGTCATGGGACATCGGTGTGGCGCTGGCCCACAGTTTCAAGGACGTTGGCCCCGCTTACCACCCGCGCACCGATGTGCAACGGGCGCCCTACCGCGACGACAACCGCTATTTCTGGGCCTTTGAGGCATTCGACCTGGATCGATCATTGGCCGCGGGCTACCACGAGCCACAGCAGGTGCGCAAATACGTCAACCTGATGGAGATGGCCAACGAAATCGATGTCGAGACCGCTGGCGACGACGCGCAGGAAGTCTGGGTGCTGGCCACGGAACTGTTCCCTTACGAAGACATGGGCGTGTCCTTCAACGACTCCGAAGGCAAAGAGCCCCTGGTGCCACCCAGCCATTACGGCGAATGGGATTATTTGATCCAGTTGGAGCGCCCGGCCTGGGTCACCGTGCAGGAACGGCGCGTCAAGTTGGGCGATCTGGTCTTGATTGACGCCATTGCGGCCGAGCACAAACGTGTCATCTCACGCATGAAATATCTGCTGGATGCGATGCAGCCGCAAGGCGTGCAGCGCCTGCGCAAGCTTGAAGACGGTGACGACATCGACCTCAACGCGGCCCTGGACGCGCTGGTCGGTATGCGCATGGGGCAACAACCCGACCCACGCCTCATGATGCGCAGTGTGCGCAAAACACGCAATATCTCGGTGATGGTGCTGCTGGACCTGTCGCACTCCACCAATGACCGGGTGGCGGGGCAAGATCACACCGTGCTGGCACTTACGCGCCAGGCGTGTGTGCTGCTGGCCGACGCGATTGGTAAGGTGGGCGACCCGTTTGCTATTCATGGGTTTTGCTCAGACGGCCGGCACGATGTGAATTACTGGCGTTTCAAGGACTTCAACCAGCCTTACGACGATCAGGTCAAGGCCCGCCTGGCCGGCATGACCGGCCAGCTTTCCACCCGCATGGGTGCTGCCATCCGTCACGCCAGCACCGCCTTGAAGGCGCAACGCTCAGCCAAGAAGCTGCTGCTGGTCATCACCGATGGCGAGCCCGCCGACATTGATGTGCGCGACCCCCAGTACCTGCGCCACGACACCAAAAAGGCGGTGGAGGAAGCCAGGCGCAGCGGCATCATCACCTACTGCATGAGCCTGGACCCGCGTGCCGACCAGTATGTGTCGCGCATTTTTGGCGCGCAGAACTACATGGTGGTGGACAAGGTGGAGCGTCTGCCAGAGAAACTGCCGCTGCTGTATGCCGGCTTGACGCGATGACCGTCTGAACCTGCGATCATCTCCCCACTCAACTTTTACACCGAGCCACAACCCATGCAAACCTATGCCGGTCTGGACCACGAAGAAAACGGCGGCATGACCATGATTGGTCGCACCATCCGGGACGCCTGGCTGTTTGGCCTGCTGCCAGAAAATGACACGTTCGCCGGACGCAGTGCCGCTGATTTTCAGATGCTGCTCGATGCCGTTTCCAAAGCCTGGGAGCCCTATGGCAACTTGCCCAGCCGGCTACCGCCTGCGCTGGCTGAGAAGCACCACTGGATTTACGATGCCGCGATTCAAAAAGCGCGCGCAGCGGGTTGGGACCCGGAGCTTGCTAACGACGACTGATGTTCCGTCTCGGCCGCGCGCCATGGGGTGCCCGCGTTTATCGATAATGGGGCTTCTCATTAACGGTAGTGATTGCCATGTTCCCCACCCGACTCGATTCCCGGCTGGCCTACGATATCGCCAAAGCCATGATGGATGGCTTTAACCGCCATTACCAGTTGTTCCGCACCGAATCGGCGCGCGCCAAGCACCGATTTGAGACGGCCGATTGGCCGGCCCAGCAGCGCGCCCAGCGCGAGCGCATCGAGTTTTACGACCTGCGCGTGCGCGAATGCTCGAACCGGCTGGAACGTGAGTTCAAGGCTGGCGAGCAGCCCATGGAAATCTGGCAGCAGGTTAAGCTGCACTACATCGGCTTGCTGGTCGACCACCACCAGCCCGAACTGGCCGAGACCTTTTTCAACTCAGTCACCACCAAGATCCTGCACCGCAGCTATTTTCAGAACAGCTTTATCTTCTTCCGCCCGGCGGTCAGCACCGAATACATCGAAAACAGCGAGTCGGAGACGCTGCCCACCTACCGTGCGTATTACCCCACCGAGTCCACCCTGCAAGCAGTGCTGATGCAACTGGTGCAAGACTTTGACCTGCACCGCGAGTTTGAAGACCTGGCGCGCGACACCGCACGCGTGGTCGCCGTGATGGCGCCGATGCTGGAGAAGGTCAAGCTGCACGCCAACTTCCAGTTTCAGGTGCTCTCCAGTCTGTTTTACCGCAACAAGGGCGCGTATGTGGTGGGCAAGTTGATCAATGGCTTTAGCGAAGTGCCGTTTGCCCTGCCAATTTTGTACAACAAAGAAGAAGACCGCCTGCGTATCGACGCGGTGCTGCATGGCGAAGACGACATGCATGTGCTGTTCAGCTTTGCCCGCGCCTATTTCATGGTCGATATGGAGATTCCCAGCGCCTATGTGCAGTTCTTGCGCAGCATGATGCCGCGCAAGCCGCGCAACGAGCTCTACAACGCACTCGGCCTGGGCAAGCAGGGCAAGACACTGTTTTACCGCGACTTTTTGTACCACCTGCGCCATTCCACTGACCAGTTTCGCATTGCGCCGGGCATCAAGGGCATGGTCATGCTGGTGTTTGATTTGCCCAGCTTTCCCTACGTGTTCAAGGTCATCAAGGACTTTTACCCGCCGCCCAAAGAAACCACGCGCGAGCAGATCAAGAGCAAATACCTGCTGGTCAAGCAGCACGACCGTGTGGGGCGCATGGCCGACACGCTCGAATACAGCGGTGTGGCCTTTCCTCGCGACCGCTTTACCGACGAGCTGATTGCCGAAATCGAGAAATTTGCCCCCAGCCAGCTTGAGATCAGCGACCGCGACGGCGACGGCAAACTCGAAGTCATCCTGCGCCACGTCTACATCGAGCGGCGCATGATTCCGCTCAACATCTACCTGCAGGACGCGTTTGACGCCGGCGGTGCCGACCCGGCCAACACCAGCCCTGAGGCTCAGCGCGCGCGTGAACAGCTTGAGCGTGGCGTGATCGAATACGGCAACGCCCTGAAAGACCTGATTGCCGCCAACATCTTCCCCGGCGACATGCTGTGGAAGAACTTTGGCATCACCCGCCACGGCAAGGTGGTGTTTTACGACTACGACGAGATCGAGTACATCACCGACTGCATCTTCCGCAAGGTGCCCGCACCACGTTGCGAAGAAGACGAGATGTCTGGCGAGGTCTGGTACACCGTTGGCCCCAAAGACGTGTTCCCCGAGACATTTGGCCCTTTCCTGCTGGGCAACCCGGCGGTTCGCGAGGTATTCATGAAGCACCATGGCAACCTGCTGGACGCCGCATTTTGGCAAAAAAACAAGGACCGGATTCTGGAGGGGCACATGTTTGATGTGTTTCCCTACGACCAGAACAAGCGCTTTTTGCCCGATACAGCCAAGTCGGAGTTGCCGGATTCGATTTAATTGACAATATTTTTCATAGCTTTCAGCGCATACCCAATAAGCGCTGGAGGCACTTTTCTATAGAAAGACCTGTATGTCAGACCCAATTGTGATTGTTAGCGCCGCCCGCACCCCGATGGGCAGTTTTCAGGGTGACTTTTCAACGCTGGCCGCGCACGACCTTGGGGGCGTCGCCATCCGGGCCGCAGTTGAACGCGCCGGTATTGCGCCGGAGTTGGTCAACGAGGTGTTGTTTGGTAACTGCCTGATGGCCGGCCAGGGGCAGGCACCGGCGCGACAGGCGGCTTATAAGGGCGGCTTGCCCAACAGCGCTGGCGCCGTGACCTTGAGCAAGATGTGTGGCTCGGGCATGCGTGCGGCCATGTTTGGTCACGATATGTTGGTTGCTGGAAGCGCCAACGTGGTGGTGGCAGGTGGCATGGAGAGCATGACCAACGCGCCCTACCTGCTGCAAAAGGGCCGTGGCGGCTACCGAATCGGCCATGACCGCATTTTTGACCACATGATGCTCGACGGGCTGGAAGACGCCTATGAGGCCGGTCGCTCGATGGGAACTTTTGGCGAAGACTGTGCCGCCAAGTTTGGCTTTACCCGCGATCAACAGGACCAATTTGCCATCACCAGCGCCAGCCGCGCACAAAACGCCACGGCCACCGGAGCTTTTGCCACCGAAATCGCTCCGGTAACAGTGAGCGGGCGTGGCGGTGACAAGGTGATCAGCATCGACGAAGGCCCCGGGCGCATCAAGCTTGACAAAATCCCCACGCTTAAACCCGCATTCAAAAAAGACGGCACCATCACGGCGGGCAGCAGCTCCAGTATCAACGACGGTGCAGCGGCCATGGTGCTGATGCGCGAAAGCACCGCCGCCGAGTTGGGATGCAAGCCGCTGGCACGTATCGTGGCCCACGCAGTGCATGCGCAAGAGCCGAACTGGTTCGCCACTGCGCCAGTTGGTTCGGTGCGCAAGGTGCTCGCGCGTGCCGGCTGGTCTGTTGTGGATGTTGACCTGTGGGAGGTCAACGAAGCCTTTGCCGTGGTGGCCATGGCGCTGATGCACGATCTGAACCTGAGCCACGATATCGTCAACGTCAACGGCGGCGCCTGTGCGCTGGGTCACCCGATAGGAGCCAGCGGCGCACGCATCATGGTCACCTTAATGTATGCACTTCAGGCGCGAGGTCTGAAAAAGGGCGTGGCCACGCTGTGCATTGGCGGCGGCGAGGCGACCGCCGTGGCGCTCGAAATGCTCTGATATATATAGCTTTAAACCCATGATAACCTGTGCTCAAGAGCTATGTTCTTGACGCTTTGCCCCCCCGAGTTGACTAACGAGATAGATCCATGCTGTTGACCCAAGACCAGGAAATGATCCGCGAAGCGGTGCGCAACTTTGCCCAAGCCGAACTGTGGCCGAATGCGCCGCAGTGGGACAAGACCCACACTTTTCCCAAAGAGGTCCACCATGGCCTGGCCGCACTGGGTTGTTACGGCATTTGTGTGCCCGAAGAGCTTGGTGGCGCTGGATTGGACTACCTGTCACTGGCACTCGTTTTGGAAGAGATCGCGGCCGGTGACGGAGGTACGAGCACAGCAATCAGCGTCACCAATTGTCCGGTCAATGCCATTTTGATGAAGTTCGGCAACGCCGGGCAAAAGAAGCAGTGGCTTGAACCTCTGGCGCAAGGGCAAATGCTGGGCGCATTTTGTCTGACCGAGCCGCATGTTGGGTCCGATGCGTCGGGTTTGCGCACCACGGCTACAAAGGACGGCGATAGTTATGTCATCAACGGCGTCAAGCAGTTCATTACCAGTGGCAAAAACGGTGACGTCGCGATCGTGATTGCCGTCACCGACAAAGGCGCTGGCAAAAAAGGTATGAGCGCATTTCTGGTTCCCACCGACGCTCCGGGCTATGTGGTGGCGCGCCTCGAGGACAAGCTCGGCCAGCACAGCAGCGACACAGCGCAAATCAACTTTGAAAACTGCCGCATCCCCGCCGAAAACCTGATCGGCACCGAAGGCCAGGGCTACGGCATTGCGCTAGGCGGCTTGGAGGGTGGCCGCATCGGCATTGCGGCGCAAAGTGTGGGCATGGCGCGAAGCGCACTCGAGCAGGCCATTGCGTACGCCAAAGACCGCACCAGCTTTGGCACCACAATCTTCAACCACCAGGCAGTGGGTTTAAGACTGGCGGAATGTGCAACCCAACTCGAAGCGGCACGTCAACTGATCTGGCACGCCGCCAGCCTGCGGGATGCCGGTCGACCATGTCTGAAAGAAGCCGCGATGGCCAAGCTCTTTGCCAGCGAGATGGCAGAAAAGGTATGCAGCGCAGCGCTACAAACGCTGGGTGGCTATGGTTATGTGAGCGACTTTCCGCTGGAACGTATCTACCGCGACGTGCGCGTGTGCCAGATTTATGAGGGCACCAGCGATGTACAGAAAATCATCATTGCGCGGGGATTGGCCTGAGTCTTCGTTTGCGTTTTCTTTAAAGAATTTCAAGCTCTAAAGAAAACGCCCAATCGTGTGGATTGGGCGTTTTAAGGCATAGGGAGCCTGACGATGACCTACTTTCACACGGGAATCCGCACTATCATTGGCGC
>NZ_JAGPBB010000002.1 GCF_018063565.1 Rhodoferax sp.
GTTACAGCAGCCTGACCCCGGCCATCTGCACCGTGCAGACCAGCAGCGGCGTGATCACCAGTCTGGCCCCGGGCAACTGCAGCATTGCAGCCAACCAGCCCGGTGATGCCAACTACAACGCCGCCGCCCAAGTCAGCCAGACTCTGACCGTGGCCGACAGTGGCGCGGCCGTCACGCCACCGGGGGTGCCCACAGCGGTGGCGGCCAGTCTGGGTGTGGTGGCCAATACGGTGGAAGTCCGCTTTGTTGGCCCGGCGGTTAGTGGTGGCAGCCCCATCACCGGCTACAGCGTGGTCTCCAGCCCCGTGGGCCTGAGCGGCAGCGGAAACGCCTCGCCGATCAGGGTGACTTGCCCGACCGACTGCACCGGCTACAGCTTCACAGTGCAAGCCAGCAACAAAGCAGGTGCCAGTGCGCTATCAGCCCCGGCCGAGGTGCTGACGGACTACCAGATCAAGTCCACTTTTTTTGAGCCCGATACCCAGCCCCAAGACACCATCTTTACCGGCAGCTTCACACTCAATTCGACCAC
This sequence comes from Rhodoferax sp., assembly GCF_018063565.1. Lineage (GTDB taxonomy): Bacteria > Pseudomonadota > Gammaproteobacteria > Burkholderiales > Burkholderiaceae_C > Rhodoferax. The sequence goes on from NZ_JAGPBB010000002.1 coordinate 533, forward strand.
CCGCACCGTCACGGGCCTGAGCGGACTGCTGACCGAGTCAATGACCGGCCCGCCGATGATCACCGTGCCACTCACCTACCAGCTCGCATCGGTCAGCGACGGCCAGGGCGGTTTGCTGGTGAGCAGTTTTGCGCTGAACACCACCAACGTCTATTCAGAGGGTGGTTTTGCTGCCAATTCCGAGGGCTTTTACTACGGCTTTCCAACGGCCAAACACCCTGGTGCCCCCGGCGGAGTTGGCAATGCATTTGTGACGGTTTACATCAACCCGGCCGACCCCACGGCGGCGCTGACCACCGCGCAAATCAATCAGCTGGTGTACGGCGACTGCTACCCCGGCGGCATGATGGGCGACACCTGCATGACCGGCTACCGGGGGCGCGGCACCATGGGCGGCTACCCGGTGGCACAGGTGATCACCCGCCGCTAGGCAACATAATTGCCCATCAGGAGCAATGCGAGCGTTGGATTGGCGGGGGAAATGTTCTGTCGGCACCATTAATGCAATTGTGTTGCGTTAGAATCTAACGCAACCAAGTTGCAGTAAGACACCAGTCTTTTGGTGCACGCTGGTTTGGCGCCCCCACTTCTGACAAGGAACTCCATGAAACGCACCACCCTCAAGTTGTTGGCCCTGTCTGCCTTTGCAGCCAGTGGTCTGTTGACCACTTACGCCCGCGCCGTTGAGCCAGTCCCCGTGGTGGCCTCGTTCAGCATCCTCGGTGATTTGGTCAAGGTGGTGGGTGGTGACCGGGTTGCCGTCAGCACGCTGGTGGGTCCGGACGCCGACGCGCATGCGTTCGAACCCAAGCCGTCTGACGCCAAGATCCTGCTGGCCAGCAAACTGATGGTCGTCAATGGGCTGCACTTTGAGCCTTGGGCCGAGAAACTGGCCAAGTCGGCCAACTTCAAGGGCGACATTGTGGTGACATCCAAAGGCGTCAAACCGCGTGCCATGCCTGACGAAGAAGGGCATGGCCACGACACCGACCCGCACGCCTGGCAGAACCCCAATAACGTGATCCTTTATGTGCGCAGTATTGCCGCCGGTCTGGCCAAGGCCGATGCCAGCGGCGCGGCCACCTACAAGGCCAATGCCGAAGCCTATGTGAAAGAACTGCAGGCGCTCGATGCCAGCATCAGGACCCAACTGGCCGCCATTCCCATGGCCAAGCGCAAGGTCATCACTTCGCACGACGCGTTTGGCTATTTCGCCGCGCAATACAAGGTAACGTTTTTGGCACCACAAGGGGTTAACACCGATGCCGAGCCCAGCGCCAAAGAGGTAGCGCAGCTGATCCGGCAGATCAAGCGCGAAAAGGTTCGGGCGGTGTTTATTGAAAACATGCGCAACCCCAAAATGCTGGAGCAGCTCAGCAAGGATGCCGGTGCGACGGTGGGTGGAGCACTTTATTCAGATGCCTTGTCGGGTGGTGACCCGGCGGGATCCACTTACCTCAAGATGATGAACCACAACCTGATGCAATTGGTGGCCGGGATGAAGTTGAACTGACTTGCGGGTCGTTCATGGGGTAGAGATGATCAGTCGGCGCAACTGCATCCATTGGGTGTGGGTCAATGGATGGATACGGATCTCGCCGCCCTGGCCGGCGCGGACCTGATGCTCGCTGATGTCCCATCGTTCACCGGTGGCGGTCTCGACCGTGAATTGGACCGCCGCGACTCGCTGTTCAGGCAGGATCCGGTTATTGGATGAGCTGATCGCGCCGGCGCTCTCCCGGGCGTCTTGCGGGGCGTCGTGTCGGTTGAGTGTGTCACTGTCAGCTGCAGTTGGCGTTGGCAGCGCACGCAGGGTGGCCAGCAAGGCCATTGCCCTGTCTGTTGCCAGCGTGTGCGTTTTCCCGTCGATGCTGACACGCACATCATGACGATCCACTGAACGGGTGGGCGGCGCAGGTGATGTCTTGGCGGCAAGTGTGGGCTGAGGTATCGCTGCCTCGGCGGCACGGGCTGGTTTGGGCACGGCAGTGGGCGTCGGTGCAGGTGCCGCTGGCAGCGGCTCTTGTGTGGTAGCGGCGACTGGCGTTGGGGCCGCAGCGGTCATCGCGGCCCGTGTGCCCTCGGCCGCAGGCGGCGAAACCGTGTCGCCCTGCGGTTGCGCTTCTGGCAGGTCGCGGCCAGCCCACATGACCGTGATCAGACTGGCAATCAGCACGCTGGCCAATGCGCCCGCCCATGGAGCCCGGTCGCCAGGGTGCCCGAACAGCCAGCGCCACCCACTGAGTCTGGGTTTGGCATGACGTGGCGTCGGTGTTGCTTTGGTGGCGGCTTCGGTTGGAGCCGATGTGTTGTGCAGTGCTTGCTTGGCCGCCTGCAGAACGCTGGCGCCCAGTGCTGCATCGGGTTGCAGGTGCGCGTCGGGCATGTGCCGAAGTGCCTGCACCAGGCGGGCGTCGCGCAGCGCATCTTCTTGCGTGGACGGGTTGGGCTGTGGGTTCATGGTCGTCCTGTGGCCAGGGGCCACTCGTCCAGGTAGGCACCCATGCAGCCGCGCAGCTTGCTCATGGCATAGCGAAGCCGGCTCTTGGCGGCCTCTAGCGCAATTTGCAGGGTGGTGGCCATTTCTTGCAGGCTGCAGTCGTCTTCGTGATGCAGCAGGAAGGCGGCGCGCTGGGCGTGTGGCAACTGGTCCAGGCAACGCATCAACTGCTGGCCGGCGGCGCGCCAGTGCGCCGTGTCTTCGCTGCTGGGGTTGCTGCTGCCCAGGTTCGATTGCAGCCAGTCCATGGACGCGTCGCAGTCGCCGTCATCGGGCGCGAGATCACTTTGCAGCACCTCGCGCCCGCTCTTGCGGAGGCGGTCCAGGCAGGTGTTGTGGGCAATGGCAAAGGCCCAGGTGGTCCAGCGCGCCTGGCCGGGTTCAAACCGCGCGCGCGCCTGGATGATCTTCATCCAGGTGTCCTGAAAAACTTCATCGGCCTGAGCCGCAAGCGCTGACCCCAACACGCGGCGCACAAAACGAAACAGATGGCCTTCATGGCGGCGGTACAAGATCTCAAAGGCCGTGGCCTCTCCGCGGGCATAAGCCAGCATCAGTTCGTCGTCGGTCAGGTCGGTCCAGCGCATCGCGGTATTGTCACTCCGGGTGGGCGGCGTCGGCCTGGGTTGCCGGGCACCAAGTGATACGTCGGGGGCACCCCTGTGGGGTCAATTGGCGTCGAAGAAGAATATTTTCAGATGGTTAACCCCGGTGCTGCACCCGGCGCGTATCAGTCCTGCACGAATCATTTTTTTGTTCCAACCAGGAGTACACCATGCGTCATCCCATTTTTCAACGACATCTGATCGGCCTGATCATTGGTGCGCAACTTGCAATCTACACGGGTGTGGCCGTGAGTGCGGCTGCATCCGACAATGAATGGCCTGTTGCATCCCAGCCGACCGCTGCGGCAACCCAACGGCCCCCTGCATCAACCCAATGGCCTGGCGCAGCGCCGATGCCGGCATTTGGACCCTTGACGGTGCGTCCCAACTTTCAGGCACCTTCGGCAACCAGCTGCTCCTCCGGCATTCGTACGCGCCAGCTACCCGAACGCCAGGCAGCGCCGGGCTTTGGGCTATGGCCCCGGGATGTTTGGCCCCGCTCCGAGGTGCGCGGTCGTGATGCCAGGGCGGCGGGCGTCGTGTCGCCTGCCGTGGCGTCGGCCAAAGCCATGAACGAAGTGGCCAGTGCAAACAGCTCCTCAGATGCCCTCGCTGCCGCACCAGCGCCACTGCAGCAAGCCGAGCGGCGTGCGCAGCAAACTGCGGCCAATCCGATGGTCACGGCGGGTGTGGTGGATGACAACGCCAATTTTGCCGAATACCTGGCCTATCGGCAGCGCACCCAGGTGGCGCACCGGCCGCTGGACATTGCCGAGCGCTACCTGCTGCAGGTGCGCGACGCCACCGGGCGCAGCGTGCCGGACGCCGAAGTGCGGGTGCAGTCGCCAGGCGGACGGGCGATGTGGGCGCGCACCGACGCCGGTGGCCAGGTCTGGCTGTCGCCCGACGCCTTTGATGCCAGCCGTGCCAGCACCTATCAGGTCAGCGTGCGCAAGCCGGGCCGCTGGGGCATGACGCAGGCCACTGCGTTCCTGCAGCGCGGCCAGAAAAGCGCGGTCGACGTGACGCTGGACGCGGTCACACCGCAGCGCGCCCAGTTGGACCTGGTGTTTTTGATTGACGCCACCGGTTCCATGGGCGACGAGATCGACAAGCTCAAAACCACCCTGCGCACCATTGCCGCCGAGGTGGCCAAGTTGCCGGCACAACCCGACCTGTGTTTTGGTCTGGTGGCCTACCGCGACAAGGGCGACCAGTTTGAGCTGCGCAGCCACGACCTGACCCGCGACCTGGGCGCGTTTCAGGGGGTGCTGAACCAGTTGCGCGCGGGTGGCGGTGGCGACTACCCCGAAGCCATGAATGAAGCCTTGCACGATACAGTGCACAACCTGAGCTGGCGCGGCAACAACACAACCCGGATGGTGTTTTTGCTGGCCGATGCACCGCCGCACCTGGACTACGGCGGCCCTCAGTACGACGACGACATGCAGGCAGCGCTGGGCAAAGGCATCAAGGTGTTCAGCGTGGGTGCCAGCGGACTGGAGGCGCAGGGCGAATACATCCAGCGCCAGATTGCACAGTACACCGGTGGCAAGTTTGTTTTTCTCACCTACGCCCAGGCCAACAACCCCGCCAGCGGCCCGGGCCGTGAGACAGTTCACGATGTGCAGAACTACAGCGTCGACAGTCTGGACCGGTTGATCGTGCGTCTGGTGCGTGAAGATCTTGCCCGGCTGGGCAAGGGTTGAGCGTGCCGCTCTCGGGGATTCACTGGTCCAACGGCGCCCAAGGTTTGGGTAAGTTCAGCGCCAGCAGTTGATCCAGGTCATATCTATTAGCGGGCGGTGATGGAACAATCGCGCCATATGTCGCTCCTGCATACCCTGCGCAACACCCCCTGGATGGCCAAATTGGCGCTGCTGTGGTTTGCCCTGACGCTCGGGGTCGCGGTGGCCAGTCCGTTGGTCAACCCGCAGGACGACCTGGTGATCTGCACCTCGGCGGGCATGGTCAAGGTCAAGCTCCATGCCGATGGCTCGATCAGCACCGAGCCCAGCAGCGAGCTGACTTGCCCGCTGTGCGTGGTGGGTGGCGCAGCGCCGCCCGCTTTTGTCAGCCTGCAACCTGCGCCGCTGCAGGCGCTGGCGGATGTGCTGCCATGGCCAGTGGCAGTGCACGTCGCCACCTCAACGGCTGCACCGCCGCCTTCGCGCGGACCTCCGGTCTTTTTATAGCAATTTATTTTGTAGCGGTCAGCGCATGCCAGATATGGGCTAGAGGCTGATTTGATCTGCAATCTGCGCCTTTGCCGGGTGCCCGTCCGTTCCGTCCAACGCTTTTGAGTTGTCCATGTCCATGCGCTTCGATTCCATAGCCGTCCTTGGCTCCAGCAGCCGCCGTGCCTGGCTGGGCGGCTTGGCGGTGGCGGCCATGGCGTGGGGCTGCGCGCCCAGCGACAAGCCGGTACCGCACAGCCTGGACATCACGGGTGCGGCCTATGGTAAGGATTTCAGTTTGACGGACGCGCAGGGCCAGGCACGCACGCTGGCCGATTTCCGGGGCAAGGTGGTGTTGCTGTTTTTTGGCTTCACCCAATGCCCGGATGTCTGCCCGACGGCGCTGGCGGCTGCTGTGGAGGTGTTGCAAACGCTGGGGGAAGACGCCAGCAAGGTGCAAGTGCTGTTTGTCAGCCTGGACCCGGAGCGTGACACCCCAGCCATTTTGCAAGCTTATGTGAGCAGCTTTCACCCCAGCTTTATTGGCCTGAGCACCGACCTGCCTCGCACCACGGAAACCGCAGCGTATTTCAAGGTGTATTTCCGCAAGGTTCCCATGGGTGGCAGCTACACCCTGGACCACAGCGCCATCACCTATGTGTTTGATACCGCTGGTCAGTTGCGGCTGGCTTCCCCCCCCGGCCAGCAGTCTGCACGGCTGGCTGCGGATGTCCGGCAGCTTCTCAACGCTCCGGCCTGACCACGGTGCGTTTGTATTATTTTCAACCGGTCAATCATTTTCTTTCACAAGGAGTTCAACATGAACAAAACCCCATTCAATCGCCGCGACTTGCTTAAAACCGCCTCGGTCAGCGCGCTGGCACTCGGCAGCACCAGCGCCGCCCTGGCACAAGACCCCGGCAAGCCCGGTATGCCGCCGACCCAATGGTCTGATGCCTATGGCCCGGTGGCCAATCTGCCCAAAGACAAAGACCCGCTGACCAAGGAACTCGAAAAATACCCGCGCTGCCGCTACTGTGGCATGGAGCGCGCCAAGTTCAGCCACACCCGCCATCTGCTGGTGTACGAGGACGACAGTGTCGAAGGCACATGCTCGTTGCACTGCTCAGCCATCAGCCTGGCACTCAACATGGACCGTGGTCCCAAAGTCATTTATGCCGGTGATGCCGGTGCCGCAGGGGACATCAAGCCCCTGGTGGCGGTTGACAAGATGCACTATGTGGTGGACCCCAGCAAACCCGGCACCATGACCAAGGTCAGCAACTCGGCCTACGTCAATCGCGCCGCTGCTGAAGCCGCCGCAGGTGCCGAGGCTCCCAGCAAAGCCGGCGCGAAGATTGTTGATTTCAATGCCGCCTTGACCAGCGCATACCTGGTGATGGCTGAAGACACCGTCATGCTGCGCAAACGGCGCGGCGAAATGCGCAAAAAACTGGCTGCTGGCGCCTGATCGCCATGTGCCACACCTGCCCAGAAGCGGGTGCGGCGCAGCCCTTGCCAGACCAGGCCAGGGCTGCTGTTGCACACCCACTGAGTCGCCGCATCGTATTAGGGACGCTGGCGGTGGCCTTTGGCACGCTCGCCACCGGCCAAGCCGCGCACGCCAAGCCGGTGAAGCTGCCGGCACCTGGCCCGCGCGACACCTGCCCGGTGTGCGGCATGTTTGTTGCACCCTACCCGTACTGGATTGCCACCGTGCTATGGCGCGATGGCAAAGCGGTGCATTTTGACGGGGCCAAAGACTTCTTCAAGTACCTGCAGGATTTGAAAAAGTACGAGCCCGGCCGTGCCCTGGCCGAGATCAACGCCATGGGGGTCACCGACTACTACGCCACCGGGCGCATTGATGCCGGGCAGGCGTATTACGTCATCGGCTCGGATGTTCTGGGGCCGATGGGCCACGAGCTGGTGCCACACGACACGCAAGCCGAGGCCAAAGAGTTCATGACCGACCACAGCGGCAAACGCGTCGTGCGCTTTGCCGAAGTCACCCAGGCGATGCTGCTGGGGCTGGACGGCGGCAAGTTCTGATGAAAACAACCAGCGCACCCAGTACCGGCCAAGCCTTGCCCCGGCGTGGCTCCAGTCTGGCGCTGGGTTTTTTGGGCGTGCTGCTGCTGGCGTGTCTGGCGGCTTTGGCTCACACCGCATGGGCGCAACGCCAAGCTGCCCTTCGGCCTAATCTGTCGGTTGCCATGGTGCAGGCGCTGCGTCTGACCGACCTGGCGTTGTTCACCGAGGCACGCTACACCCGGCACCTGAGTCAGGCCGATGCCTTTTCAGCCTTCCAGGATGGCCCGGTGGCGCTGGAGCATTTCCCGGCCGGCTCGATGGTGATGCCCAACCGCACGTTCCCGCCATCGGGCTTTGCCAATGCTGCCCCTTTGCGCTGACCCGTCGCACACATCTCCCATGCAACACTGGTTTAACCGTCAACGCTACCTCATCGACTACACGGTAGCCGCCATGGCGCGTCAGCGTGGCAAAAACCTGGGGTTGTGGCTGATCTACACCACGCTGATCTTTGTGCTGGCGTCGGTGATTTTGCTGGGCAGCGCCTTGCGGCGCGAAGCCGCGCAGGTGTTTCAGGGCAGCCCCGATGTGGTGGCGCAAGGCCTGCGCATGGGCCGCCATGAGATGAGCCACACCGCCGACATTGAGAAACTGCAGGCTTTGCGCGGTGCACCCCGGGTTGAAGGGCGGCTGTGGGGTTATCTGTATGACACCTCCAGCGCCGCCAACTACACCCTGCAAGTGCCGTCACCCCAAGAGCCGCTGTACGCGCTGTCAGACGGCGAGGCCATCATTGGCGAAGGCGTGGCGCGGCTGCGCAAGGTGTCCGTGGGTCGCTCCATTTACCTGGTATCACCGGCCGGACCGTTTTTGAACCTCAAGGTCAAAGCCATTCTGCCCGAAGCCACCGCGCTGGTCAGCAGCGACCTGGTGCTGGTGTCGGATGCCGACTTTCGCCGCTTCTTTCAACTGGAGGCTGACGAGTTCACCGACATCGCCGTATTCGTGCGCAACCCCAAGGAAATCACCAAGGTGTCTGAAAAGGTCACCATTGCGCTGCGCCAGCACCGCGTGATCACCAAGAATGACGTGCTGCGCACCTATGAGGCGGTGTTCAGCTGGCGCGAAGGGCTGTTGTTGGCGCTGCTGTCAGGCGCGGTCCTGGCCTTTGGCATTCTGGCGTTTGACAAGGCCAGCGGCTTGTCGGCGCAGGAAAAGCGCGACATCGGCATCCTCAAAGCCATCGGCTGGGACACCGGCGACATCGTGCGCATGAAGCTGTGGGAGGCGATGCTGATCTCTTTGAGCGCGTTTCTGGCTGGGTTTGCGCTGGCCTATGCGCATGTGTTTTTCTTTTCCGCCCCGCTGCTGGAGGCGGTGCTGAAAGGCTGGTCCACGCTGTACCCGCGTGTGGCGCTCACCCCCAGCATCGACGGCTTGCAAATTGCTACTCTGGCGCTGTTAACCGTGCTGCCGTATCTGGCCGCGATTGTCGTGCCGGTGTGGCGCTCTGCCTCTGCCGACCCCGATGCGGTGATGCGTTAACCCGGGGCCCACCATGCTCGAACTGACCCAAGTCACCAAGCTTTACCACGAAGGCCAGCCCAACCAGCTGGCCGCTGTGTCCGAGGTGGACCTGTGCCTGCAGATGAGCGCGGTCACCGTGCTCGAAGGCCCCAGCGGCTCTGGCAAAACCAGCCTGCTGACGCTGATTGGCTGCCTGGCACGCCCCACCTCCGGGCGCGTGGTGCTGCACGGCGAAGCGCTGTCAGGCTTGCCCGAGCAACACCTGGCGCAGGTGCGGCGCAAGACCTTTGGCTTTGCCTTTCAGCGCTTTAACCTGATCCCCGGACTGAGCGTGCTGCACAACGTGATGCTGCCCGCCTACCCGCTGGGCTTGCCCTACGCCCAGCTGGTGGCGCGTGCGCATGATGTGATGGCGCAACTCAACATCGGACACCGCGCGGCGTTCAAGGTGGAATTACTCTCGGGTGGCGAAATGCAGCGCACGGCGATTGCCCGCGCCCTGATCAACGACCCGGCCATCGTGATTGCCGATGAGCCCACCGCCAACCTCGATGCCGCGCTGACCCAGCAGTTTCTGGATATCGTGGTGAGCCTCAAAGCCGGTGGCAAAACCATCATCCTGTCGAGCCACGACCCGCGCATCACCCGCTCTGCCGTGGTGGACCGGGTGGTGACGATGGCTGACGGGCGCATTGTGGGCAAAGCATGATCCTGCATCCCCCGGTGATGGCCCTGAGTCTGGCGGCGCTGCTGAGTGCTGGCACGTTGAGCTGGGCTGGTATTTTCTCGGTGCAACTGCTGCGCCACTGGAACCTGGCCAGCGGCGCGCGCCGTCAGATCGAACTGGAGCGCCGCACCTACCTGATCGCCACGACGCTCACCCTGGTGCTGGCCTTGCAGGGTTTTGCGTTGCTGCTGATGGTGTTCAACGCCGATGCCATGGCCCCGCTGCTGATCGGCGCGATGTGTGCGTTTGGCACCTTTAACGCCAGCGTGTTTGGCTTTCCGGCGCTGTTTGCCAAGATGGCGCTGTTTTTCGCGGCGATTGTCTGGCTGGCGATGAACCATGCCGACGTGCTGGCGCGTGACTACCCGCTGACTCGCCGCAAATACGCGCTGCTGCTGCTGATTGCTCCGCTGGGCTTGGCCGATGCGGGCTTGAGCCTGGCGTATTTTGCCGACCTCAAGACCGACACCCTCACGTCCTGCTGCGGCACCGTCTTCAACCCCGAAAAAGCCGGGCTGGGTGGTGAAGCCGCTGCGCTGGACCCTCGCACTGCGCTCATCCTGCTGGCAGGCAGTCTGGGGCTGACCACGGCGCTGGGCTGGCTGGCCGACCGCCGCCCCACCATGGCCATCGCTTACGGCGCGGCGAGCACGCTGTTCTTTGGCGTGGCACTGGCCGCTGTCGTCTCAGCCGTGTCGATCTATATCTACGAAAACCCGCACCACCACTGCCCGTTTTGCCTGCTCAAGCGCGAGTACAACTACATTGGTTTTGCGCTGTACGCGCCGCTGTTTGTGGGTGCTGCCTGCGGGCTGGCCTCGGGCGTGTTGAGCCTGCGCCCACCGCCGAGCCTGCAAACCCAGCTGGCCAACCTGACCCGGCAACTGCGCCGGGTGTCGATGGGCGGATTTCTGGTGTTTGGCGGACTGTGTGCGTGGGCCGTGGTGAGTTCAGGGTTGCGGATTTAGCCGAATTTGCGTGGCGGGTTTGACGCGGCCCAACGCCTGATGGCGCTGTCGTTGGGTACGCTGGCCGACGTGGCATTCAGCTTCGCGGCTGTCCCCCGCCCTTCGGGCTCCTCCTTGATGCCGCTACGCTGAATGCCACGCCAACCAGCGTCTGCGCGCGCTGTTGGCTGCAGTGTCATCGGCCAGCTCAGAGCATCCCGCAAAGCTCAATAGAATTTGCCCCTGTTTGTTTACCAAGGGCTCATGATGCGCGCATTGAAAAGTTGGTTGGTCGGCTTGGCCGCCTGCCTGCTGGCCCTGGCACCGTCGGTTTGGGCGGCGCAAGCCAAAGCCGGGCTGGCACTTGAAGCGGGGTTTACACCAACGCAAGACCTGACAGTCTGGCCGCTGCAAATTGCCCACGGCTACCCGCTGGTGCGCGCGCAGGTGGGCGAGGTGCAAGGGGTGTTCATGCTCGACACCGGCACCCCATGGGGCTTGCTGCTCAACAGTGCCCGCGTCAAGCTGCCTGATGCCACTCCAGTGGTGTCTGGCAGCGCCGGGTCGGGGCAAAAGCTGGAGATCAGCCGCTCCAGCCACATGCCGCCGATACAGATTCACGGCCAAAACTGGGCACAGGTGCGTGATGTGCATTCGGCTGATCTGGCGTTTATTGAACAAGGCACCGGCATGGGGCCTTACCTGGGTTTTATTGGGGCCAATTTTTTCAAGGATTCAGCGCTGACGCTGGACTACGCACGCCGCGTGGCTTTTGTGCAGCGCCTGCACCCCGACAACGGTACACCGCTGGCTGCGCTGCCCGCGGCGCAGTCGGGTGGCACGACAGTCGCCAGCCTGCACTACCGGGGCGCGCAACCCAACACACCCGTGTTGGATGCCATGCTGAGCAACACGGCGGTACGCGTCATGCTCGACAGCGGCAACCCCGGGGCCAATATCGACCGCGCCTGGCTTGCCACGCTGCAAGCCGCCGGCAGCGCCACGCCGTTTAGCCAGATGGACGGCAACACCACCTACCGCATCAGCCCACTGCTGCTGGGCGGCGCGGCCCTGGCGCTGGAAGACATCGCCAGTTACGAGGTGCCCGTCATGATCAATGGCCAGCCTGACCCACAGTTGGTCAAAATTGGCTACAGCCTGCTCAAGCACCTGGGCGTGACCTGGAACTACCGCCTGCAAACCATGACATTTTTCATGCCCTGAGCCGCTTGCGCATCGGCCACCGGCGCAGGCAACGACAATCCGGCGCTGATCATCACTCACTTACCTCCCGTTCAACCTGGGCATTCACAGCATGAATCACACCTTGCGCACCCTTACTGCCGCCGTCATGGCGGGCCTGGCCACCGCGTCGCTGGCTTGCACCGGCATTTCCTTGCAATCGCAAGACCAGGGCGTGGTCGCAGCACGCACCGTGGAGTGGGCGTTAAGCGACGCGCAGCACTACCGCATGGCGCTGTTTCCGCGTAACCAAAGCTATAGTTCGCTGACGCCAGAAGGGGCCAACGGCATGGCCTGGGCTGGCAAGTTTGGCTTTGTGTCGATGACCGCCTACGGGCAGAACTACGGCCCAGACGGCCTCAACGAAGCGGGCCTGTACGTTGGCATGTATTACCTGCCAGGTTTTGCTGAATACGCCGAGTACGACCCGGCGCAAAAAGCCAAGTCCTTGAGTGTCGGCGACTTCATGCAGTGGATGCTCTCAAGCTTCAAAACCGTCGCCGAGGTGCGCGCCAACCTCGACAAGATTCGCGTCATCAACGTCAAAGACGAGCGTTTTGGCGGCGCAGCGCTACCGTTTCACTGGAAGATTGGCGATGCCAGCGGCCAGAGCATCGTCATCGAGTCGGTGAGCGGCGGGCAACTCAAGGTCTATGACGCATTTTTAGGGGTCATCACCAACTCGCCCACCTACGACTGGCACCTGACCAATCTGCGCAACTACCTGCATTTGAGCCCCGATGCCCGCCAACCGATGGCGCTGGGCGATCTGAACCTGACCCCGCTGGGTGCCGGCTCGGGCATGCTGGGCCTGCCGGGCGACTACACGCCGCCGTCACGTTTTGTCCGAGCCACAGCGCTCACAGCCTCCGCCCGGCCGCTCAAAACCAGCACCGACGCAGTGTTTGAGGCCTTCCGCATTCTCGACAACTTCAACATTCCGCTGGGGGCCACGGTGCCGCGCAACGCGCTGCCGCAAGACATCACCAGCGCCACTCAGATCACCACCGCCGCCGACCTGAAACAGCGCAAGTTCTACTACCACACCATGTTCAACCGCGAAGTGCGCATGATCGACCTGAAAAAGATCGACTTTGGCAGCCTGAAAGCGCAAATCATCGACGACGACAGTGGGCGGCGTGACACGGTGCGCGAGCTCAAGCCGCAGTTGTAAGCGCAGCGGACTTGGGGTAGAGGCCAACCTGAAACCTGGTGCTCAGTCGGCACACGGCAATGGTGTGTTCTGTGGGTGACCGAGAAACTGTTTTTCCTGTGCTGAGACTTTGAGCCGGTTGGGCTCAAGTTTGTCCTGCAGCAGAACAGAAACATCCAGCGCAATTGATTTATGTCATTTATTGGGCTTGGGGGGTGGTGCCATAATCGCGCCCCATGACTCTATTTCATACCCTGCGTAGTATGCCGTGGCTAGCCAAACTGGCTCTGCTGTGGTTTGCCTTGACGCTCGGTGTGGCGGTGGCCAGCCCAATGGTCAACCCGCAGGAAGAACTGACCATCTGCACCTCGGCGGGCATGGTCAAAGTCATTCTCCATGCAGACGGCTCCATCAGCACCGAACCCAGCGGCGAATTGAGTTGCCCGCTGTGCGTGGTGGGCAGCGGCGCACCGCCAAGCTTCTCGATCGTGCTACCTGAGCCAGTGCAGCCCTTGGGCTATGTGCTGCAAAGCATTCCGGCGGCGCATATCGCTGCGTCCACCTCTGCACCGCCGCCATCGCGCGGCCCACCAAGCCTTCTCTAAACTATCAAGTTTGTAGCTTCTTGCGCTTATTCAGTAAGCGCTTGAAGTCGATTTGATCAGTATCTTTGGGCTATCGCGCCCGTCTTTTTGCGGCACTTTGCCAGTGCTGCCTGTTTGATTCTAATTTTGTAGCTTCCAGCGCAATCTGGATAAGGGCTACAGGATCATTTCTCATATTTTCTCGACACTTTCTCACGCCTTATCAGGTCCACCATGCCCACATTTCAATTCTCGAAACTACCCCGCGCCATCGCCTTGGCCTTGCCGGCACTGTCAATGCTCTGCAGCCAGGCACTGGCGCAAAGCACCAACACCCTGCCACCCGTGACCGTGAATGCCAACAAGACCAAGACCGCCCCAGTGCCCAGCCCCGAAGTGGTTAGCCCAGCCAGCCTGGCGGGTGGGCTATCCGCCACCAGCGACACCGCCAGCCTGTTGCGCGACGTGCCGGGCTTGAGCCTGTATGGCGCAGGCGGAGTTTCCAGCCTGCCCGCCATTCACGGCCTGGCCGATGACCGGCTGCGCATCAAGGTCGATGGCATGGACCTGATTGCCTCTTGCCCCAACCACATGAATCCGGCGCTGTCGTACATCGACCCGACCAGCGTCGGCGCGTTGCAGGTGTACGCCGGCATTGCACCGGTCAGCACCGGCGGCGACTCGATTGGCGGCACCATCGTTGCCGAATCGCGCCCACCCGTCTTTGCCGCACCCGGTGTTGGCAGCATCACCCAGGGTGAGATTGGCGCGTTTTACCGCAGCAACAACCAGGCCAGCGGTGCCAATGTCGCCGCCACCTACGCCACCGAAGCCTTCAGCATCAGCTACCGGGGCTCTACGGCCAAAGCCGACAACTACAGCGCCGGCGCCGACTTTAAAAACTACGACTTTACCGGCCGCGTGGGCCACACGCTCGCGCGCGATGAGGTCGGCTCCACCGCTTACGAGACAACCAACCACCTGCTGGCGCTGGCCTACCGCAACGACCGCCACCTGTTTGAGGCCAAGTTGGGCGTGCAAGACATGCCGTTCCAGCTCTACCCGAGCCAGCGCATGGATATGTTGGACAACCAGCAAAACAGCATCAACCTGCGCTACCTGGGTGAATTCGACTGGGGCCAGGTGGAAGCGCGCGTCTACCACGAGAAGGTTGACCATTTCATGGACTTTGGTGCTGACAAGCGCTACTGGTACGGCGGCTCCACCACCAATGGCGTGGTGGTTGGCTCGGGTGGTGCCACCGCCTTGAACGGCATCCCTTGCAGCCCGATCAGCATGACATGTGCGGCTGGCATGCCGATGTACACCGAAGGCAAAACCACCGGTGCCAGCGTGCGCGCCGACATTGCGCTCAGCCCGCAAAACCTGCTGCGCGTCGGTGGCGAACTGCAAAAGTACCGCATCAACGACTGGTGGACCCCCTCGGGTGGCGGCATGTGGCCGGGCACCTTCTGGAACATCAATGACGGCCAGCGTGATCGCACTGCGGCCTACGCCGAATGGGAGGCCCGCAGGAGCGACCAGTGGCTGACGCTGCTGGGGGCCCGCGTCGAGCAGGTCAAGATGGATGCGGGCACGGTGCGTGGCTACAACACGGCCGCTACCGCCATGGGTTTCCAGGCGCGTGACGCAGCCAATTTCAACGCGCTGGACCACAACACCACCGACAACAACTTTGACCTGACGGCAATGGCCCGCTACACCGCCAGCCCCAGCTACGAGATCGAGTTTGGTTACGCCCACAAGGTGCGCTCACCCAACGTCTATGAGCGCTTCCCTTGGTCCACCTGGCAGATGGCGGCGCTGATGAACAACTTTGTTGGCGACGGCAATGGCTACATTGGCAACCCCGACCTCAAGCCCGAGTCAGCCAACACGCTCTCAGCCACTTTCGACTGGCATGGCGCTGACCGCAGCTGGGGTTTCAAGGCCACGCCGTATGTCACGCAGGTCAGCAACTACATCGATGCGCAGCAGTGGAACGCCACCACCAATGCTCCCGCTACCGTGCTGGCCACCAACAAATTCAGTGTACTGCGCTATGTCAACCAGTCGGCGCGCCTGTATGGTGTGGACTTGTCGGGCTACCTGCCGCTGGCCAAGACCAGCATGGGCGACTTTGGTCTGAAAGGCTTGCTCAACTACACCCACGGCGGCAACCAGGACACCGGTGACGGCCTGTACAACATCATGCCGCTGAACGCCAAACTCATCGTGACCCAGAAAACCGGCGCCTGGGACAACAGCCTGGAACTGGTCGGCGTCAAGGCCAAGACTGATGTGTCAACCATGCGCAACGAAGTCAAGACACCAGGCTATGGTCTGGTCAACCTGCGCACCAGCTACACCTGGAAACAGGTGCGGGTGGACTTTGGCATTGAGAACCTGTTTGACAAGTTCTACTACTTGCCCACAGGTGGCATCTACACCGGCCAGGGCACCACCATGAGCAATCCGGCGCTGCCCAACTACCCGCAGTGGGGTACGGCCGTGCCGGGCATGGGCCGCTCGGTGTATGTGGGCTTGAATGTGAAGTTCTAAGCCCCAACTGCTCTTTGGCCCAAGCTGCAAGGCGCTTCTCTTCATATAGCTGGTAGCGCATTGCTCATAAGGGCTAGAGGCTTGTTTCATATGAAAACTGGAGTCATCATGAGTACCGCAACCCGCGACACCACTTGCCTGCACCTTGAGCCGCGCGAAGTGTTTGCACCCGATGCACCGCACCAACTGTGGCGTGTGGCCTCGGGCGCATTGCGCATTGACAGCGCCCCGCCGGATGAAGCCAACCGCTTTGTGCGCCTGGCGCTGCCCGGCGATGTGATTGGCGTGGAGCAGTGGGCGGGCACCAACGACCACCTGAGCCTGCGCGCGCTGATCGATGCCAGCCTGACCCCGGTGGAGGCCAGCGGCCCGCAGATGATGCAGGTTTTGATGGAAACCGTGGTGGTGGCACACCAGCGCTGCCGCGAGGTGGTCACACTGCGCTCGGGGCCGGTGGCGCAGCGCATCAAGGCCTTGCTGCTGATGTTTGCGCAGGGGCGGCGCGCTGGCAGCGGTTTGGTGGCCGATTGCCCGGTGCCCTACCTGGCCGACCTGAGCGACATTGTGGACGCCGCCCCCGAAACCGTCTCGCGCGTGCTCGCCAGCATGCGCGAGCACGACTTTTTGCAGGACCGCAAACCGCAAAAGGCGCGCTTCAGCAGCCAGGCACTCAAGGGCCTGGAGATGGTGGCGGGTATGTCGGCGGTGCGTCCAGCGCGCAAGTTGCGCGCCGTACCGGCCTGATTGCACTCTTGACGGGTGTCGGCAGGGCCGAACTGTTGCGCAGCGAGGGCCGCATTCGGTTAAGCTGCAGCTTGTGCAGTCTGGACAACCCTTTACGGAGACCTTTATGAGCGATTCGCAGAATTCCGGTTTTGGCAAATTTGTACCTGGTTTTGATTTTTTACAAAATCTGGCCAAGAGTGCGTCACAAACGGTGCCCCAAATGCCCAATATGGCCAACTGGATTGCGCCGACGATGAGTGTCGAAGAACTCGAAAAACGCATTGACGATCTGAAGGCGGTGCATTTCTGGCTCGACCAGAACGCCAAGGCGCTGGCCGCGACCATTCAAGCGCTTGAAGTGCAGAAGATGACGCTGGCCACCCTGAAGGGGATGAACTTCAACCTGGGTGACGTGGCCAACGCTTTCAAGCTCAAAGCGGCAGATTCGGTGTATTCCGGCGTGCAAAAAGTGACAGAAAAGGCTGCATCCACCGCCAAAACGGTGGCTGATGTGGCCGAACAGACCGAGGAAATCGCCAAGAAAGTGGGGGATGCCGCCAAACCGGCCGCCGCTGCGGCCATGGCCGGATTGGTCGACCCGATGCATTTATGGTCGTCACTGACACAGCAGTTCCAGACCATTGCGGCCAGTGCCATGAAGGAGGCCACACGCGCAACCGCCATGGACACGGCGATGGACATGGGCAAAAACCTGGCCCGCGGTGTAGCCAAAGGAGTGGTCAAGGAAGCCGAGAAAGCCGGCAAAAAGGCGGCTCAAGCGGCCGCAGCCAAAAAAACCGTGGTGAGGAATACTGCTGCCAGCAGCGTCACCAAGCCCGCCGCCAAAGCGGCTGCCAAAGGTGCCGCGCGTACAGCGGCCAAGCCTGCCGGCAAAGTGCCAGCTCAAGGTAGCCGTCGCAGCAGCCCGCGCAGTCGCTGAGTGTTATTGGGCAAACCGGCCCTGATTGTGCGCGGATGAAACTGTTTCCCTATGCCCATGCCACCCATCCGCAGTGGGTCATGGCGACCAATCTGGTGCTGGCGCAATTGCGGGCACAAATGGCGCTGCACGGGTACGCCAGCAACCCGACGCTTGGGCTGCTTTACATCACGGACCACTATGTGGCCGATGCCACCGCCATCCTGGCGCACCTGAGTGCCGAATTGCCCGAGTTGACCGATTGGTCCGGCACGGTGGGTGTAGGCATTGCCTCCAACAATGTGGAGTACATGGACGAACCCGCGTTGGCGGTGATGCTGTGTGAACTGTCGCCAGATCAATACCGGGTGTTTTCCGGGGTGTCGCCGTTGGGGTTGACGTTTGATGCCCACACGGCGCTGGTCCATGCTGACGGAGGCACCCCTGACCTGGCGGAACTGGTGAGTGAACTGGCGGAACGCACCGGTTCCGGATTTGTATTTGGCGGCTTGTCTTCCAGTCGTGCGGCTGCCGTGCAGTTTGCTGTTTCGGGGGATGGCAACGTCAAAGGGCAGGGGGCTGCCAGCGGGGTATTCAGCGGCGGACTCAGCGGTGTCGCTTTTGGTGCCGGCGTCAACCTGATTTCGCGGGTGACGCAAGGATGCCTGCCGGTGTCGCGGGCGCATCGCGTGACCGCGGCAGACCAGAATGTGGTGTTGGGTCTGGACCATGAACCGGCGCTTGAGGTGATGCTGCGTGAGCTCAAGGTTTCGCTGCAGCAGCCGCGTGAGGCGCTGCAGGCAGTGCGCGCCACACTGGTCGGACTGACGGCAGCGTCGGGTCTGCATGCGTCGCGGGAACTGCCAACGGTGACACGCACCGGCAATTTTGGCAGCGACGTGATGGTGCGGCATATCATCGGTCTGGATCCCGCCCGAGCCGGCATTGCGGTGGCGGCCAAGGTCCATGAAGGCATGGAGTTGGCCTTTTGCCGGCGCGACATGCAGGCGGCGCGTGCTGATCTGATGCGCGTGTGCGCCGAGATTCGCGAGGAACTTGAGCCGCAGGAACTGGCGTTGGAGTCCGCTACCGCGCTGGCGGCGTCAGAAGCCGAAGCAGCACCCCATCCCGCGCGCGGTATTGCGGGGGCCATTTATGTCAGCTGCACCGGCCGTGGCGGAGCGCATTTTGGTGGCCCCAGCGCCGAACTGCAGATCATTCGGCGCGCTTTGGGCGATGTGCCTCTGGTGGGGTTTTTTGCCGGCGGTGAGATTGCGCGTAACCATATCTATGGCTACACCGGCGTGTTGACGGTTTTTACCTGACACGGAACCGCTCAACCGCCGTTGGTGCTTAGCCCTTGCCTGCCGATGCGGGGTGACGTGCGGTCACCCGCAGCAGCACCTGTACCAAATGGGCCATGTTGAAGGGTTTACCCACATGGTCGTTCATGCCGGCGGCCAGACAGGCTTCGCGGTCGCTGTCCATGGCGTTGGCGGTCATTGCCACCACGGGTAACTCGCTGGCGTTCCAGCGGGCCCGAATGGCCAGTGTGGCCGCCAAACCATCCATCACCGGCATTTGCATGTCCATCAACACCACATCAAAGTGACTGCCGGGTGCTTGCAGCATGTCCAGTGCTTCCTGTCCATGGTTGGCAAGTTCAACCACGGCACCTTCTCCGGTGAGCAGTTCACTGGCAATCTGCTGGTTGACAAAGTTATCTTCGGCGACCAGCACCCGCATGCCCGCCAGGCTGCTGGGCAAGGGTGCCGACAAGGCTGATGCCGGGCCGGGCGCGGGCGCCGCTTGGTGACTCTCGGGTGCCAGATCCAACGCCAGGGTAAAGTAAAAGCGGCTCCCCTGCCCGAGGGCACTTTGCAATTCGAGTTTGCCACCCATCATCTCGATCAGGCGCTGGCTGATGGCCAGGCCCAAACCGGTGCCGCCGTAGCGCCGGCTGGTGGAGGCTTCGGCTTGTGTGAAACCACTGAAAATCCGGGACTGGTTCTCCGGCGCAATGCCAATGCCCTCGTCTTGCACGGCAAACTGAAGGCGTGCCCGGTGGCTGTCCAGATCCAGGCATTGGATGGACAGGCTCACCGTGCCGCGCTCGGTGAATTTGACCGCATTGCCACACAAATTGACCAGAATTTGCCGCAGGCGCATGGCGTCGCCGACCAATCGCTGGGGCAGCCCCGTTGCCAGATCAAGCCGCATGTCGACCGGTTTGGAGCCGATGTAGGCGTGCACGATGACACTCAGATCGTCCACCAGTTGACCCAGCACGAACGGCTGCAAGTCCAGCGTCATGCGCCCGGCTTCCGCTTTGGACAGGTCCAGGATATCGTCGAGCAAGCCCAGCAGTGAGCGAGCCGCCGACTCGCTCTTGGCGGCATAGTCGGCCTGACGCGGCGTCAACTCGGTTTTGCCGAGCAGGGTCAGCATGCCCAACACGGCGTTCATGGGCGTGCGGATTTCGTGGCTCATATTGGCGAGGAACTGGCTCTTGGAGCGTGATGCGTCCTGAGCGGCCTCGGTGGCCTGCACCAGTTCCGTGATGTCCACCCTAAACCCGACGGTATATCCATTGGGCATACGACGCTCGACAATGCGCAGCGTGCGTCCGTCACTGAGTTTTTGTGTCAGGTGGGACTGTGTTTGGCGGTGCTGGGCCAAGCGTTCACTTACCCATTTTTCGATCTCGCTGTCATTGGCGCTGTCAACTTGTGCAAACTGGCTGTGTTGCGCTGCATAGCGGATGATTTGTTCAAAACTATTGCCGACTTGCAGGATGTCCTGCGCCAGCGGGTAGAGGTCACGGTAAGGCTGGTTGAACATGGCCAGCCGGTCCTGATCATCGAACAGCACGAATGCTTCGTCAACCGCATCGATTGAGCCCTGCAACAGTTCAGCGTTGCGCTGCGCCAGATCTTCGATACGCCGACGTTCGCTGATGTCCTCAAACAGGTAAAAGCGTCCAAAGTACTGATCGTTCTCGTCGCGAATCTGGGTCGTGTAGCGCCTTATGATGCGTCCGCCAAGTAGTCTGACTTCGTCTTCCAGCACCACGCGGGCGTTGATATCCTGCAGCGGCAGGCATGAGGCGACGTAGGCGTCGGCATCTTCAATCCCTTGCAGGTAATACAGTGTGGTGTCGGAGTTCTTGAGTTTGCCGCTTTGCATGTCGTTCGCCAGGTGGCTGATGCCCCAGATCTCGCAGAAGCGGTGGTTGAAATAGAGGATGCGATCGTCACGCCCGTCCACCACCAGAAAGCCCAGCGGCGACGAGTTCGACATCTGTTGCAGCAGCGACTGATTCCAGCGCAACGCCTGTTCTGCCTGTTTCTTGTCAGTAATGTCGATGCGGATCGCCACAAACTTGACAATGGCACCGTCGTCACCAATGAAGGGGGCAATGAAGGTGTCAGCCCAAAACAGGCGACCGTCCTTGGCGCGATTGCAAATCTCGCCACGCCAGGGCAGGCCAGAGGAAATCTCGCGCCACATGTCGGCCCAGAACGCCTGGTTGTGAACGCCCGATCTCAACAGGTGGTGGTTCTGCCCGATCAACTCGCTCTTGTCAAAGCCGCTGATGCGGCAAAAGGCGTCATTCACGTCCAGAATGCTTCCGCGGCTGTCGGCGGTCGACACGATACCCAGCAAGTCCAGCGTGCTGAGCAGCGCATCGTTGTCGCGCTGGGCTGCTTCCAGCAGTGACTGGGCACGCAGGCTCTCGGTGATATCGGACTGAATGGCCATGAAACCGCTCAGTTCACCGCCATCGTCGCGCATTGGCTGGATTTCAATGGCCAGCCAGTAGTCGTGCCCCAGTTTGCTGCGGTTGAGGATTTTGCAGGTGAAGGCCTGCTGATGGTCCAGTGCGTGACGTATTTGGCGTACTGTGTTCTGGTCGGTTTGATCAGTTTGCAGCAGCGCCGGGGATCTGCCGATCACTTCCGCGAGGCTGTAACCCGAGATCCGCTCAAAGGCCGGGTTCACCCAGGTGATGTGTCTGGCCGTATCGGTAATGACCACGGCATTGGAGGTGTTCTGTGCCACCAGCGCCAGTCGCTTGAGGTCGGCTGTCATGTGGCGTGCCAGTTGCTCTGCCTTTCGGCGTGCGCTGGACTGCTGTTGCAACAGCAAGGCCAGCAGCATGCTGGTGAGGCAGCCGAACAGGCCGGTCAGCCAGGGCACATCACTGCTGACTTCGGCCTCAAAAAAGGCACTGCTGTCCGTTGTCAGCAGAAGTTGACGACCCAATACGTTGATGGTCTGCCTTGCATGAAACCGGCGTGAGCCCTCCAACTGGTTGGTGTGAAGCAGCGCATCGGACGGCTCATTGATACCGGTATCGGTCAGTGACATATGCAGTGCGAAGCCGGTTGCTTCATCCAGTCCCTTAAACAGCTCTGCCACAACCATGGGTGCCGAGAGCAGGCCAAGCAAAGCGTCCCGTCGCTCCAGTGCCGAATTCAGGCGGGCCACTTTTTTGTAAAGCGGCATGTAGATGATGACACCTGCAGACTCCCCGCGGTCCTGTACCAGTCGCAGCGGCGCCGTCATCGTTGGTTCCGCACTGTCCACAGCGAGTTCTATGGCAGCGCGTCGCGTGGCTTCGGACCCCAGATCCAGCCCGAGGACGCCGCCGTTGTCGATCGCTGGTTCAATCACCTTGACCACGTACAGGGTCGGATGCTGATCGTTACCCAGGCTGCGCAGTGCAAAGTCAGGCGAATCGTCGGCCCGCTCGCGCGCCAGGAACGCGTCGATTTGCTCGCGCTCAACCCGCTCCACAAAACCCAAGCCTCTCACCCCGGGGAATTCATTGGGCAAATCGCGTGAAAAGACGTAATCGGTAAATTCGCTGCGAGAGACACTCTCGCTGGCAATATAGAAACCGCGCAAACCACCAAGTCCCGAGACCGGATGTTTCAATCGGCGCACAATTTCGTCGACGAGGCGTTGATTGGCACGCTGGAACTGGGTGTTGGCTTGCGACTTGAACCGGTAATCAAGGTAGAAAGCAGCCGCCAGCGACATGGCCACGCCGACAATAAGCAGGCTCCAGGAAACAGCCGTTCCAGACGGCAACTGGCGACCAAGCCGAAGTTTCATTTTTTTGTTGGGTGTTCAACGAATAGATTTTTGGATTGATTATGCACTTCAGTTTTTGCGATGTGGGGGGTGCGACAGCGCCTGGCGGGTGGTTGGGGGGATGGCGCTCATGATGGCCCTGCTGCAACGCGTCAAGCAAGCGCACGTCGAGATTGCCGGCCAGGTTTGCGGGAGCATCGGTGCCGGTTTGCTGGTGCTGCTGTGTGCCGAGCCGGGGGACACACCTGGCCATGGTGAACGCATGTTGGCAAAAATCCTCAGGTTGCGCGTCTTTGCCGATGCCAACGGCAAAATGAACCACAGTCTGCAGGACATGGACGGGCAGGGCCAGGCGGGTGGTCTGCTGATCGTCAGCCAGTTCACGCTGGCAGCGGATACCACGCGCGGTAACCGGCCAGGGTTTACTGGCGCGGCTGATCCTGGTCTGGGGCAACAACTTTACATGGACTTCGTGGCGCTGGCGCGCCAGCAGCATGACCAGGTGCAGACCGGGGAGTTTGGTGCCGACATGCAGGTGCATCTGGTCAACGACGGCCCGGTGACGATTCCGCTGCGCATTGCACCATGACCGGCAGCCACCCGGCTTGACGATAATCGCGCCCCATGTCCAGGGTTTTTGATCGTCCTTCCTTGCTGCGCCGGCTGTCGCCCTGGTTTTCGGGTTTTGACGGACCGTTGGCCTTTGCCGTGTTTGTTCTGGCATGTGCGGGCCTGATGGTGATGTACTCCTCCGGCTTTGACCACGGCAGTCGCTTCGAGGATCACGGTCGCAACATGCTGATTGCGGGAGGCATCATGTTTGTGGTGGCGCAGATTCCACCACAGCGCCTGATGACCATGGCTGTGCCCTTGTACGCAGTGGGTATGACCCTGCTGATTGCGGTCGCCATTTTTGGCGTCAGCAAGAAAGGAGCCCGCCGCTGGCTCAGTGTGGGTGTCACCATCCAGCCCAGCGAGATTCTCAAGATTGCCATGCCGCTGATGTTGGCCTGGTGGTTCCAGAAGCGTGAAGGTCAACTGCGGATGCTGGATTTTTTGGTGGCGGGGGTTTTGCTGGCGCTGCCGGTTGGCCTGATCATGAAGCAGCCGGATCTGGGTACTGCCCTGCTGGTTTTGGCGGCCGGGCTGTCCGTCATTTATTTTGCCGGACTGAGCTGGAAATTGGTGGCGCCACCGCTGCTGCTGGGGGCCATCGGGATCGCGCTGCTGGTGCTGTATGAGCCGGAGTTGTGTGCCAAAGGGGTCGACTGGCCCTTGCTGCGCGACTACCAGCAGCAACGGGTGTGTACTTTGTTGGACCCGACCCGCGACCCATTGGGAAAGGGCTTTCACATCATCCAGGGCATGATCGCCATTGGCTCTGGCGGTTTTTGGGGCAAGGGGTTCATGCAGGGGACGCAAACACACCTGGAATTCATCCCCGAACGGACCACCGATTTCATTTTTGCCGCCTATTCAGAAGAGTTTGGCCTGTTTGGCAACCTGCTGCTGATTGCGACGTTTTTCTTTTTGGTGCTCAGGGCTTTGGTGATTGCGCTGGAGGCCCCCACGGTTTTCACACGCTTGCTGGCAGCTGCTATGGCGATGATTTTCTTTTGTTACGCCTTTGTCAATATGGGCATGGTCAGCGGCATCTTGCCGGTGGTCGGGGTGCCACTGCCCTTTATCAGTTATGGCGGCACCGCGATGGTGACCTTGGGGCTGGGTCTGGGCATCCTGATGTCGGTGGCCAAGTCCAAGCGGCTGGTGCAGTCCTGAGTTTTGGCGCAAGTCCTAGAATCAGGCGCATGATTTCACGCGAACCCACCATCGAACGCCTGGCGGTTGCCAAGTCCCTACTGCTGACACCTTTCGGGCTGGATGAGGTCCATTTGCGACGGGCCCTTGCCAACATCAAGACCCATCAGGTCGATGAGGCGGACCTGTATTTCCAGTACACCCGCAGTGAGGGATGGAGCCTGGAGGAGGGGATTGTCAAGACCGGCTCGTTCTCGATTGACCAGGGGATGGGTGTGCGTGCGGTCAGCGGTGAGCGCACTGCTTTCGCCTATTCGGACGACATTTCTGAGGCATCGCTGCTGGATGCCGCTCGGACGGTGCGAACGATTGGTGCTGCGGCGCAGGCACAGAAAGTGCAAGTTGCTTCCAGGAAGATCGCAAGTACGCGGACTTTATACAAAGGCGAGGACCCGATCGGCAGTCTGGATAGCGCCTCCAAGGTGCGTTTGCTGGAGCAGGTGGAGCAGCTTGCCCGGGCCAGAGACCCGCGCGTGGTGCAGGTGATGGCGGGTCTTGCCGCTGAGTATGACGTGGTCCTGATTGCACGGGCCGATGGTGTGCTGGCGGCCGATGTTCGCCCGCTGGTCCGGCTCAGTGTGACCGTGTTTGTGGAGCAGAAAGGACGGCGCGAAGCCGGCTCAGCCGGAGGTGGAGGGCGCTTTGGTTTTGCCCATTTTGACGACGTGCTGATCCGCCAGTACGTGAATGAAGCCGTGGACGCTGCACTCACCAATCTGGCAGCCCGCCCGGCACCGGCCGGGGAGATGAGCGTGGTGCTTGGGCCGGGATGGCCAGGTATTTTGCTGCACGAGGCGATTGGGCATGGGCTGGAGGGTGACTTCAACCGCAAGGGGTCAAGCGCTTTCAGTGGCCGAATCGGGCAACGGGTTGCCGCCAGAGGTGTGACGGTTTTGGACGATGGAACAATCGCTGAACGCCGCGGCTCGCTCAATGTGGATGACGAGGGCAATGCCAGCGCCCGCAATGTGCTGATTGAGGATGGCATCCTGAAGGCCTATATTCAGGATGGGATGAACGCCCGCCTGATGGGCGTCAAGCCGACCGGCAATGGTCGGCGGGAAAGTTATGCCCATGTACCGCTGCCCCGTATGACCAACACCTACATGCTTGGCGGTGACAAAAGTCCCGAGGAGATCGTGGCGAGCATGAAAAAGGGACTGTATGCGACCAATTTTGGTGGCGGGCAGGTGGACATCACTTCCGGCAAGTTTGTGTTTTCGGCCAGCGTTGCGTATTGGGTGGAGAACGGCAAAGTCCTTTATCCCGTCAAGGGAGCGACGCTGGTGGGCAGTGGCCCGGAGTGCCTCAAGCGTGTGCGCCTGATTGGCAACGACATGCAACTTGACAGCGGCGTGGGCAGTTGTGGCAAAGAAGGGCAGAGTGTGCCAGTGGGTGTGGGGCAACCCACGCTGCGGATCGACGGGTTGACCGTGGGCGGTACGGCTTGACCCAATCACCCTGCCTGGAGGGCGTTTGAAATGGCAGTGATCGGGTTTTGGGGTTGACACCTTGTGTCGTCTGTGCAGCGGGAGCGGATGCCCAATGGTGCTCCCCTTTTGATTTGATGTTGGCCATGAATCCACCCAGAACCGTGGAGGGACCATCCGCTGCTGTGTCAAACGCCAGTTGTTGGCAGCCACATAACGCCCTTCGACGGATCGCAAAGTCAGCGTTCAAGCAGATTCAACTCCCGAACATTTGTGCACTCGGATTTGCTGGCTCCATTGGCTTTGCAGTATCTGGTACTTCTGCCGATTGGCAGTTGATATCAACCAACATTGGTAATGAAGATGCGGTCGAGACTGTCACTTTGACGCACACCTCTCTCAAGAAAGTCGCCCTGAACATTGATGAATTTCAGGGGCGGTGGATCAAGGTGACTGGTCATGTTGATGACGCATCGGTATATACAAAACTCACAATGCAGGCCTTTAAGGATGCGAACCTGACATCGAGTTCTCTGGACACGATATGTTCCCGAAGGAAAGGTCCCGCGTACTGCGAGTCTGCTGGATGGGTGCCCTACGATGCCTCCAGCGCCACGCTAACCGTCTACAGTGAAAACACGCCGGCTGTTATCTCGGAGTTACGTGTCTACAGAAGTGCCGACAACATACCGATTCAGCCAAAATCATGGGTTCGGATGTCGCGATTGATCGTGAAGATGAAAGATCTTTACTATCGAACCGAGGAAGTCAACTGGGACGATCTTCGCATGCACACCAAAGCCGCAATGGCAGCTCCTGGGGATTTTGATCCTGTCCCTGGTGCTTTGACATATGTAAAAAACAATCTGCCAGGAAGTAAGCATACTTTCTTGGTCACCAAGGAACAGCGTGCATCCGGAGCCGAGGCGATATTCAAGGAAAAAGGGACAGCAGGTGTGCTGCCCTCATGCTCTGCTGTTGGACAAGGCACTTGGAAATTAGTCCTTCCGGCCACATCGACCCTCGCGCACAAGTTGAAAACAGCCTACGTGCGCGCGGCCAACCAATGCCTTCTGAGTCAGCCTTCCAGGACAAAATGGATCCTTGACCTGCGTGACAATGGCGGTGGAGACTCAGGACTGACGATCAGTGCGATCGCTCCCCTGTTCACAGCTGGCCTGTTGTTCACATGGGTGAACGGGCAAAAAGAAGAAGTGCAGGTTTTTATTACCAATGACAGTGTGAAGATGCGCGACAAGCAGGGATTTCACCAGGTCAGCGCTGACGCATCACACGTCGGTGTCCGTGCGAATGCGCATGTCATTGCGTGGATTGGGCCTGGTTGCGGCAGTGCATGTGAAGCGACGGCCGTCGCGCTGTTGGGTCGCCCGAAAACGCGTCTTGTTGGTCAAACCACAGCCGGGTATGCCACAGGCAACGAGACAATTTTCGTGAACAAGGAATACGATTTGGCTCTGACTGCGGGACGAATGAAAGACAAGTTTGGACGATTGATCGGCGACAGCGTCGAGCCGCAGGTTTTCAACGACTCAAACGATATTGCGGAGATATTGCTATCGGGAGAGAGGCAGCATGAACATTGAATGCCATGCTCGACATACGGGCAGGATTGGAAGACCGCCAGACCTGACCGCCCGAGGACTGTGCTACATTCGTGCCCCATGAATTCGGCCTGTTTCTTTTTTAGCTATTTCTGGTTCTCACGCGCCTGCGGCGGTAGAGAGAGTAGAACGTAGCTAAAAACAAGCGACCCGATTCCTCCAAAACCGCCGGCCACCCCGGCGGTTTTTTTATGTGTTTTTGAAACCTAACTTGCAAGGATGTTTGCCATGAATGCCAAAGCTGTTGCACCTGTCGATCAGGATTACTGGTCAGGGTCTACCAATACCCATGCCACCGACCGTACCGGTCAGACCGACAACGAGCGCATCAAGGACATCACTGTGTTACCCCCACCTGAACACCTGATCCGGTTCTTTCCGATCGCGGGTACTGCGGTCGAAAAGATGATCGGCCAGACCCGCCGCAACATTCACGACATCATGGCAGGACGCGATGACCGACTGTTGCTGGTGATTGGGCCATGCTCGATCCATGACCCGGCGGCTGCCATGGACTACGCCCGTCGTCTGAAGGTACAACGCGACAAGTACGCGGGCACGCTGGAGATCGTGATGCGGGTGTACTTTGAAAAGCCGCGTACCACCGTGGGCTGGAAAGGCCTGATCAACGATCCTTATCTGGACGAAAGTTTTCGCATTGACGAGGGTCTGCGCATGGCGCGCCAGTTGCTCATCGAGATCAACCGTCTTGGCCTGCCTGCTGCCAGTGAGTTTCTGGACGTTATATCGCCGCAGTATCTGGGCGATCTGATCGCCTGGGGCGCCATTGGCGCACGTACCACCGAGAGTCAGGTGCACCGTGAACTCGCCTCGGGCCTGTCGGCACCGATCGGGTTCAAGAATGGCACCGACGGCAACATTCGCATTGCCAGCGATGCCATCCATGCCGCTGCCGGCGGGCACCACTTTTTGTCGGTGCACAAAAACGGGCAGGTGGCCATCGTGCAGACCAAGGGTAACCGCGACTGTCACGTGATCTTGCGTGGTGGCAAAGCGCCCAATTACGATGCGGCAAGTGTTGCCGCAGCCTGTGCCGAACTTGAAAAATCAAAACTTCCGCAAACCCTGATGGTCGATTGCAGCCATGCCAATAGCAGCAAGCAACATGAAAAGCAGCGCGAGGTGGCCGCGGACATCAGCACTCAGATTGCCAGTGGTTCGCGTCAGGTGTTTGGTGTCATGCTGGAAAGTCACCTGCAGGCAGGAGCACAAAAATTCACGCCGGGCAAAGACAAGGCGGACAAGCTTGAATATGGCAAAAGCATCACCGACGCCTGTCTGGGTTGGGACGACTCGCTACCGCTGCTCGATCTGTTATCACAAGCGGTGCTCGCGCGGCGTGCCATCACCCGGTGAGGCAGGATCTTTGCTTCGGTCTGCGAGTGTAGACTTCATGAAAAAAATGAAGTCTAGCGCAATATCCATAAGGTTTTACAGCTATCGTTTTTGAATTATTTCAAGCAACTTGGCGGGCATTCCGCCAAAGCCGCCATTGCTCATGCAAACAATGTGATCACCGGGACGTGCACAGCGGCCGATGTGTGCCGCCAGCGTCTCGATGTTTTCATGAACCGTCACTTTGCTGCCCATGGGTTCCAGCGCCGAGGCCACGTCCCATCCCAGACCGCCGCTATGGCAAAACGCCAGATCCGCTGACGCCAGACTCCACGGCAACTGTGATTTCATGGTGCCCAGCTTCATGGTGTTGGAGCGTGGCTCGAACACCGCCAGGATGCGTTGCTGTGGGCCCAGCGTGTGTCGCAGACCATCCAGCGTGGTGCGCATCGCTGTGGGGTGGTGTGCAAAATCGTCGTACACGGTGATTTCGCCCGCATCGGTCTTGACGCGACCACGCACCTCCATGCGCCGTTTGACGTTTTCAAATCGTGCCAATGCCGCGCAGGCATCGGCCGGCAGGACGCCCACATGCTGCGCTGCGGCAATGGCGGCCAGCGCGTTGAGCTGATTGTGGGTACCACTCAGTGACCATTGAACCCGTCCTACGCCATCACCCTGATGGATGACTTCAAAGTCATCAGCTTCACCTGCCGCGTTGAAGTCAGAGACGGTTGTGCCAAAGCTGCGTTGCTCGCTCCAGCAACCTTTGTTCAATACCCGCACCAGGCTCTCTTCGAGGTCGTTCACAATGACTCGCCCGCAGGCGGGCACCGTGCGTATCAGGTGATGGAACTGGCGCTCAATGTCGGCCAGGGTGTCAAAAATATCAGCGTGATCAAATTCGAGATTGTTCAGCACGGCGGTGCGTGGCCGGTAATGGACAAACTTGCTGCGTTTGTCGAAAAACGCAGTGTCGTACTCGTCGGCTTCAATGACAAAAGTTTTCTGTTGCCCGAGTCTGGCGGAAACGCCAAAGTTGAGCGGCACCCCACCGACCAGAAATCCGGGCGCAAGGCCGGCAGACTCAAGAATCCAGCTGGTCATGGCGGTGGTTGTGGTTTTACCGTGAGTGCCCGCCACGGCGATCACGTGGCGGCCGCGCAGAATGTGCTCCTCCAGCCATTGAGGACCACTGGTATAGGGTAAACCGGCGTCCAGAATGGCCTCCATGAGCGGGTATCGGGCGCTTCCGTCTGCCAATCGGGCGCGACTGATCACATTTCCGATCACAAAAATATCGGGTTTGAACGACAGTTGGTTGGCACTGTAACCTTCGACCAGGTCAATGCCGAGCGCGCGCAACTGCTCACTCATTGGTGGGTAGACGCCCGCGTCGCAGCCAGTAACCTTGTGGCCCGCTTCGCGCGCCAAAGCGGCCAGACCACCCATGAAGGTGCCGCAAATACCAAGAATGTGAAGATGCATGTGCCCGATTTTAGGTGTCATCGGCGGAAGGGGCGCTCACTCCATCCTCGAGCCGGACTGGCGAAAGCAAGGCAAAATGCGCCGGGAATGCACCACAGCTCTGCGAAACATGCCGCCATGGCGGCACAACTTGTTGTTGAGGAAGGGCTCGAATACGGGCCGGCCAAGCGGCGCGCGGCGAAAATGCTGGGTACGCGCGGTCGCACCGCACTGCCTGGCAATGATGAGCTGGAAGCGGCTGTGCGCGACTATATTGCGGTTTTTTGCGCCCATACCCAGCCCGCAGAGTTGCTTGCCCTGCGCAGGCTGGCTCAGATCTGGATGCAGCGATTGACGGAATTCAGGCCCCATTTGAGTGGGGCTGTCTGGCAGGGCACGGCAACCCGGCGCTCCGATATTTACCTGCAGCTGTTTTGTGATGACAGCAAAGCGGCGGAAATTGCCTTGATCGACCAAGGTGTCAAATATCAGGCGCGCAGTGTCAACGGTTTTCGTGGCGAACCG
Organism: Rhodoferax sp.; assembly: GCF_018063565.1. Taxonomy (GTDB): domain Bacteria; phylum Pseudomonadota; class Gammaproteobacteria; order Burkholderiales; family Burkholderiaceae_C; genus Rhodoferax. Next base: position 31,554 of record NZ_JAGPBB010000002.1, read on the forward strand.
GTGCCGACCTTGAGTCTGCATGTTTTTTGTACTGATTTTCAGGAGGAGGTTGGCGTGCATCTGATGATTCATGACCACGACGATGTACGTGGCGCGTTGAAGCCGGGCGCCAATGGGCGAGCGGCGCGAGGTGATGTGCACGCGTTGCAGCGTTTGCTGGCAGGGGAGTTGGCATGAGCGGGGCGTACGCGCCGTCGTCCCGCCGTGCCTGGCTGGCGGCGGGGGTGGGTGTGGCCGTGGCTTCAGTTGGCGCTGGCCTGGTGTTGCGCCGCCAACAGCAACAGGCGCGTGCGCTGACCGAGGTGGAGCAATCCCTTTGGCAACAAAAATTTGAGCAGATCGATGGAAACCTTTTGCCGATGTCCAGATTTCAGGGGGAGTCACTGATTTTGAACTTCTGGGCCACTTGGTGCCCGCCTTGCGTTGAGGAACTTCCGTTATTGAACGCTTTTTTTCAGGAAAATCGTGAAAAGGGTTGGCAAGTGCTGGGGTTGGCCGTTGATCAAGCGATACCAGTGAAAAGGTTCCTGCAGCATTCCCCGTTGGCCTTCCCGGTGGCCCTGGCAGGCTTTGCGGGTGTTGAATTGAGCCGTTCACTGGGAAATCTCAGCGGCGGTTTGCCTTACACGGTGGTTCTAGGGCGCGCAGGCGGGGTGCAGCACCGTAAAATGGGTCGTCTCAATCCCGCCGATCTAACGGCCTGGAGTGACTTGCCGGGGCGCTAGGCCGGTATTTTTCGGGCGAGTAGAATGCGCATCCCTGTCAAGATTTTTGGCTATTTAGCTAAGAGTTGCTGCTTTTTAAGATAAATTAAGCTGTTTTTGTTACTGTTCGTTGGAGACGCCATGGACCTTAGAAAACTTAAAACCCTGATCGATCTGGTATCAGAGTCAAACGTGTCGGAACTGGAAATCACCGAAGCTGAGGGTAAGGTGCGCATTGTGAAAGGCGGAGCGATTGCACCCGTGATGTATGCTCCGGTCAATGCGCCTGTGGCCGCTGCGGCCCCGGTTGCAGCGCCCGCCGTTGTGGTCGATCCCGGGGCAACGGCAGCCGAGGTCGCTGAGTCCGGCCACCTGACCAAGTCGCCGATGGTTGGCACGTTCTACCGTTCGGCCTCACCGGGTGCCAAGTCCTTTGTGGAAGTTGGTGACGCCGTGAAGGAAGGTGACACCATTTGCATCATCGAGGCCATGAAGATCCTCAACGAGATCGAAGCAGACAAAACTGGCACCATCAAACGCATTCTGGCAGAGAACGGCCAGGCTGTTGAGTACGGCCAAGGCCTGTTCATCATTGAATGAGCTCAGGCAATATCCATGTTTAAGAAAATACTGATTGCCAACCGTGGCGAGATTGCCCTGCGTATCCAGCGTGCTTGTCGCGAACTGGGTGTCAAGGCGGTCATGGTTTACTCTGAGGCAGATCGCGAGGCCAAATACATCAAGCTGGCAGAAGAAGCGGTGTGTATCGGGCCGGCGGCATCGGGTCTGAGCTATCTGAATATGCCCGCCATCATCTCAGCCGCCGAGGTCACGGACGCGGAGGCGATCCATCCCGGCTACGGTTTTTTGAGCGAAAACGCGGACTTTGCCGAGCGGGTTGAGCGCAGTGGCTTTCAGTTCATTGGTCCTACGCCAGAGTCGATCCGCATCATGGGCGACAAGGTTTCCGCCAAACAGGCCATGATCAAGGCGGGTGTGCCTTGTGTGCCGGGTTCAGAAGGGGAACTGCCGGACGATCCGGTACAGATCAAACGGATCGCCAAGAGCATCGGTTATCCGGTCATCATCAAGGCCGCTGGCGGCGGAGGTGGGCGGGGGATGCGGGTGGTACATACCGAGGCGGCGTTGATCAACGCGGTGGCGATGACCAAGAACGAGGCAGGCGCGGCCTTTGGCAACCCTGCCGTGTACATGGAGAAGTTTCTCCAGAATCCGCGCCACATCGAGATCCAGGTTCTGGCCGACAAGTACCGCAATGCGGTGTATTTGGGCGAACGTGATTGTTCGATGCAGCGGCGTCATCAAAAAATCATCGAAGAGGCTCCTGCACCTGGCATCGTGCGCAAGATCATTGATCGCGTGGGTGACCGTTGTGTCGCCGCGTGCAAGAAAATTGGCTACCGTGGTGCCGGTACCTTCGAGTTCTTGTATGAGGATGGTGAGTTTTACTTCATCGAGATGAACACCCGGGTTCAGGTCGAGCATCCAGTCACTGAAATGACCACCGGGATTGATATCGTCAAAACCCAGATCATGGTGGCAGCAGGGGAGAAGCTACCCTTTACCCAGCGGCAGATCCAGATTCGCGGGCATGCCATTGAATGCCGCCTGAACGCGGAAGATCCGTATAAGTTCATTCCCTCGCCCGGGCGGATCACCATGTGGCATCCACCAGGCGGACCGGGTGTGCGGGTGGATTCCCATGTTTATACCAACTATTTTGTCCCCCCCAATTACGACTCAATGATTGGCAAGATCATTGTGCACGGAGACACCCGCGAGCAGGCTCTGGCGCGGATGCGCACCGCATTGGGTGAAACGGTGGTGGAAGGCATCAACACCAATATCGCGCTGCATCGGGAGTTGATGATCGATGCCAAATTCATGTCCGGAGGGACCAACATCCATTATCTGGAAGGCTGGCTGGCGGATCACCCCCGCTGAGCTTGCGGCTGTATGTACGAGTTGCGCCTGATGTGTCCCGAGGAACAGGTGGAGTGGCTCAGTGATGCGCTGGATGCCCTGGATGTCTTGAGTGTCAGCGTCGAAGACGCCGATGCGCAAACCGATGCCGAACAGGCCTTGTTCGGCGAGCCCGGGATGCCGCCTCCCAAAGACGGCTGGCAGCGCTCACGGATATTGGCCCTTTTTGCCCAGCGGGCGCAGGCGACCGACGCTTATGCACTGTTGCGGCAACAAGATCAGTTCACGGGGTGTGAGTTCCTTGGGATTGAGGAGGTTCCCGAACAGGATTGGGTGCGTCTGACGCAGTCCCAATTTGCTCCGGTTGAAATCACCCCGGATTTCTGGATTGTGCCAAGCTGGCATGAACCACCGGAACAAGCGGCGGTCGTGATACGGTTGGACCCAGGTTTGGCATTTGGCACTGGCACTCATCCGACCACGCGCATGTGTCTGCGCTGGATCGCCGGGCAAGCCCGCGCCCAACCCACCGGTGCTATCGCAGAGCGGGTTCTGGATTACGGCTGTGGCTCAGGCATCTTGGCGATTGGTGCTGCCAAGTTGGGTGCCATCGATGTGGATGCTGTGGATATTGACCCCGCTGCGCTGGATTCGGCGGTGCAGAATGCGCAAGCCAACGGGGTGAAGATTCGTACTGGAATGCCAGAACTTGCCCGTGGAGCTTACGAGCTGGTGCTGGCCAACATTCTGGCCAGTCCGCTAAAGGTTCTGGCACCCTTGCTGTGCGGGCATGTGGCTGACGGGGGTGAGCTGGTGCTGGCGGGCATACTGGATCGGCAGGAACAGGAGCTGATTGAAGCGTATGCACCGTATTGCCAATTGACGGTGGCCGATCGTGAAGATGGCTGGATTCTGATGAGCGCCCGACTCGGGTAGTGCGCACATGAGTTTGTTGACGCGCTGCCCGGCTTGTGAAACGCTTTACCGGTTGGTGCCGGATCAACTGCGAATCTCACAGGGCTGGGTCAAGTGCGGCCAGTGCTCTGAGATATTTGATGCGTCTCAGCACCTGATAGAACTTGCTCTTGAAGAAGAGGAGGCCGTTGGGAAGGAGGATGTTCCGGCTGATCCCTTGGCTGTAACTTTGCCTGCACCGGAGCGTTCAACCCCCGGCGTCGTTGAGACCATTGTCGAACCCCTTGCAGCGCAGGTTACAACCGGTTCGGCCCAGGAGAGCATACCGGTTGATGATCCGATGATCGTCGCGGTGCCGGACGCCAGTTGTGTTGTGCAACATCCAGAGATTTCGCCTGAAACAATCGGTGTATTGCCACCGGTGGATGAAGCGGTGTTGGTCGGTGCGCCAGCAACCGTTGAAGCGACCGAAGCGGTCACTTTCATGCTGGAGCCACGGACTGGACGTTTGGTTGGTGCGGCTTGGATTCGTTCCGCCTTGTGGCTCGCCTTGCTGCTGCTTTTGGCAGCTTTGCTCGGGCAGTGGTTCTATTGGGAACGCGATCGGCTTGCAGCCACCCATCCTGACTGGAAACCCTTGTTGGAGAGGTTTTGCGTGCCGATCGGTTGCTCGGTCCATGCGCTCAGACGCATCGAGGCCATTACACTGGACGCAGCGGCGTTTAACAAGCTCAACGAAGACACCTACCGGTTGGCTTTTGTCATCAAAAACCAGACGGCTCTACCGCTCGCCTTGCCCAGTGTGGAGCTGAGTCTGACGGATGTTCAGGAGCAAACCATCGTTCGACGTGTGCTGTCACGCGGCGAATTGTTTGATGTGGCGCTTGAATTGCCCACCGGTAAAGAGTACGCAATAAGCCGAATCGTGCGGATCAAGCACAGCGAACCCGGGCAGCGGATCGTGGGATACCGGCTGCTGGCGTTTTATCCCTGACCAAGCGAAATACCGGAGAGGTGATGCCCCGGCTTTGTTGCTGATCTGAGAGCCGTTGTCAGGGTTTTGTGCCGGTCGGAAAGGGCCACGCAGCTTGCGGATTAAGCTTGGTTTTGGCGGCTGGAGCTGCTTTTTTTGCAGGTGCCTTGGCCTCTTTTTTGGCTACTGGTTTTGCCGCTGCTTTTTTGGCAGGTGCCGCAGCTTGAGCTGGCGTTGCCTTGACCGCTGCTGCCTTTTTGACAGCTGCGGGCTTGGTGGCCGGCACCGCTTTTTTGGGCGCAGCGGTTGGTGCGACCGGTGCCGTGGCTTTCACCGCGACCGGTTTTTTGGCCGGTGCCGCTTTTTTGGCAGGTGCGGCCGCCTTGACTGGCGCCGCGGCCTTTACGGGTGCAGCAGGTTTGGCCGATGCAGCAGTCTTGGCTGATGCTTTGACCTTTGCTGGCGCTGCCGCCTTGGCCGCAGGCGCTGCCTTTACGGGAGCAGCGGCCTTGACCGGGGCTGTCGTCTTGGCTGGCGCAGCTTTTTTGGCGGCAGCGACTTTGGGAGCGGGAGCCGTTTTGGGAGCGGCTGGTTTTTTTGCAGTTGCCATTCAAATCTCCTTGATCAGTTAACAAAGAGCACTTCGCGCCATTCGATCAGCGCCAAGCGATTCATGCTGCTGGACTGAACCCAGCAGCATGAATGGGGTATCACAAGCGGATGACTTGTGGAATAAGGGGTGTCAGGCGGAGTTTTCAGTCCCACGATAACGCACCGCCAGACTGGTACTCAATGACACGGGTTTCAAAGAAGTTACGTTCCTTCTTCAAATCAATCATTTCACTCATCCAGGGGAACGGATTGTCCTCATTGGGAAAAAGCGCCTCCAAGCCGATTTGAGTGGCACGGCGATTGGCGATGTAACGCAGATATCCCTTGAACATCGATGCGTTCATGCCCAGCACACCACGAGGCATGGTGTCTTCCGCATAGCGGTATTCCAGGTCGACCGCCTGCTCAAAGAGAGACCGGATCTCAGCCTTGAAGGCGGGCGTCCAAAGTTGTGGATTCTCCAGTTTGAGCTGGTTGATCAGGTCGATGCCAAAGTTGCAGTGCATGGACTCATCGCGCAGGATGTACTGGTATTGTTCTGCTGCGCCCGTCATCTTGTTTTGCCGACCCAACGCCAGAATTTGGGTGAAGCCCACATAGAAGAACAATCCTTCCATAAGGCAGGCGAACACGATCAGGGATTTCAAAAGAGTCTGATCCGTTTCCGGTGTGCCAGTCTTGAACTGGGGATCCATGATGACTTCGATAAACGGCAACAGGAATTCGTCCTTGTCGCGGATGGACTTGATCTCATGATAGGCGCTGAAAATCTCGCCTTCATCGAGTCCAAGGGACTCGACGATGTACTGATAGGCGTGGGTGTGAATGGCTTCCTCAAAAGCCTGTCGCAACATGAATTGCCGACATTCCGGTGCGGTGATGTGCCGGTAGGTTCCCAGCACAATGTTGTTGGCAGCGAGCGAGTCTGCTGTGACAAAGAAACCAAGATTGCGTTTGATGATCCGGCGCTCGTCCTCGCTCAACCCGTTGGGATCTTTCCACAACGCAATGTCACGCGTCATGTTGACTTCCTGAGGCATCCAGTGGTTGGCACAGCTGGAGAGGTATTTCTCCCACGCCCATTTGTATTTAAACGGGACCAGTTGATTGACATCGGTCTTGCCATTGATGATTCGTTTGTCGGCCGCCACGACACGCCGTGATACCGACGCTTGCGTGCTGTTTTTTGCCGTGATATTGTGGGGTACTTGAGCGGTAACCCGGTCTGAGATTTGTGCCGACGGGCCATTGAACTGCTCGGCCAGCAGGGGCTTGAGCTGATCACGTGCAGAGATCGCGGTGGCGGTGGGTGTGACTTCTTCGTCCCAGGACAACATATGAATTTCCTATCGTTGGATTATCTGAGGGTGTTCAAAAAATAGATAGCATTGAAGTCTCAGTCGGTGCTCATGTTGGACACGATGTTGTGCTTGCGCATCGTCGACAGAAGCCACTCGGTATTGGCTACTGACATGACTCACAGGTAGGGTCGTCAACACCACAGAATTTCACATCGGTGGCGGGTGTGGCGGCCAATTGGTGATGCGCTGCAGCGGCGGCCAAATCCAGCGCAGACATGGTGCCTTGACCTTTTGGCTCGTTGCCAGAAGATACGGCGTTCAGTCGCCCTGCCGCCACCGTGGACTTTTCAGCATGGGTGGCCGACTGGGTGCGCAGGTAATACGTGGTCTTCAGACCACGCAACCAGGCCAGCTTGTAAGTGTCATCGAGCTTTTTGCCAGACGCACCCGACATGTAGATGTTGAGCGATTGGGCCTGATCGATCCATTTTTGTCGCCGTGAGGCGGCCTCGATCAGCCAGCGCGTCTCAATCTCAAAGGCGGTTGCGTAGAGCGCCTTGATTTCGGCTGGAACCCGGTCAATCGGTTGCAGCGAGCCATCAAAGTGTTTCAGGTCCATCACCATCACATCGTCCCATAGGCCCAGACGCTTGAGGTCGTGCACCAGATAGCTATTGATGATGGTGAACTCCCCTGAGAGGTTTGACTTGACCGACAGGTTGCCAAAACTCGGCTCTATGGATGCATCCACCCCGATGATGTTGGAGATGGTTGCTGTGGGTGCAATCGCGACACAGTTGGAGTTGCGCATGCCGTCCTGCGCGATTTTCTTGCGCAGGGCATCCCAATCCAGCCTGGTGCTGCGATCTACCTCCACATAACCGCCACGCTGCTTGGCCAGCATGTCGAGTGTGTCAAGTGGCATGACGCCCTGGTCCCACAAGGAGCCCCGATAACTTGAATACTTGCCACGCTCGCGGGCAAGTTCGGTGGATGCCCAATAGGCGTAATAGCAAATGGCCTCCATGGATTCGTCTGCAAAAGTCACGGCAGACTCGCTGGCGTATGGAATTCGCAACTGGTACAAGCTGTCCTGAAATGCCATCAGACCAAGCCCAACGGGCCGATGGCGCAGATTGGAGTCGCGCGCTTTCTTGACCGCGTAATAGTTGATGTCGATCACGTTATCGAGCATCCTCATCGCGGTGGTCACGGTCTGTTTGAGCTTCACATGGTCGATGGCACCGTCCTTGAGATGGTGCAACAAATTCACTGACCCCAAATTGCACACCGCAGTTTCGGTCCGGCTGGTGTTGAGTGTGATTTCTGTACACAGGTTGCTTGAATGCACTACCCCGGCGTGTTGCTGAGGTGAGCGGATATTGCACGCGTCTTTGAATGTGATCCAGGGATGACCGGTTTCAAACAACATGGTCAGCATCTTGCGCCACAAGTCGGTGGCAGCGAGGGTTCGCGAGGGTTGAATTTCGCCTCTCGCGGCCTTCTCTTCGTAGGCCAGGTAGGCTGTCTCGAAGGCTGTGCCAAACTTGTCATGCAGGTCTGGCACATGGTTGGGCGAAAACAGCGTCCACTGGCCCTTTTCCATCACCCGGCGCATGAACAGATCGGGAATCCAGTTGGATGTGTTCATGTCATGAGTGCGCCGCCGATCATCGCCGGTATTCTTGCGCAACTCCAGAAACTCCTCGACATCGAGGTGCCAGGTCTCGAGGTAAGTGCACACCGCGCCCTTGCGTTTGCCGCCCTGGTTGACGGCAACAGCGGTGTCGTTGACGACCTTGAGAAACGGAACCACACCTTGCGATTCGCCGTTGGTGCCTTTGATATGGCTGCCCAAAGCGCGCACCGGGGTCCAGTCATTGCCGAGCCCGCCGGCGAACTTCGACAGCAAGGCGTTTTCCTTGATGGCTTCGTAAATGCCATCCAGATCGTCTGGCACCGTTGTCAGATAGCAACTCGACAATTGGGAGCGCAAAGTTCCACTGTTGAACAAAGTGGGTGTGCTGGACATGAAGTCAAAGCGTGATAACACCTCATAGAACTCGATGGCACGTGCCTCGCGGTCAATTTCATTGAGCGCCAGTCCCATGGCAACCCGCATGAAGAAGGCTTGTGGCAGTTCGATACGGGTTTTGCCAATGTGCAAAAAGTAACGGTCATACAGAGTTTGCAAACCGAGGTAGTCAAATTGCAGGTCGCGCTCAGCCTTCAGTGCTGACGCCAGTCGGGGCAGGTCGAACTGCATCAGCTTCTCGTCGAGCAATTCGTTCTCTACCCCGCGCTGGATAAAGGGGGCGAAATAGTCCTGATACGCCTGTGCCATGTCGGACTGGGCCACATCCTGCCCCAAAACCTCTTTGGCAATGGTGTGAAACAGCAAACGTGCGGTCGCAAAGGTGTAGTCGGGATCCCGTTCAATCAACGTGCGCGCCGCCAGCACCGACGCCTTGTAGACCTCGTCCATCGGAACGCCGTCGTACAGATTGCGCATGGTTTCAGCAAGAATTGGCTGAGGTTTGACGGACTCTCCCAGTCCCTGGCAGGCATCTGTGATGATGCTGTTGAGTCGGTCCAAGTCCAACACCACACGCTCACCGTTTTCAGTAGCGTGCAAAAGCGGTGCCGCAGGTGCGGCCTGCATGGTCTTTTGCGCCCGTTCCTGTGTGCGCTTTTCACGGTACAAAACGTAAGCTCGGGCAATTTCATGGTGGCTGCCGCGCATCAGCCCCAGTTCCACCTGGTCTTGCACGTCCTCGATGTGGAATGTTCCGCCAGCAGGGCGAGAACGCATCAAGGCGCGAATGACGCCTTGCGTCAGATCTTCGACGGTTTCGCGCACGCTTGCCGAGGCTGCACCTTGTGTGCCATGCACTGCCAGAAACGCCTTCATCATGGCAACGGCGATCTTGTTGGGCTCAAACGGCACCACAGCTCCGTTGCGGCGGATGATCTGGTACTGGCTGAGTGAGACTGAGCCAGTGGGAGACAGTGGGCCAGTGGCTTCAAGATGAAGCGCGCTGAAACCCGCGGGCGTAGGTGTAGACAGGCTGTGGTGCATGGACTCTCTCGTAACGGGCGCAAAAGGGGATTTTTGGATGCTGGCCAGTACATTTGCTCGAAGCCAACGTTGCCTGCATTCGTGCAAGCTTAACACTATATCTGTGGATCAAAAGGGTGGTCAGACGCTACCCGTAGTGTTTCCTACGCGATGGCCGTGCTTCGGAAATCTGTTCCATCTCTTGATTTCATAGCGATCAACGGACGCTCTGCTTCGGATTTGAAGCGTTGGGGATGGCAAGTTAAGGGTTGGGCGACTGCGTCAGGTTGATGGCACAGGTCTTTTCTGTTAAGGGTAAACACCGATCCTCAATTTGCAGCGAAGTCTGCAATCGCGGCCAATCAAACCCTGGCCCTGGATCTGCCTTTCTACCTGGCGCAATATGCTGATGACCTGCGATATGGGCAATCGGGTAACGCTGAAAGATGGCGCGACACAAGCGACTCAGTTGTGTGTACTGGGCGTCCTCGAAGGCATCGCCTTCGAGTCCTTCAAGCTCAATGCCAATACTGTCATCGTTGCAGTTGTTGCGACCCCGGTAAAACGACTGGCCCGCATGCCATGCCCGGTCATCGCAGCTGACGAACTGCCAAAGTGCGCCATCTCGCCGGATAAAAAAATGGCTTGAGACACGCATACCCTCAATCTGCTTGTAATACGGGTGTGCGTCCCAATCCAGGCGGTTGGTAAAAAGTCGGTGGACCGCATCGCCGCCGAATTGACCGGGTGGCAGGCTGATCGAATGCAGCACCAGCAAATCAATGTTGGCATGAGCGGGTCTCGGACCAAAGTTCTCGGATGGCGATGTTGCGGCAGACAATAACCAGCCATCTTGCCAACTGGCGCGTCCAACGACCGGGTCAGGCATGTGTGTCACTGTCGTCGCCGCTTTCTGCATTGACCGGCAGATCAATCTGCAAGCGGGTGATTCGGTAACGCATTTGTCTGAGGCTGATTCCCAGGCGTGCTGCGGCAGCGGTGCGATTGAAGTTGGTGTCTTGCAGCACTTGCAGCAAGATGGCGCGCTCCAACGTGTCCAAATGCTCCTGCAAGTCGTCCGGTACAAGTGGTGCCCGAGTCGTTTCGACAGCGGTCGGTAGCGGGTTGGCGCGGGCGGTGTGATGAGGCAGCAGCGCCCCCGCCTCAAGTTGCAGACGCTGGCCGTCGCCCAGCGCGACTGCCCGGTACAGCAGATTCTCCAGTTCGCGTACGTTCCCCGGCAAGGGCAACTGAGCAAGTTGGGCTATGGCAGCAGGTGCCAGGTCGGGCACCGGTATTGCCGATTCTTCGGCAATGTGTGCCAGCAGCGCCGCACACAGCTCTGGCAGATCTTCCTTGCGCTCACGCAAGGGTGCTATCACCAGATCGATGACATTCAGACGGTAGAACAGGTCTTGCCTGAATCGGGACTCCAGCACTTCCTGAGCCAGGTTTTTGTGGGTGGCACTGACGATGCGAACATCCACCGGATCCTCCACCGTTGAACCCAGGGGGCGTATGCGACGCTCTTGTATTGCGCGCAGCAGTTTGGACTGCATCGCCAGCGGCAAGTCACCAATCTCGTCGAGAAACAGGGTGCCGCCACGGGCAGCCTGGAAAAAACCTTCCCGATCCTGTTGTGCGCCGGTGAAGGCGCCCTTTTTGACGCCAAAAAACTCAGCCTCCAGCAAGTTCTCCGGGATGGCACCACAGTTCACGGCCACCCACGGACCCTTGGCACGGTGACTGTTGGCATGAATGGCATAGGCGACAAGCTCCTTGCCGGTGCCTGATTCGCCGGTGATCATCACCGGAGCCATGCTGGCAGCCACCTTGAGGATGCGCTCTTTGGTGTTTTGCATGCATTCGGACCGACCCACCAGTTTGGCCAAGGCTCGCTGACCCAGCGCGCTGGTGCTGGTGGGTGTCATCGCTTTGCCAAACCCGGCCGCCTCTGGTGCAGCAGGTGATCCGTGTGCAGCCGTTGCAATGACATGGCGGAACTGTTTCAGATCAACGGGTTTCGTGAGGTAATCAAATGCACCTGACTTGAGGGCTTCGACCGCATTCTGGGCCGAGCCATAGGCGGTGATGACCACACTGCGCTCGGGGCGGTGCTGGGATTTGATCTCGGTGATCAGGGCCATCCCCGATCCATCGGGCAGACGCATGTCGGTGATCACCACCTCATAGTGTTGCGCGCCCAGGAAGGCACGCGCCTGCGCCAGGTCTTGTGCCGTATCCACGAGATACCCTTCGCGCAGCAGCGTCAACTCGTAGAGCGCACGCAAGTCGGGCTCATCGTCCACGACCAGAATTCTGGCGGATTTGTCAGGCATGGTCATGCTGCTTCACGTACTTGCCCCTTGTCAGTTGGGTCGATTTCGCTGGCTCTCAGTAACAGGATGAATGCATTTCCCTCACTGGCAAGTCCCTGGGCCAGCCGGGTGCTCCGGTCGTAGGCAATGCTTGCACCATGGCGCTCGCAGAGTTCACGGCAAATGTACAGCCCAAGCCCACTGGAGCGACTCTCCGATGAAAAAAACGGCTCAAACAGATGCTGCTCAACCGATGGTTCCAGCGCGACCCCTTTGCTCCAGACGCACAGCCTGACCTGCCGCTGAGACGTGTAGGCGTCGCTAACGTCCACACTGACCTGGATGCTGTCGGGTGCCTGTTGGGTGTAGCGTCTGGCGTTATCAAGCAAGTTGAACAATACGCGGCGCAGGTGTTCAGGGTCAAACGTCACATGGATGGCATCGGCGGGCAACCGGACTTGCAATTCCGGTCCAACCCGGTTTTGCGTCTTCCAGTCCTGGCAAAACCTCTGCATATTCTCGCAAAGCGCCAGTGGCTGTGTGTACTCTTGGGACTGAGCTGACCCAACATGTGCCAAGTTCAATACATCGTGCACAATTTTCTCAAGTCGCTGCGCGTTTTGCGCCACCATACCGGACAGTCGCAATTGCGCCGTGTCGTGCAACTCCTCCGAAAGCAGGGCGTTGGCCTGCGTGATGGCGGCCAGCGGGTTGCGAATTTCATGCGCCACTGCCGCCGACATGCGCCCCATGCTCGCCAACTTCTCTGAGCGGATCCGCGCCTGAATCTCCCGCTGGTCCTGCAAAAATACCACACACAGTTGCTGGGCATGTCGGTCTTGCGGGGGGGTCAACTGCGTCCGAACGCGGAGCTGGCGCGACCCCTGGTTGCCATAACGGATTGAAATATCGTCTTGTTGTGCCTGCCTCTGACCAAAACAGGTTGCAATGACTCGAAACAGGGCTTGCCAGTCTGGTTGGGCGTTGAGGTTGAGCTCGGTGTCCGGCATCCATCGGCTGATCCCCAGCAAGCGCTGTGCGGCCGGGTTGGCCGATCTCAGTTGTCCCTGTGCATCCACCACCAGAACCGCATCAGCGAGCGACTCGATCACCAGCTCGTTGACCTGGCGCTGTACTTCAGCGGCCAGCTGATTGTGCTGCGCTCGCTGTTCCACCCGCGCCAGACGTGAGGCCATTTGGCTGGCAATGAACGAAACAGCAAAACACGCGGCACCGGTCAGGGCAGCCTGCAGAAAAAAAGTGCTGTTGTCGCCTTCGGTCGACGCCAGCAGTGACTGCCACCCTGCATAGGCAAAAAGCAACAAAGTCACACCGGCGGCAGCTGCCAAAGCCAACAGTTCGGAGCCCAAAACACTGGCCATCAGCACAGGAAGTGCCAGCAACGGGGTGTAGTTGATGCCGGAGTTTTGAACAATCTGCAGCGCAGCAAAGGTAATGACATCCACCCCGACGGTTGGTGCCCATTGACCATCGATTCGGGCACTGAGCCGCTGCGGCTGGGCCAGCACCCGTACCATCAGCGCCGCCATCACATAGGCCAGGCAGATCAACAAGGGCCAACGGTTTGGCGTGCTGGACATCAGGTAAATGCCCGTGTGCAACAGCGTAAAGGTCAAGCCAAGCGCAACCCGGCCGGTCATAAAGCCAAGCCAAAGGCGTTCAAACTCCTGAGTTGCGCCATCCGGTGCTCCACCCGAGGCCGTCGCCGTCAGCCAGGACGGCATCACGGGATGCAAGCGCATTCAGGGTTCCCGCTGGTGCAAGTGTGCGTCACTGCAGTAAGCCCCATTTTTGCCAAGAACAAGTTCGCCCTCTGGTACATGCACACCGCAAAGAGAACAGCGGGTCATGTTGATCGGTTCCGAGTCACTTTGGGGCGGCGGGTCGGCAGAGCGCTGATCGGCTGGCAGGCGGTTGCGCCATAGCCATACCACCCCGATTACTGCAACCAGCACCAACAGCAACTTCACAGGCTTCGCCCCAGGATGACTTCGAGGACAAAACGGGAACCCGCATAAGCCAGCAGCAGCAGACCCGATCCGATATAGAGCACCCGTACCGCGCGACGCCCGCGCCAGCCAAAACGGGCACGGCCAATCAGCAGCGCCGCAAAAGTCAGCCAGGACAGCACCGAGAAAGCGGCTTTATGGTCCCACTTGAGCGCATGGGGATTGCCGTAAAGCTGGGTGCCAAAGAAAAAGCCGGCCAGCAGGGTGGCCGATAGAAGAACAAAACCGACACCCACAAAGCGGAAGGTCAGACGTTCCATGGTCAACAAAGGCAGACCGGTATGGGCATCGGCGGCCCGGCGTATGCGTACCTCGGCTCGGGTCATCAGCCAGGCATGCACCACGGCGACGGCAAAAAGCCCATAAGATGCGATACCCAAGGCCCAATGCAATGGCAACCAGCCTGAGGCGGCCGTGTGCAGCAAACTACCCGGAAACAGCAGTCCCAGCAAAACTGCGCCGGCACCCACACCAGCCAATAACCATGGCGTGCGCAGTTGCGGGTAGACGTGACTCTCAACCGCATACACCAGACCCACCAGCCACGCCGTGACCGACAACGCGGGCGCGAAACCAAATCGTGGCTCGGCACCCCACAGGCTCGAAACCAGCAGCAACCCGTGCAACCCCCAGGCGAGCCAGACCGCCAGCCGTGACAGTGTCTGGCTGGAACGGGCAGCACCCGTGGCTGCCGCCGCATAGGCTGCGGCTGCCCCAAGGGCAAGCGTCAGCGTCAAAGGAGAGGCACTGGCTAAAATCATGCGTACAGTTTAGCGTTTTGTACCCCGCCGCTCATCGAGTGGTTTCAACCCAGGCTCCGCTTGCCGGAACACCCTCTGCTATGGCATCCGCACTTACCGACAAACTCTCCCGACTGGTCAAAGAGATCCGTGGACAGGCACGTATTACCGAAAGTAACGTGGCCGATATGCTGCGTGAGGTCCGCATGGCGCTGTTGGAGGCCGACGTGGCATTGCCTGTGGTGCGAGACTTTGTCGCCCGTATCAAGGAAAAGGCCCTGGGTCAGGATGTCATGGGGTCTCTCACCCCGGGTCAGGCGTTGGTTTCCATTGTCAACAAGGAGCTTGCGGCCACCATGGGGGACGGCGTGTCCGATATCAATCTGGCCGCACAACCCCCCGCGGTGATCCTGATGGCGGGTTTGCAGGGTGCTGGCAAAACCACCACCACGGCCAAGTTGGCCAAACACCTGATCGAAAAGCGCGGTAAAAAAGTGTTGACGGTATCGGGGGACGTGTACCGACCGGCCGCCATTGAGCAGCTCAAAACCGTTACCGCCCAAGCCGGTGCGCAATGGTTCGCCAGCACCCCGGATCAAAAACCGGTCGACATCGCTCTGGCAGCGCTGGACTTTGCACGCAAACATTACTTTGACGTATTACTGGTCGACACGGCCGGTCGGCTGGCCATTGATGAGGCATTGATGCGTGAGATCCGGGACCTGCACGCTGCCATCCATCCAGTCGAAACCCTGTTTGTGGTGGACGCCATGCAGGGTCAGGACGCCATCAACACGGCGCGTGCGTTCAAGGAGGCATTGCCGCTGACGGGCATCATTCTGACCAAACTCGACGGCGACTCGCGCGGTGGTGCGGCGCTGTCGGTGCGACAGATTACGGGTGCCCCGATCAAATTTGCCGGCACCAGCGAAAAGCTCGATGGGCTTGAGGTGTTTGACGCCGAGCGCCACGCCGGGCGGGTGCTGGGCATGGGCGACATCATGGCCCTGGTTGAACAGGTGACATCTGGGGTGGATCTCGCAGCCGCGCAAAAGCTGGCGGCCAAAGTCAAGAGTGGGGCCACGTTTGATCTCAATGACTTCTTGAGTCAAATCCAGCAAATGAACCAGATGGGCGGGCTGAGCAGCCTGATGGACAAGCTTCCCTCGGCGATGGCGGCCAAGGCCGGTCAGGTCGACCTGGGGCGGGTTGAAAAAGACATCAAACGCAAGGAAGGCATCATCCACAGCATGACGCCGCTGGAGCGTGCCAAGCCCGAGCTGATCAAGGCAACGCGCAAACGCCGCATTGCTGCGGGCGCGGGTGTTCAGGTGCAGGAGGTCAACCGGATGCTCAAAGAATTCGAACAGATGCAGGACATGATGAAAAAAATGAAAGGCGGTGGCATGATGAAAATGATGAAACGTCTGGGCGGCATGAAGGGTATGCCCAAGATGCCGTTCTGAGACCTGCCTTGGAAGCTTGGCATGCGCTTCTAATATCAAGAACGTTTTATGCTTTAGCGCTTACCGGTATTCGATTTACAGCTATTTAGTTAATAGTGATTCGCAACTTCATTGGAGGTTTAAGGTATGACGGACCCTGAAAAACCAGACGAACAGGCCAATTGGTGTCGCCGTTTTGCTTCGTCTGCCAATAACCGTGCCTGGACCTTGTCAGAGCAAGAAAAGCGCACTGCCACGGAAGATCAGGAAATGCTCCATGCGGCGCACGCGGCTGCATACCTGTGGCAGCAAGTGGGTACCGAGCACCATGCAGCAGTGGCCCAACTTCTGCTGGGCCAGGTGCACGCCTTGCTGGGCAATGCCCACCTGGCACAGACCTATGCACTGGGTGCGCATCAATATTTTCTTGGTCGCGACAGCGAGGCATGGGAAACGGCTCTGTCCCATGTCGTCATGGCCAACGCGGCCTGTTGCTCTGGCCAGTCCGCGCCGCACCACGAGCATTACCGCTTGGCCGTCGGTTTGATTGAGGCGCTGGCAGATCCGCAGGACAAGAGTATTCTCATGGCCAGCTTGCGCGTGGTACCGGTACCGCAAGCGTCTGGAGCACTGACCTGAGCGGTCGATAATGTGCTGACACCTACTGACCTGATATGACCAATGATCTGATTGCGGTTTACCCTGGCACTTTCGACCCGATCACCCTGGGCCACGAAGATGTTGTGCGGCGTGCTTCTGCGCTGTTCGGTCGTCTGATTGTGGCCGTTGCCGCAGGGCACCACAAAAAGGCCATGTTCAGCCTGGACGAACGCTTGCAGATGACGCGTGACGCCTTGTCGGCCTACCCGCAGGTGCAGGTCGAAAGTTACCAGGGCTTGATGCGTGACTTTGTGATTGCGCGGGGTGCCAAGGCGATGGTGCGTGGTTTGCGTGCGGTCACTGACTTTGATTACGAGTTCCAGCTCGCGGGCATGAACCGCGCCCTGATGCCGGAGGTCGAGACGGTGTTCCTGACACCCGGCGACAAGTACCAGTTCATATCCAGCACCTTTGTGCGCGAGATTGCCAGCCTGGGTGGCGAGGTGGATAAATTTGTCTCGCCCGGTGTGCATCGGTGCTTGCTGGAAAAAGTGCGTACTTTGCGCGCGTGTTGACAGTTTTGAATGGAGCAAGCATGAAGATTCTTTTGCCTTTTGACGGTTCCGCCGTCGCGCTGGAGGCGGTCCGTTTTGCCATCCGCCTGGGCTCAGATGGGCTCGACAGCAGCGTCGTGCTGGCCAATGTGCAAGAGCCAGCCAGCCTGTACGAGCTGATGGTGGCACATGATCCGCGGGTGATCGAGCAGGTCAGCGCGGCCGCTGGCGCCAATACGCTGCTGCCCGCACAGGCCTTGCTGGACGCGGCCGGCGTGGCCTACGAGACCGAAGTGGCCACCGGGGATCCAGCCCACACGCTGGTGGATATTCTGGAGAACTATGGCTGCGACCTGGTGGTGATGGGTGCCAGCGGCACCAGCACCCTGCGTCGTGCGCTGTTGGGCTCGGTGTCCAATGAAGTGCTCCATGCAGCCGGTGTACCGGTGATGATTGTCAAGGCAGCCGAGGCCGCCAACCCGGACATCAGTGCTTGAGTATTTCGCAAGATAAGTCGCCATGGCCTTGCTGATCACCGATGCGTGCATCAACTGCGACGTGTGTGAACCCGAGTGCCCCAATGACGCGATCTACATGGGCCGCGAAATCTACGAGATCGATCCTCAACGCTGCACCGAGTGTGTTGGCCATTTTGACGAACCCCAATGTGTGCAGATTTGCCCGGTCAGCTGCATTCCAGTGCATCCAGAATGGATAGAGGATGCAGACAGCTTGTGGCGCAAATACCATCGGCTGCAGGCGATGGCCGGCGGTCGCGAGTCGGTCGCATCGAACGCGTCCGAAGTGCCGTTGAAGCCCACGCCGCCGGTGGTTTGACTCAACTTATTTGTCAAGGGTCTTTTTGACGGTCGGCTTTTTCGGTTTGGCTGCGCTGGTGCCTGAACCCGGAACCTCGGCCACAAACTGCTGCGGCTTTTTGGCCAGCCTGGTGATGGGGGTTGCCGATGGTCGGGACACGGCCGGTGCCATCGGTTTGGCCGGTGTGGCAGGGCCTCGCCCGACTTTTTTGGGCGATGTTGCTTTCGCTGCCGGACTTGGCCTTGCGCTGGTGTTTTCTTGCTCCAATCGTGTCTTCTCCAATTGATCGGCGCGCAATTGATCGCGTTGGCTTGCTGCCGTGGTTTGTTGCTGCTGCGCCACGCTGCGTCCATCGTCGACCGGCAAGATCCGCGCGTCGGGGCAGGGCGTCTGGCTGTAAGTGCTGCCACATTTGTAGACTGTTTGTGCTTCAGCCCAATGATTGAGAGCGTTGATTGCTATCAATAAAATGGCGATTCGACGAATTCTCATGACGCATTCACTTCATTGGGTGAGGATGCAGGTGGCACGGCTGACAGTGGCGTCCCGGCCGGTCGGGGTGGTTTTGGACGCGGTGGCTTGCTGGTGTGGATCAGGCGGGTGGCGGTTTCCAGCTCACCCCGGACCAGATGCCCAAGCGCCGTCACGGCTCGGTCAATGCTGTGGGTGATGGCGATGCGATCATCTGGTGAAGGCTTTTTTAGTACCCAGTGAATCACATCAGCCCGGTTACCCGGATGTCCGATCCCGAGTCGCAGCCGCCAATACTGGTCGCTGCCGAGCTGGGCATGGATATCACGCAAACCGTTATGTCCGGCATGACTGCCGCCGAGCTTGAGTTTGGCCTCACCCGGCGCAATATCCAGCTCATCGTGGGCAACCAGAATCTCCTGCGGTGCGATCTTGAAGAAGTTGGCCAACGCAGCGACTGATTTGCCACTTTGGTTCATGAACGTTTGCGGTTGCAGCAACCAGATGGCTTGACCTTCCACCGAGGTGCGCGCCACCAGGCCGTGAAACCCCTTTTCCATCAGCAGTGTCGCCTTGGTGAGTTGCGCAAGTGCATCGATCCACCAGAAACCAGCGTTGTGCCGGGTGGCGGAATATTCAGGGCCGGGGTTTCCCAAGCCTACAAAAAGTCGGATCATGCGTTCATTATGTCAAGGCGAGAACGAAAAGGGCCCACCGAAGTGGGCCCCTGGCAGATGGCGTTGGCCGGTTTATTTTTTGGCAGGTTTGGCAGCCGGTTTGGCGCCAGCCTTGCCGGCTGGTTTGGCCGCTTCAGCGCCGTCAACGACTGCGTCTGCGGCGGGTGCATCTGCGGCGGCAACCACCACCACCGACACCACCACCGGATTCTTGTTGCTGCCACGGGTCACCGCTTTAACACCCTTGGGCAGCGGGATTTCCGCCAGATGCAACGAGGTACCTTTGCGCATGCCACTCAGGTCAACCTTGATAAATTCAGGCAGGTCAACCGGCAGGCACAGCACCTCGATTTCGTTGATCACGTGGTTGGCAATACAGCCCTCGGTCTTGACGGCAGGAGACTGGTCATCACCCACAAAGTGCAGTGGCACCTTCATGTGCAGTTTGGTGCTGGCATCCACGCGCTGGAAGTCGATGTGCAGAATCTGCTGTTTGAACGGGTGCACCTGCACGTCGCGCAACAGCACGTTGCTTTCGGCTCCGCCCATTTCCATGGTCAGAATGCTGGAATGGAAAGCTTCTTTTTTCAGTGCGTGCCACAAGGCGTTGTGGTCCACCTCAATCAGCTGGGGCTCAGCGGAACCACCGTAAATGATGCCCGGCGTGCGGCCGGTGATGCGCAGACGGCGGCTCGCACCCGTACCGTGCTTGGAACGCTCAAAAGCGATAAATTTCATTGACTAACTCCATTAAGGGCCGACCGCGACCAGTGCGACCCTGATTAAAAAAAGCCCGTCACCCCGATGGGAACGACGAGCCACTCGAAATTTCTGATCAGAACAGGTTGTCCTGGTCAGAAAACAAACTCATGACCGATTTACCTTCGGCAATGCGCTGAATGGTCTCGGCAATCAGCGGTGCCACGTTGAGTTGACGAATCTTGGTACACGCCAACGCCGCCGGGCTCAGCGGAATGGTGTTGGTGACCACAATCTCGTCAAGCGCGTCACCCTGGCTGATACGACTGATCGCCGGGCCGGAAAAAATCGGGTGGGTGCAGTAGGCGTAAACTTTTTTTGCACCGCGTTGCTTGAGCACCTCGGCTGCCTTGACCAGAGTGCCAGCGGTATCGATCATGTCGTCCATGACCACGCAATTGCGCCCCTCGATCTCGCCGATCACGTGCATGACCTCACTCACATTGGCACGCGGTCGCCGTTTGTCGATGATGGCCAGATCGCAGTCAAGCTGCTTGGCCAGTGCACGCGCACGCACGACACCACCAACGTCTGGCGACACCACAATCAGATCTTCGTATTTTTTTTGCTTCAGGTCACCCAGCAAAACCGGTGATGCATAAATGTTGTCAACCGGAATGTCAAAAAAGCCCTGAATCTGGTCGGCATGCAAGTCCATGGTCAGCACCCGCGCCACTCCCACCGCTTGCAGCATGTTGGCCACCACTTTTGCCGTGATGGGTACCCGGCTTGAGCGCGGGCGACGGTCTTGCCGGGCATAGCCAAAATAGGGGATGACGGCACTGATCCGCTCGGCTGAGGCACGCTTGAGCGCGTCCACCATGATCAGCAACTCCATCAGGTTTTCGTTGGTCGGCGCACAGGTTGACTGAACCACAAATACATCGCGGGCGCGCACGTTCTGCTTGATCTCAACGGTGACCTCACCGTCGGAGAAGCGGCCCACCTCGGCGGCACCCAAGTCGGTCTTCAGATAATGCGCAATGTTCGCCGCCAACGAGGGATTTGCATTGCCGGTAAAAACCATGAATTCAGGGGGTTGATCGGCTTGCATGTATATCCCAACGAGTTGATCGCCTAAAGCTTTCACATGTCTGAAACATGCGTCAAATTTGGCAGGGGAAGAAGGATTCGAACCTTCGCATGCTGGAATCAAAATCCAGTGCCTTAACCAGCTTGGCGACTCCCCTACACGGGTAAAGCGCGAAACGCTTTACCGACAAACCAATCTATGCAGCCCAACCCAGCAAGGGATGAGCCGCCAATCCATCGCAAACCCTGACCTGATACTCACCAGGCACATTGTCAAAAACCATTGCAGACTTCAGTTCAGCGAACACTGCGCTCCCCGACCCAGTCATGCGGCCACTCAGTCCTTGGATCCGGAGCCAGTCTATGGCTTCATCGATATCCGGGCAAAGTGATCGAGCAACTTCCTGCAAATCGTTGCGACAAGACCAGTCAGCGTTTGCAGCGAAGCCTGTGATTATAGTAGTTTCAGAATCTCTTTTTAGCTGGGGGTGAGAAAAAATTCGCCCGGTGTCCAGCCCGGTCTGAGGTTTGACGACCAGATACTGCGCCGGTGGAAGAAGGATTGGGTGCAGATTTTCGCCAATTCCGGACACGAACGCATTGTTGCAACCCAGAAAAAAAGGCACATCGGCGCCCAGTTGGAGCCCGATGGCCATCAGACTTGATCGATCAAGGCCAAGCCGCCAGAGCCGGTTCAGTGCCAGCAGGGTGGATGCCGCATCGCTGGAGCCGCCACCCAAACCGGCCTGAGCCGGGATGCTCTTGTGGACGCCAATATGCGCACCGAGTGGTGTGCCACTGAATTGCTGCAGTGATCTGGCGGCTCGCACGATCAGGTCTTGCTCGGGGAGCGTGCAATTCAGGTCTTCACGGCTGATCTCACCATCGGTGCGGATCTCAAAATGCAGTGTGTCGCACCAGTCAATCAGCCGAAACACTGACTCCAACAGGTGATAGCCGTCACTTCTCCGGCCGACCACGTGCAGGAACAGGTTGAGTTTGGCGGGCGCGCTGACATCGTAAAGAGACTTCATGGTTTGAAATTGTGACCGACCATCGCCAACGTCAAGGTTCAAGCAACAGGCGCAATTCTGCGCTTGGCGCAGGGTAGTTTCGGCGCGCGGTGATTTTGCCCTGCTCCTGCTGGCTCAAGTCGACTGTCCAACCGTCGACCGGGCGATCTTGCCCTGCCAGCCAATCAAAAAAACTGGCCACAGGCACATGGGTACCCAGCAGGTGCCGGCTCAATGTGTTCAGGTCTGCAAAGGACTGCGTCACGCCGTTCGCGGTCAGCGTGGCTTGGTGCGGCATCCAGTCAACCAGGGCCGCCGTGGTGCCCAGCGGCGTTGTCAGGCGCAGCTGCCCGGTTTGCGCGTCGCCCTGGAGATCAAAGCCGGCGTTGTGCACCTGTGCCTGCGCGTCAGGCTGTTCATGGTCTGCAGGTATGCGCAGCGAGAGTTTGCCCGACCAAGTCATGACCGGGACATCATTTTTGGCTGTAGCGCTTATCCGGTTTGCACATCCAGCTACAAAAAAAGAAGCAACTGGAAGACTGGTCAAGCGCAGGACGTGACGTCGGATCACAGTGGAACACGCAGCCGTTTCAGCGTTTCTTGAAGGGTCTCGTTGTCGCGGTTGAGCTTGACTGCCTCACGAAATACATGCAAGGCTTCGGCCTGGCGCTGGCTGACCCATAAAACCTCACCCAGATGGGCCGCAATTTCAGCGTCCGGCTTGTCCTTGAAGGCGGCTTGCAACAACTCCAATGCGCGGGCGTGGTTGCCACTGCGAAACTCAGCCCAGGCCAGACTGTCGGTAATGAATGGGTCGCCAGGTGCCAACGCAAGTGCTTTGGCAATCAGGTCCCGGGCTTCGGGCAGCCGCATGTTGCGGTCGGCCAGCGAATAACCCAGCGCGTTATAGGCGTGGGGATCCTCGGGCTTGGCTGCAATCAGGCTGCGCAGCAAGCGCTCCATCTCTTCCATCTCCCCTAGTTTCTCACTGACCATGGCCAGGTCATACATCAGGTCAGTGTCGTGCGGATTCTGGGTGATGGCCGCTTTGAGGCGGTCACGGGCGCGGTCAAACAGTTTGTGCTCGCGTAACAGTGCCACCTCGGCCATGCGTTTGAGTCGCACGTCGGCTTCAGAATGTTCGGTTTGGTTTTGTATCAGCGTCAGCGCATCTTCGGTTTTGCCTTGCTGCGCCAACAGATTGGCACGCTGAACCTGCGCCCGCAGCACATCGTCCGGATTGTCGACCCTTTGTAGCAGAGCATCCGCCTGCACCAGGTCCTTGCGCAACTGCGCGACTTGAGCCAAAGACATTAGCGCCTGCGAACGTCCACGCCGGACTTCTGCGGAGCGCTCGGCTTGAGGCAGCGCCTCGACCAGGTCCAGATAACGCTGCAATTGCCGTTGGGCCGGATCAAGCTGTTGTTGCTGCAGATCCAGCGCACCGTGAATCAACCAGGCCTCGGCAAAATCGGCCTGACTGCTCTGAAGATGCGCCAACTCGGCGCGTGCCTCGACTTCGCGTTGCTGGCCGAGCAGGGCCTTGATAAACGCGATGCGAAATTCGGCGCGCGCCTGTGGCAGATGCTGTCTGACCAGTTGTTCTGCCTGGGGAGTGTCAGACCCGAGCATGGACATGGCCAGCAATGCCGGGTGCTCTGCATTTGGGTTCAGCGACAACGCTTTGCTGGCCGCTGCCAGCGCCGCGGTCTTATCGCCGGCACCAAGCCACATGCGCCCGATGACGGCTCCGGCCGTGGCACCCAAGGATGGATCGTCGGTCAGTTTCTGCAGCGCATTTTGTACGGTGGCAGCAGCAAGTTGGCGGTCAGAGACACGGTCGAAAAAATGAGGCAGACGCCACAGGAACTCGCGCTGTTCGGCAGCGGGCGTCAGGGTAATTTCATGCTGAATGGGCTCCACGGTATCGGCAACCCGGTTCAAGCCCAGCAGTATCTGCAGCACAAACAAGTTGGCCTCACTGGATGTCGGCTCAGCGTCCCGCCACGCTTTGGCAGCTTGCAGGGCGGACTCTCCGGCACGCGCCTGGATGGCGATCTGCACTGCCCGCCTG
Source organism: Rhodoferax sp. (assembly GCF_018063565.1). Classification (GTDB taxonomy): domain Bacteria; phylum Pseudomonadota; class Gammaproteobacteria; order Burkholderiales; family Burkholderiaceae_C; genus Rhodoferax. Next base: position 55,593 of record NZ_JAGPBB010000002.1, read on the forward strand.
AACACGTTCGGGTCACCGGTTTTGCGTGCTGCATCCAGCAGCAGCGAGAACGCGGTGGCTGATTCATGGTTGCGGGCATTGAGTTCGCCAAGCAGCAGTTGGTAAAAAAGCCCGCTGTCCATGGCTGACACTTTGGCGCTGCGCTGCGGCGCATCGGCGCTGTGGACCGACAGGCTGAGCATGCAGCCCAGCGCCAGGGGGGTGATGGCACGAAGAAATAGGGAATTGAAACGCATCTGTTCATAATAATCCATGCACCACAGAAAGCGTTTGTATGCCTGAATTACCCGAAGTGGAAGTAAGCCGCCGCAGCTTTGCCAACGCCATTGCCGGCGCGCAGGTGACGGGGGTGCGGGTTGGAAAACCGTTGCGCTGGCCACTGGGCATCCAGGGCGGTGAGTTGGTGGGGCGTCGTGTTGATGCCGTGACCCGGCGCGCCAAGTATCTGGTGATTCACCTTGACCGTGGGTACCTGCTGTTGCATCTGGGGATGTCCGGGAGCCTGTTGTTTGCGCCAGCTCTGCCTGAGCCCGGCTCACACGACCATTTTGATCTGCGCACCACACAGGGCACTTTGCGACTGCATGACCCCAGGCGTTTTGGCGCGATGGTGTATGTGGACAGCCTGACCGACCCGATGGCACGCAAGTTGCTGGACCATTTGGGTATGGAGCCACTCGGGGACGAATTTTCCCTGGCACTGTTTTCTTCGGGCTTGAAACGACGCACGACCAGCGTCAAGCAGGCATTGATGGCCGGCGATCTGGTCGTGGGTGTGGGCAATATCTATGCGTCGGAAGCACTGTTTCTGGCAGGAATCCGGCCCAACGCAATAGCCAAGACCCTGAGTCGGGTAAGGGTGGCGCGTCTGCATCAGGCAATCGTTGACGTATTGTCCGCAGCGGTGGCCAAAGGGGGCAGTACCTTGCGTGATTTTTCCAGTGCCGATGGGCAGGCGGGTCATTTTCAGCTGGAGGTGATGGTGTACGGCCGCGCCAATTTGCCGTGCAAGCGCTGTGAGACAGCGGTCCGCCTGATCCGTCAGGGCCAGCGATCCAGCTTTTATTGCCCGCAGTGCCAACAGCGGTGAGCCACAGGGTCGTGGGACTTTGCCGGGCGAGGGTGCTATATTGACCCTCAGCAAGTTCGGAGGCGGATTGGGAACTTCATTCAATGAGAAATTTGACCAACATGGCGCATGGCGACGTGAGTTTGCGCTGCGCCTGAGGTTGCTGGCGCAGTGGCTCAAAGAGCAGGACATGCTCGACGCCTCGGTGGAAGAACGTCTGCATCAACTGGAGACGCAGGTCCGCGTGGATAAGGTGATGGTGGCGTTTGTCGCCGAGTTTTCCCGCGGCAAGTCCGAGCTGATCAACGCAGTTTTTTTTGCCGGGTATGGTCAACGCATACTGCCAGCCAGTGCCGGTCGCACCACCATGTGCCCAACCGAGATGGCCTATGACCCGAGCCTGCCGCCCTGTCTAAGACTGTTGCCAATCGAAACCCGGATGCAGCCACAGTCGTTGATGGAGTGGCGCATGGTGCCTGATCGATGGGAGCATACGCCGCTTGAGGTGAACAATCCGAAGCAATTGGCGCAGGCATTTGCGCGCGTCTCGGAAACCCGACGAGTCAGCACAGATGAGGCGCGGGCACTCGGCTTCATGCATGGTCAGAATCCGGATGATCTGTTCACCGCCAATGCGGATGGCGGAGTTGAGATCCCCAGATGGCGACATGCGCTGGTCAACATTGCGCACCCTTTGCTGCGCCAGGGTTTGGTAATTCTCGACACTCCAGGATTGAACGCGATCGGCGCCGAGCCAGAACTGACCGTGAATTTGATCACGCAGGCGCAGGCGATTGTCTTTGTGCTGGCCGCTGACACCGGCGTGACGCAGTCAGATTTGACCATCTGGCGTGAGCATTTGCTCGATGATCAGCGTGATGCGGCGGCACGGCTGGTGGTACTCAACAAGATCGACACCCTTTGGGATGCGTTGGACAGCGAAGAAGAAGTGCAGGCGCAAATTGATAAACAAATGCGTGATGCGGCGCACATTCTTGGTGTCAATCCAGGGCAAGTGATGGCCCTCTCTGCTCAAAAGGGCTTGCTGGGCAAGTTGAGCAATGATCAGGCATTGAGCCAGCGAAGCGCGCTTGCCGTGTTTGAAACCGCTTTGAGTCAGGGTGTTGTTGAGCGCCGACGGCAGTTGCTGGGGCGGCAGGTCACTTCGGCCATGGAGGGTTTGCAAAGTGAGACGGCAAGGGTGATCCAGATCCGTCGGCGTGAAATTGCCGAGCAATCGATTGAGCTCAAAGGACTGCAGGGGAAAAACCGGCCGGTCATCAGGAGCATGCGATCCAGAATTGCCGCTGAACAGGCAGAGTTTGATGCGGCAGGCACTCGGATACACGCAGTGCGCTCGGTACACCTGAAACTGCTGAGGGATATCTTTTCCTTGTTGGGGGCCTCGCGTTTGAAGCAGGAAATAGCCGCTTTGACGGGTTCACTGAATCAAAAGGGCTTCAAACTTGGTATCAGGCACATCTATGGTGAAACCTTTGCGCATCTGCGTGCCAATTTGCAGCAGGTCCAGGCCAGGGGCCAGGAAATTCACGCCATGCTGGAGGCCACGTTCTCACATCTGAACACCGATTACGGTTTCTCGCTGCGCGTCGCGGATGCGCCGGATGTGACGGGCTACCTGAATGAACTCGATCTGATCGAGCGCAGCCATCTCCAGTACCTGGGTGTTGGCAACACATGGAGGCTGGCGCAGCTTGAGTTCGCACAGAATGTTGTCAGGGCGTTGTCGACACGTTTGCGCAGGGTTCATGAAACTGCCTTGGCCGACGTCGAGGCCTGGAGCAAATCGGCGGCGTCGCAGCTGGACTCCCAGTTGCGCGGGCGTCGACGTAATTTCGTCCGTCGGCTGGAGGCGATTGATCGCATCGCCCAGGCGTCTGAGGGCTTGGACGAGCGCATCGCCGAGGTGCAGGGGCGTGATGCCGACCTGCAGCAGGCGCAGCAAAAACTCGATGAACTGACCGGGTACCTGATGCGGATGGCCGCCCAGCGGCCGATTGATGTGGCCGATGGTGCAGCGGGTGCGTGAGGCACCCCGGGCCGGGTTTCAGCTGGCGCAGGCCGTTGTGACGTGGCAAGTCAGGCACGGTCGCAATGACTTGCCTTGGCAAGGCACGACCGACCCGTACCGGGTGTGGCTGTCCGAAATCATGTTGCAGCAAACCCAGGTGGTCACGGTTCGGGTCTACTTTGAGCGGTTTTTGGCCCGATTTACCAATGTTGGCGTGCTCGCGAGCGCGCCACTTGACGAGGTATTGAGCCTCTGGGCGGGTTTGGGCTATTACAGCCGGGCGCGCAATTTGCACCGTTGTGCGCAAGAGATCGTGCACCACCACGGCGGCGTGTTTCCGCGCAGTGCACAGATGTTGCAGACCCTGCCGGGAATTGGCCGCTCCACCGCCGCTGCCATCGCTGCCATTTGTTTTGGTGAACGCGTTGCAATTCTGGACGGTAACGTCCGCCGGGTGTTGACGCGTTTCTTGGCCTATGAAGCTGATTTGGCCCGTCCCGCGAATGAGCGCCAGTTGTGGGATCTGGCGACGCAGCAGTTGCCACAACAAGACCTGTCCGTGCAGATGCCTCGTTACACCCAAGGCATGATGGATTTGGGTGCCACGCTCTGCACTGCCAGGCGGCCCGCCTGTGAGGTGTGCCCATTGGCCGGTGCCTGTCAGGCTTTTAGGCGGCACCAGGTTGAGCACTTCCCGGTCCGGAGTCGCCAGGTCAAGCGTCATGTGCAGTCGATCTGGATGCTTTGGGCGCGTACTGACAGCGATGCACTGTGGTTGCAACGCCGCCCGACCCCAGGCGTTTGGGCAGGCCTTTTCTGTTTTGCGCTGTTTGACGATCTGGCCAGTTTGAGGGTGGTGCTGCCAGCAGCGCATCCGATCGTTGAACTGCCGGTGGTCAAGCATGTGTTGACTCACAAAGACCTCTATTTGCATCCGGTGCAGACCCATCTGCAGCACCCGCTCAGGCCCAGCCTGGATGGCGATTGGCTGGACCGGAATCAATGGATGAGTCTCGGGTTGCCAGCCCCGATCAAGAAAATGCTGATGTCCTAGTCTTTGGCAGAGCGGGCGTCCATTTCGCGGTGTCTCCTGAGGGTGACCCAGTGTGCCTGGTAGTGTGCCGTCAGCTGCTCCACCAAATAGACCGACCGGTGCTGGCCACCCGTGCAACCAATGGCCACGGTGACGTAGCTGCGATGGTTTTGTGCCAGTGCGTTAAGCCAGCCATCCAGAAACCTGCAGATATCTGAGAACATCCGCGCCACTTCGTCCTGCTGCCCCAAAAAACTGACCACAGCGGCATCCTTGCCGGTCAGGGCGCGCAAGGCCGGCTCGTAGTGCGGGTTGGGCAGCATCCGAACGTCAAACACATAGTCCGCGTCACTGGGTATGCCACGTTTGAAGGCAAATGACTCAAACACTAGCGTCAATTGCTCAGCTGGCGCCTCGATGAATGATTTGACATAACTTTGCAGCTGGGTGGGGCGGATGATGCTGGAATCGATGACGTGCGCCTGGGCGCGCAGGTCGCTCAGCAATTCGCGCTCAAGCTCGATGGCATCCGCCAGTGCGTGCCGGTGGTCACGCTGATCGGCCCCCGCTGCAATGGCTGATAGCGGATGGCGCCTGCGTGTTTCCGAAAAACGGCGGATCAAGGTGTCGGTGGTGGCGTCAAGAAAAATCGAATCGATACAGATCTTGCTGGCCTTGAGCTGCTTGAGCAGTTCGGGCACCAATGGCAGTGCCTGTGCGCTGCGCACGTCCATGGCAATGGCCAGACGTTTGCAATGCTGGTGACGCTCAAGCTCCACCAGCGGCATCAACAACTCAGGCGGCAAGTTGTCCACGCAGTAAAAGCCAAGGTCCTCCAGCGCGTGCAAAGCGACCGATTTGCCAGAGCCCGACATGCCGGTAATCAGCACGATCTGCAAGTCGGTCAGCGCTTTGGGCATGTCAATCACCTTGGGTCTGAAGCATATCGCGGGCATGTGCCAGCGTGCTTGCCAGAATACGTTCACCCCCCAGCATACGCGCCAGTTCGGCCACACGCTCGTCACCACGAACCGGGTGGACCGAGCTGACTGTGGCGCCGGCTTCTAGTTGCTTGTGAACAAGCAGATGTTGGTCCGCGCAGGCGGCAACCTGCGGCAGGTGGGTCACCGCCAGTACTTGACGGTCAGCCCCGAGTTGCTGCATCAAGCGCCCCACGGTTTCTGCCACAGCACCACCGACTCCTGCGTCCACTTCATCAAAGATCAGGGTCGGGGCGCTGCCGAGCTGGCTGGTGGTGACGGCGATGGCCAATGCGATGCGCGACAACTCGCCCCCTGAGGCCACTTTGTTAACCGGCCTTGGCGTACTGCCGGCGTGTCCCGCCACCAGAAAACTGATCTCGTCCATGCCACTTTGTAGCGGCTGGGCAGATGGCTGCACCTCAACCTTGAACTGTCCGCCCGACATGCCGAGCCCCTGCATGGCGTTGGTGATGCTGTCGGCCAGACCTTGCGCAGCCTGACGTCTGGATTGTGTCAATTGCCGGGCTGCCTGTTGGTAAGCTCGCCAGGTACGCTCCTGTGTCTGTTCCAGCGACTGCAGATCGGCGGCGGCGTCAAGAGCGGCAAGGTCATGCCGCCACTGCAACAGCAGGTCTGGCAAGTCTTCCGGGTTGCGTTTGAAACGGCGCGACAGCGTCACCCATAGTGCCAAGCGTTGGTCCAGCAGGTTCAGGCTGTCCGGGTCCGGTTCGGTTTTGCGCAGGTAAACGCGCAGCGACCGCGCGCTGTCCTCAGTTTGCGCAAGACTTGAAGCCAAAACCTCACCTAGCGTTTTAAATTCGGGCTCTATATGCTCTTGTTTTTGAAGTAATTCGAGTGCCTGACCAAGCGGACGGGTGGCATTGCTTTCGTCTCCATCAAGGGCTGCCAGTGCTGCCTGCGCGGCATCAATCAAGGCCTGTGCGTTGGAAAGCCGGGTATGGTCGGCATTGAGGGTGGGCCACTCGTTGACTTGGGGCGACAACTTCTCCAGTTCGCCGATTTGCCAGCTCAACCGTTCGCGGTCTTGCAGCAAGGACTCCTGAGCGGCGTGTGCGCACTTGAGTTGCTCCTGCGCGGCGCGCCATTGTTGCCACAGTGTGGCAACCTCGGTTTGCGAGAGTTTGGCATAGGCATCGAGCAGGCCGCGCATGGCGTCAGAGCGGGTCAGGCTTTGCCAGGCATGCTGACCATGAATGTCGAGCAGTTGTTCACCGGCGGCACGCAATTGCGTGGAAGTGGCTGGGCTGCCATTGATCCAGGCGCGGCTTTTGCCTTGCGAATCAAAGGTGCGTCGCAGCATCAGCAGGCTGTCAGTGGCAAATCCGGCATCCTCGAGCCAGGCCAAGATCGTCTGCGTGACCTCAAACTCGGCGCAAACCTCGGTGCGGGAAGCGCCCTCGCGGATCAGGTTCAAGTCGGCACGGCCACCGGTGGCCAGTTGCAATGCATCAATGAGGATCGACTTGCCAGCCCCGGTTTCTCCCGTCAGTACCGTGAAGCCTGACGCCAGGTCCAGATCAAGCTCGCGCACGATGACAAAGTCGCGCAGGACAATGCGTCGCAAACTCACGTCGTGGTTACTCCCTCGTTCCAATGTAATTTTTCGCGCAAGGTGTCGTAATACGACCAACCTTTGGGGTGCAAGAACCGGACATGGTGCTTGGACTGGCTGACCTCAATGCGGTCGCCGTGCATCAGCGATGCGAGAGACTGCGTATCAAAACTGGCGCTGGCATCGCGGCCGGCCACAATTTCAATGGCGATGCAGGAAGTATTGGCCAGCACAATAGGGCGATTGGACAAGGTGTGAGGCGCGATCGGTGCCATCACCCAACCTGCTATCGATGGGTGCAGCAATGGACCACCAGCCGACAAGGCATAGGCAGTAGACCCGGTTGAGGTGGCAATGATCAGCCCGTCCGCGCGCTGGTTGGCAACAAAATGGCCATCCACCTCCACCCGCAATTCGACCATACCCGACGCAGCGCCCCGGTTCACCACCACGTCGTTCATGGCCATGGCTTTGTATACACAATGTCCATCCCGCATGACGCGGGCGTTCATGAGGCTGCGTAGGTCTTCAACATACTCACCCTGCAGCATCTTGCCCAGACTGACTGCAAAATTGCCATAGGGAATGTCGGTGATGAAGCCGAGCCGCCCTTGATTGATGCCAATCAGCGGCACACCGTACGCAGCCAGCTTTCGGCCAACACCCAACATCGTGCCATCGCCACCAACCACCAGACAAAGGTCACACTGTTGACCAATTTGCTCCACGGTGAATTGCTGATATCCCGTCATCCCCATGTTGAGTGCGGTGTCGTGTTCCAGCACCACTTCACAACCCTGGTTGTGTAAAAAATGTGCAACCGCTTCGATCGCGCTGCGTGCGTTGGCAACCGAGGCACCGGTTGCCAGCGTTTGGTACTTGCCGACGAGGGCCACGAGCTGGAATTTGGGGTTCATTTTCAAATTACATCACTAAAATGAAATCATGCTCGATGATCGTGCCAAGTTATTGCTGAAAGCGCTGGTAGAACGCTACATTGCCGACGGTCAACCGGTAGGTTCGCGCACCTTGTCCAGGGCGTCGGGGCTGGACCTGTCGCCGGCCACCATTCGCAATGTAATGTCTGACCTGGAGGAGTTAGGGCTGATTGTCAGTCCCCACACCTCGGCAGGCCGTATACCCACCGCGCGGGGCTATCGCCTGTTTGTCGACACCATGCTCACTGTACAACGAGGTCATTTGGGCACGCACCATCTGGCGCCTGATCAGCCACAACGGGTTATTTCAAACGCAGCCAACTTGCTGTCCAGCCTGTCGCAGTTTGTCGGGGTGGTGCTTGCACCGCGGCGAACGTCGGTGTTTCGCCACATTGAATTTCTGCGGTTATCGGAGCGGCGTTTGCTGGTGATCATTGTGTCGCCAGAAGGGGATGTGCAAAACCGCGTCATCTTTACCGAGGTGGATTACGCCCAGTCCCAACTGGTGGAGGCGGCCAATTTTCTGAATGCCAACTATGTTGGCATGGCTATCGAGCAGGTGCGTGAGCGCATCAAGGGCGAGATCGATTCGTTGCGGACCGAAATTGCAGGTCTGATGAATGCCGCTGTAGCGGCCAGCTCCGATGTGTTGAGCGAGGCGCAAGACGAGGTCATCATCTCGGGTGAGCGAAATCTATTGTCGGTCAGTGACTTTTCCAACGACATGAACCACTTGCGTCGGGCCTTTGAGCTATTTGAGCAAAAGGCGCAGTTGATGCGCCTGCTGGATGTGACCGGGCGGGCCGAAGGGGTGCGCATCTTCATCGGTGGGGAAAGCCAGGTGGTACCGTTTGAGGACCTGTCCATCGTCAGTGCGCCCTACGAGGTCGACGGCCAGGTGGTCGGCACGCTCGGCGTTATCGGGCCTACCCGCATGGCGTATGACCGGATGATCCAGATTGTCGATATCACATCCAAACTCGTCAGCAATGCGCTGAGCCACCACAAGTAGGCCTTTACAATCGCCAGCTCGGTTGGGGCGTTAGCTCAGTTGGTTAGAGCAGAGGACTCATAATCCTTTGGTCCACAGTTCAAGTCTGTGACGCCCTACCAATATGGTAAAGGAAAGCCTGCTACTTAAAAACTAGCAGGCTTTTTCAATCCCAGCGAATTGCTGACTTTTACAGACTCCGGTGCAGGGTTTTGTACCGATTCCAGCGCCGGGAAAGCCTCGCGGCGCGGAACGGTGTCGACATCGCCGCTTCTAAAGCGCTGTGCGTAATTGCCATGCACCATGCGAACTTTGCGCGTGAAATGGTCATGTCTTGGCCTTGGTCCGTTATCCGGTCGCAAACCATTCAATCGCTCGGCCAGTTCATGGCTGGTGACGGTAGTCGTGTCAAAGAGACTGCTCTGAGAGCAGTTCGTCGGACAGCGATGTGAACGCCGTGACCGACAATAGCTGCCCTTTGTGGTGTAGGTCAAGCGAACAGGTTGATGTCACAGAAGTACGAGCGGACAACAGGAGACCGCCAAAACTCCATTACAGTGCGTCATGAAATTTCTACGGCTGTTGGTATTTTTGTTCTTGTCCTACTTTCTGTCCAATGCGGCAGGGTACGCCGCGGCTCCAATTCAGGCTGTTCGTATCGGTCCGATCGATGCCGTCAAGTTCGATATCGCGCTGATTCTTTCGTCCAATGCGGTCAAGAAATGCGCTGGGCAGTTTCGAGGACAACTCAAGGCGTATGACGTGGCGATGACAGTCGCTTTTGCGGGCAACTTAAAGTCAGCCGCCGGTGCGTGTGAGTTAAGCGCGGCTGTTCCATGGCGCGGCATTTCGGAGAAGGTTGCTCAGCAGGCGCGTGGCGACGTCTTACACCTCAGTTTTGTTGGGGAACTGGTCGATGGCAAGTCGATCAATACAGTGAACTGGGCGGTTGCGGCGACCAAGGCCAATCTGGTGTTGAAAGAGCCCATGAAGGAGACGGTTAAGCGCTTTGCCAGGGCCACTGACGTTCAGGTGGGCACCATCAGCCTGCGAGACTCTACGGTAAACGCAGACATCAATGTTCAGTCACCTTTGGGTTTTGATCTGAGGGTGCCGAAAATCTCTTGTTTGCTCGAGATTCATGGTGCCGTCGTGGCAATGGGTTCCAAGGAGTCGTTTGTATTGGCCTCTGCCGGTCGTCCAACCGCATTGCGGGTTCCGGTGACCATTGACCATAAGGCTCTGCTGTCGGCCACTGGCAACGTGATTATGCAAATGGGCAAGGTCAGCGGAAAGCTCTCGGGGTCGGTGCGAGTCCGAACGCCGAGTGGCGAAGTAGACTTTCCGATGGAGTTTCCTGTGCAGTTGAAGTTGATTTGAGACTTGCGAAAGTCAACTGCGCGTGCTCGGTGCGAGGATGTGACCCCTGCGATGTTCCACGCCTTCACTCCGAGATTTGCAATCAATGGCGTGAAATCAAGTCGTCAGGGCATTCTTGAGGCGCTGGATCGCCTCTTCAACGCCCGAGGAGCATAGCGCCAGCTCCGCGTCGTCGCTAAGGTAGGTCTTCGCCAACGCATACTGCTTTTCATTGACGATTTCTGCCACAGCGCCGGTGAGCAAATGAAACTCGCGGTGATGCAGCACAAGGTCCTGGAAGGCCGGACTGTGACCATAGTGCCGATCACCCTCGGTGCACAGCCATCGACCCAGATTGCAAAGATCATCCCGGCCAATGGTGTCTGCATGGATGGGTTCCATTGCATCGACCGCAGCCAGTAACTTGTCTTTCCATTCGCGGTGCCACCGCAGTGCCTGATCCAGCATGATCACTTCGTCATCGCGGCGTTGATTGCTCTGTGCCATTCGGTGATCTTAGCCCTGAATTTGGTGCTTGAACAGTCTGGTGCTGGACTTGGCCTCCACTGATTCAAAAAAAGTGTCGCGGTCCATCGGGACGTTCTGCAGTTCGTCTCCTGAATCCGCAGTTCATCGCAATCAACGTGCAATCCGGAACTAAGATACCTACATTCTCTTCAACGGGCCGTTTGGGCCGGTCAACTGGAGAGTCAAGATGAACACTACCAACCGCATTCGTTTCACTGCAATCACCGTCGCTATTGCCATTACAGCGATCGTCCAAGGAACCATGCTTTGGAGTTTTGACGCTGTCGCACAGCAGGCTACTCAGCAGCCTGAAGTTCAGGTAACGATGAAAGCTGCGACAGGCCAGAATTCATGAGGCTGCTGCCAGCTCATGTTGCCAACCTGCGTGGCGAGTCATTCGGGCCAGAGAATGGCTCTCTTGAAGAGTATTGGGTTGTATTGCAAAAACGCTCGGGCACTAGCCTCGCGGTGCGTAAAGGAATCCCTTTTGAACGCGCCAGTCGGTGCAGATGAGATGCCCACGATTGAAAAGTCTGTTGGAGATCATTGACACAATATTGCCGTCGTCGTCATAAATGACGGTACCGTCTTTGCAGAGCATGACAGTGTCGTCGGTCGGGATGGCGTCAAGCACCTTCGCCAAGATCATGCTGTCTCGCATTCCAACGTAAACGACGAACAGTGTGACGAGCATTCCAAGATAGATCGCACCATCGCGCAACACCTTGCCCCACACATTGGGCACGGTTCTGGTGGTCTCAAGCGGCTCAATCCGGCTTGCGAGGTCAAAAATGTCAACGCGTTGTGAACCTGATTCGGTTTCGTCTGAGTGTTTCTTGGACGCTGGTTCGTCAGCGGACTTGGCTGTTGTTTGACCAGGCTCCGAGAGGGGAATATGGGCACGCCCAAAGGGTTTTGTTTGCTTCACGATGGTTCCTTGAGTTGACAAAGCAGCAACGCGAAGCAGTCAAAGCGGCGTCCAACGAAAGCCTGACCGGCAACCCCGCTATCCTTTCCTAATTTAGGAATGTTGGACCGGAGGCTTTGCGTCTCTGCTTTCCAGCAGATTTGCCAAAAAAAGGGGTGCATTTTAGGGTAGGCGATTCACCGGCGCAAATCGATAGGGCGGAAAATGCGTTACGTCACGAAAGCATTACGCGTAAAAAAACCCAGCGGTTTCGACTGGGTTTTGTCCTCAGCATCCACTGATTCGCTCAGTAGGACCGCTTTGATGCGTGACGAATGCGACTTTATCGGGCATTGCTCAGTTGGTATGTGCGCTACCGAACATTGGGGCCGGCAGCACCTTCCCTGGCAGGTGGAGATCTAGAAAAAGAGCTCTCGCCAGCTGATGCGATTGGTGCCAGATGGTGGTGGTGTCAAGGGTGGTTCCACGTCGGCACCGTTCGCACCCGTCACGTCGGTGGTTGCACCCTTGAATTTTGTTTTTGTTCCACCATAACCTGATCCGTCTGCGACGATTTCACGGACATAGGTGACCCCCACAATGCCGTTGGAGCTGAGTATTCTGCCGGGGGCTGCGGTTTGCCCGTTGTCGCCTTTGGCGTAATACACACGGGTGTTGCTGCCAGCGGTGCACACACCTGCCTTGGGCTCATTGGTCACAATCACCATCGTCGTTCCAACCAGGGTCAGGGGCAAATTCACACGCTCTTTGGATACCATCAAGTCAACCATCCAACCTTTGGCGTTGTTGGCCGAACAGACCGCCGGGGTGGCACTGCATTCAAGGGTGAAGTCCGATTTGGTGATGTAGGGTTTGAGCGTTGTCCGCAGATTGCTGATGGTGGCAGCCGACGTCAAATCGTCCACGATCGCATAAACAGACTGCCTTTGTGTGTTGGATAAATCCGAGTCGCCAAGCAGTTGGCCGGTGCCCACAAAAACGTAAGGCAGTTTGTTCCAGGTGCCGATTTCCGGTGCTGTTGTGATGGGTTGAACAACCGCACTGGCATCCTTGGCGGTAGCCATCAATTTGGCTTCATACCCGGCGGGCGCGATGAGATCATTGATGTCAAAGCGCCAGATGTTGCCAAACAGGTCACCACCGTAAGCGCGCTGAATGGTGTCGTTGATGCCCGGAAAATCCACCCAGGCGCTGACCTGTGCCAGTCCGCTCGGGTTGGCGGCGGTGCCGACACCGGTGTCAATCGAGCGAATCAGAGCACCCGACACAGCGTCCAGAACAAACAGCAGGCCCTTGCCGGTGGCATTGTTGTAGCCCGACGTCAACAGAACGACCCAAGTACCGTTCTTGAGTTTGCCAATCACGGGTTTGCCGAAACTCAGGCCGACATCGCATGCTCCACAACTGGAAGCGTCAAACTCCCACAAGCTCTTGGGTTGCAGGGGATTTGTGATGTCAAGTGCATAGAAGGCCTTGCCGCCAGCGTTGAGACCACCGACCAGAATGGTCCGCCAGCCACTTGCATTCTTGACGTCACCGACAACCGGTGTGCCATCCACGAAGAAACGATGGTTGGCTGAATAATTGTTGTCCGCCAACTGTGTCAGTTTCGGGATGACAGCGGACGGAACGTAAGCCCAGGCTTCCTTGCCGGCAAGTGCCTGATCGGCGGCGGGTGCACTGGCCGTAGGCGCGTGAAACGCGTGCAACATGCCGTCGTTGGCACCGACGTAAATCATGGGTTTGCGGGCTGACCAGGTTGACTTGAATGCAGCGTACCCTGCATCGGTGAATTGCCGGTAAGGTGCAGCGACATACTGGGGTTTCGAGTTGATGATGTCACCCAGTACAGCGTCTCGCTGGCGATAGAGCTTGCCACTGATGCCCGGCGCAAAACCCTCAAATTGTCTTTGGCCGCGGATATAGTTGACCAGGCTTTCACCCGTTGCCTGACCGACCTGACCAAGCGACATGTCCATATACTGGGTGAGCCCGGTGGCGGCAAAAAGTGCTTTGCGCGCGGTGCTCAACTGATTGGAGACAGCGGCTGTTGCGCACTTGGTGGTGTTCCAGGTGAATTCCCCCAGACTGTTGGTCGCGCTGGTGTCGCGAACATAGATGTTCCGGTCGTCGCAGGCGTTTTGAACCTGCCCATTGAGCAAAGTACGCGCCGACCACGCTACCGTTGAGGTTGCCGCTTCGCGCGCCTGCAAGTCCCCGGTCCAGCGCCCGCTGACATAGGTTGATGCAAAGCTCAGACCTCCAACGGTGAATCCGGCCAGATCCGAGATGGCGACGCTCGTGCCTGCGGCGACACTGGCGTCGATCGCGGCCAATGCACCGCGAATGCCAGAAACCACAGAGTCCGGATTATTGGCACTGAAGTACTTGCCCCGGCCATTCACAGCGGTGTGCCAGAAATCATCAATGGAGCGTGGATCGTTGTACAGCTGAGCATAAGTTGCATAGTCCAGGCTGGGCTCCGGCCACCGGGGCCAGCCCAAGGTACCCAGGCGAACTTTTGAGAAATCACCGGTGATGGCGGTAGCGTAGTCTTCCTGGTAATTGAGCGTCCCAGAAACACCCAGGCCCACGACAAAAGTGGTCATGTGCTGCCAATTGGCCCGGTCGGCACCCCAACTCGTGCCAGAGGCCCGGACATCATTGATGAGGGCAGGTCGTAAATCGTTTTTGTAATAGTACTGGGCGACATCTGCCAGTGAATTGGAGCTTCCGGTGGAGAAAGTGCTGGCAACGACCACGGGAGCATGGTTCACCGTGACGTCGGCGGGCAGTGCTGGCGCCGTTGCAGAATCAATACACGCCGTCGTATAACTGGAGTTGACTGCAGTGGTCGGGCCGGTGACCGTGCCATCCAGATAGGTACGGGTGGTGAGCGTTGTATCGGTCTTTTTCGCTTTGACGCCCGCCACCGACACTGTCCCGGTGCAAAGTGTTGCCATCCAGTTCGGAGCTGTGGCCGGAATCGGCGCACAGGCCGCGTCCACCACAGCGGCACTATCCTGATTGGCGCAGGTGGTGCCAATCCAGCCATTGCCTGCGCTCGGTGTTGGGTCGTTGACACAGGTCGCAGGGTCCACTGGCGTGGGGCCGGCGGTGGTAATCAGCGTGCAGGTGGTGTTGCCGCTGGGGGTGCAACTGCCGCCTACGGTGGTCACGGCGGTGGCAGAGCAGTTGTTGTTGGTCGAATCGGGGATGCAGTAACTGATGGTTTGGCAGTCTGTCTTGGTCGGAGGCGAACCCACATAGGCTCCGCCCGAACTGCTACAACTGGCTACCGTGCCCCAGCCGGAATCGTTCACGCTGCTGCAAGTCTGATTTCCGGAAGCCGAATACACCGTCCCTGAACAACTGCTGACCAGCGCTGTCACATCATTGGTGACGGTACAGGTATTGAAGACGTAGTTGCTGCCCCACCCGTTCGGGCAGGCATTACCGGCCACCGCAGTGGGCCCGGTGGTGAGGTGGGTACACCCGGCACCTGAACAGGAAGCCACAGGTGTGTTGGCGGTGTTGGTATTGCAGGTGACATGGATGTAGTCGGGTGCACTACCGGTGGCGGCATTGCAGGACGACACGACGTTGGGGCCGGTGGTTTGGGTTGTACAGCCTGTCAGACCGGAACAACTTGCAACCGGGGTCGTTGTCTCTGTGGCTGGGTTGTACCACTTGCTTTGCGAGGTCGACTTGGTGATCGTGGTGGTTTCCAGCTTGTACTGTGACGTTGCAAGGGTGGTATTCCAGGTGCGGCGCGACAGCTGCGAGGTGCGCCTTTCTATACGCGTTGCGTTGTTGACCGGCGCGGTGGTGACGGTTTTTTGCCATTGCTTGGACGTCTTGCGGACCACCCGCGTGAATTTTCCGGTCACGTTTCTTGCGCAAGCCTCATAGTTGTAGTGTGTTGTGGTCGAGCTGGTTTGCGTATAGCCGACGGTGCTGGTGACGCCGTCAAACACCCCTCGGGGAGCGATGCCGCTATCGTCGGTCAACGGACTGTCCTGCTGACCGACCCAGGCATTGCCGGCAATATTGGTGGGGCCGCCCCCATTGCCTGTTTTCTCTGCCTCCGTATTCCAGTAACCATCGGTGGTCAGGATGGTGAAATTGGGCTGACAGGAATACTGTACCGGGTCTTCAGCCATACCCTGGTTGATGCCGTCGGTTTTGCCAGCGTAGTGTCGGCCAACACGTGCCAGTGCTTCGCGGGTAGGCGAACTGCCTGCCGGATACTGGCCATAAAGTTTTGAAAACCAGCGCACTTTCTGAGCCGCGTCAAAGTCGCCAATCTTCTCGTAGCGCGGACTCTGCACTGAGGTGCTGGGTGTGATGCTGGTGCCGGTACCCACAATGGTTGGGTTTCCGTTCAGAAATCCAACCCGGTAATTGTCATTGAGGGGTGAGAAAGCCAGTCCGATGGCGCTCTTGGCCAGCGCCATGCGGGTTCGATAGTAGGTGTACCAGATGGCGAAATTCTCACGTTCGGCCACTGAAACCAGTTTGCGGGTCCACGTGCCGCCAGTGGTCCCAACATTGCCCGTAGTATTGGCTGCCATCGTATCGGCTGCGATGCAGGGGCCACTGTTGTAAGTCAGGCTCGCAGTGCCGGTGTAAACATAATAATAGGCAGCCTGCGGCGTATCGGCCACGGTCAGAACAACGGAGCGCACCGTGTTTGCATCGTGCGCCTGAAAATTGGTCGACAAATTGACCGTGGTGGTGGCATCCACGTAATAGTTATAAGGTGCGGCGGTAAAACTCGGGATCGGCAGCAGTGAATTGGCCGCGTCCTTGGGCAGTTTGTAAACCTGCGCCGGGTTGAAATAAAGGGAGTTGCATTGACTGCTCTTGTAACCAATCGACTGCTTGGCACCTTCAACCTCCATCTGATCGGGCATGTGCGTCCACGACATCGAATTCGAGGTATCCATCAGCAACATGATGTTGGGTTTGACCCCCGCACCAATACCACCCAGCAGCGGAATATTGGAAATATCGGTCGTCGCTGCGGTCACAGACAAAGCGGCACATAGCGAGACAGGTAGCAGCAGCTTCTTGGACAGCCGGCTGGTTGTTGTTGCACTGGGTGCGTTTTCACGAAATGGTTTCATGGCGGTTGCCCTTTAATATATCGTGGCCTGTGTAAAGCTGACGGTGTTGCGCGGCCCGTCCACCCGAACGGTCACACGAAACAGCGCAATCAAAGACTCATTAAAAACGTTACCTTCGCCCCCGAGCTGCTTGGAGCCGTTGCCGCTGACACTGGTGGGTGAAACACATTCCTGGTTGGCCACATCGGTCGCTCCGGCCAATGAGCACATGCGATGAATGACATAACGTACCCGATTGCCAGTCCCGTCATTGGCTGTCGACTCCAGAGAGTTGGCATCCCAATCAAAGGTCTCAGGGTCAAAAGCCAAATCCCAGGTAGGAGAATACCCCTGAGCGGCGACTGCTGCAAGCAGCGTTGCCGGGGCCTGCGCCCGCAGCCAGGTCCTGGCCGCTTCCACACCCTGATCACTGACGGATGTCGCATTTTGCTTGAACCCCAAATTGCCGACAATACCCAAGCTCGCATTGGAGTTGCGCAAAATACCCACGGTGGTGGTCATCATGACCACAAGCACCAGCAGAACCACAATGAGCGAAACGCCTTTTTGAAGATTTGGCGTTTTCACAGCGCTTGCCCCCATAGTACGTTGCGCATCGGAATCACGCCCTCGTAAACCATATGGCGGTAGGCTCGCCAATTGTTCGCGCCCAAAGGGTTTGAGTCGGCACCGCCCGGTGAATTGGATATGTCTGCCATCACAAACTGCCCACCGGACCACGTCGGATTGGGGGCCCTGAATGGCAAGGCTTCATAGTTGCGACTGCGTGCCAGCAGTCCGTACCTTACCGCCAGCAACCGACTCCAGTCGGGCACCGCTGGGGCGGCATTGAGCCATTCATTGGCGGCGATCTGTCCATTGCCATCGGCATCGTAGCCGTACTGTGCTTGCAGATTGACAATGCCCTCCGCAACCTCTACCGCGGCGGAAGCAACGCCATTGGTTGGAAACCGGTTGGTTCTTTGCAACACCGGTCTTAGCGGTGACGCACCACCGATACGCCAACTGTTGGCTTGTGGCGCCGGCCCTAAATTGAAGGCCTGGTCAAATTCGTTGACTCCAGTGCCGGCAGCATCATTCATCGTGGCGTTAGTGAGCACTCCAACCGCGTTGTAGGCGCTTTGATAGGCGCCAGTGGCGTGCCAGAAGCTGCGCGGGTCGCCCACCAATGCCGTCGTTGCAGCGGTAATTTCAACCAGTTGGCAGGTGTTGGCTACCACCGAATTCGACAGTACGACATGGTCGCCCGCCATAAACCCTGCCCGGTTGATCAGCGTCTTGGTGGTGGCGGTTGATCCAACCACCCACTCTCTGGTCGAACGGTGTCCAGAGGAGCCATAGATCACATTGATCTGGTCTGAAGCCCCGGCTGCCCCATTGATGATTTCTACCGGCATCAGGTTAAAGGTGAAAACGGCGCCAAAGAAGGCGCTGGTCAAACAGCCAGTACGCAACTCGGTCGGCGAACTGGCGGGGCCGAAGCCATGTGCCGCCTGCCGCAAATCGTGTTCCAAAGAGACTGCCGCTAGCGTTCCAACCATTTGGGCGTCATTTTTGGCGCTGCCGGTGCGTTGCCGGCCGTCCCAGGTGCCATAGATCTGGAATACTGCCAGCAAGATCACCAGCCCGATGGCCAGGCCCACCATCAGCTCAATGAGGGTGACGCCACGGTGACGTTGAAGGTTCGAGCTGCGCATAGAGTCAGTTGATATAGGCACGCATCACATGTTGCCGCGCCACTTCGTCGTTGCCTGAGCGCCAGCAGACGCGAACTGTCACTTCGTTGTTATTGGCTGCATTGAAGATAATCTGCTGCATCGAAGCGCTTGAGCCGGGCAGTCGAGTCGCCGGGTCTGCGATCACTGCAGGCGGCGTGATGGATCCGTTGCGAATTTTGTTCACCCAGGTAGTGACCATCGCATTGGCGGACACGGCGCCGTTAAAGTTGCAGTTGGCCCCACCTGGCAAATGCTGGAACGTCAGCAACGAGGCGCTGGTGGCAGCAGGTGACGAGCGATCCACATTCAGCCACATGGTGTCAATCATTTCAGACGCGTGTTTGGTGGCCTCGGTACGGTACTGAATGTCGGACTGTGTCACCACACTTTTGCCAGAAACACCGACCAGACCCATCAACCCGACAATGAACAGCAAGGCAGCGACCATCACTTCGATCAGTACTGAGCCTTTCTGCTGGCCCCTGATAGCGTGAATACTCGGCATCAACAACTCCGTGCGTCGGTCGCTGGGCGTCCAGGTTCGCACAGGCGACTCTGCCCGCCAACACTCACCAGCACATTGATGCAGCGTACGCCATGGCCAAGATCGCAAGTGGTATTCAAGGTCTGGTGGGTGAACGAAATGACCGCAGCCGCTGCCGCGGTGGTGCCACCAAGTCCGTTGAAGACCCAACGGTTCATGCCGCCGGCATTGACCACCACGGCATCTCCGCCCCCTTCAGTCCCCAATCGGGAGTCGAGCAGGGTGTAGGTGGGCGGCACGGTGATGGGTGTGTTCGGGACACGAATCGCCCAGTTTTTGCCCAGGCCTGAGAGCGTCAGGCCGTTCACGTTGGCGACGGTCGGGATGTCGGTTGTCAGCACAAACTCCACCGGCAAATTGGTACGAATCGCCTCAGCGCGCGCCTTCTGTATACCGCCATACACGCTGGTGGCAGCATCTCGCACGCGCGCACTCGCCAGATAGGTGACAAAACTGGGTGCACCCAAGCCGAGCAGCAACGCCAGGATGGTGATGGTCACCATCAGTTCGACCAGAGTAAAACCGCGTGAGCGAGAACTTTCCGTCAGCACGTTCCGTCTTTCTTGACAATCCAGCAGTTGTTGGGTGCCGGCAGCGCCCAGCCTGCAGGCACACTCACCGTTGATCTTGTCACCGCGCCACCAGCCAATGCGAGCCGGAAGGTAAAGCCGGTCATGGCGGCCTTACCGGTCGCGTTGACCTGGTATGTGTTGGCCGCCAATGCAGCACATGCAAAATCAAAATTGGTGGTGCTCGCCGGGACGGGTGCCAGTGTTCCTGCGGCGCAGGCACCAACGTAGGTTCTTTGATCCTGAAAATACTGTTCAAGCCTGGCTTGCATGTCCCCCAGCGGCGTGATCGCTTCGACAATCCTGCCACGCTGACCATACTCGGTGTAAGCCGGTACTGCAATCGCCGCCAGGATGGCAACGATGGCCACGACGATCATCACTTCGATCAGGGTAAAACCACGCGTCATGGCAGCACCACGGGCCTGCGGCGATTTCAGCACCGCATTCCAATGCAGAGCGAGGCTGATTTGGCTGTTTTGGCGGTTGCGCATGGAGACCCTCGATCAAAATTCAGATAGTACGATTTTACGAAGTCCATTACAACAGAGTCGGCTGACGCTGAGGGGCGCGCAAGCCTAGCCTGACCGCAATACTGAAGCTGGTGGGTTGCCCTGCGCGTGACAACGCAGTGAAATCAGTCGTGTTTGGGAACTTGGCCAGCGAAATTCGATGCTAGAATCTGCGCTTTCGCGGCTGTAGCTCAGCTGGATAGAGTACTTGGCTACGAACCAAGGGGTCGTGGGTTCGATTCCTGCCAGCCGCACCAAAATAGTTGAAGGGTTACAGATTTCGGTCTGTAACCCTTTCGCTTTTCTGCCGTGGGTTGCGCTTCAAAGGTTGTTTTGTGCAGCGTTTTTGGACCGTTGCACTTTGATCACGGCAGCTGCTCTGCGCAGATTCTTGAACACCAGATCAAGTTGGCTGATGTCCCGCACCGCGATGACAAAGCGAATGTCCATTGCGCCTTGTGGAGACTCGTCGGCCAGGTCCACATGGGTAATGTCGGCTTCGGCTGCCGCCAATGCGCCTGCGACGCGTGCTAGCACACCCTTACCATTGTTCACAGTCACGACAATGCCGGTTTCAAAGGTCCTGACCGGTTCATCCGACCACTCGACGGCGATGAACCGTTCGCTGTCCTTGTACTGGAGCTTTTTCGCAACCAGACAATCCGCCGCATGGATGGTCAATCCCTCGCCGCGTCCGAGATAGCCCACGATGGTGTCGCCGGGAATCGGCCGGCAACAGGATGCAAACCTGACCGAGGTGCTTTCACTGCCATCAATGCAGACGCCGCCCTGCGCCACGTTCTCGGTGGCTGAAAAGCGCTCGCGCGTGATCAACAAGGTATCGGTTTTTTGACCGGCGTCGGTCAGCAGTTTGGCCAGACGCTTGGCAACAATGCTGGCAATGCGTTTCCCCAGGCCAATATCGGTGAGCAGTTCGGAGCGTGTTTTGTTGCCGCTGAAGCGCAGCAACTTGTCCCAAATGGCATGGTTGGTGTTGTTGTCCTCGGGCAAGCTTTCCAGGCCTTCGGCGCGTAGCGCCTGGGTCAGCATTTTTTCGCCCAGATTTTCCGACTCGGTTTGCGCCAGGGTTTTGAGGTGTTGGCGTATCTTGGATCGGGCGCGAGCGGTGCGCACGAAACCCAGCCAAACCGGGTTGGGCCTGGAGTCGGGGGACGTCACGATCTCGATCACATCACCATTCTTGACTTCGGTGCGCAATGGAACCACTTCGCCGTTGACCTTGGCGGACACGGCCCGATCACCCACATTGCTATGAATGGCGTAAGCAAAATCGACAATCGTCGCACCGCGTGGCATGGCCATAATCTGGCTCTTGGGTGTAAAAACATACACCGCATCGGGAAACAGGTCCACCTTGACGTGGTCCCAGAACTCCGCCGCGTCACGGGTTTCGTCCTGTATATCGAGCAGGGACTGAAGCCACTTTGAGCCCATGCGATCACTGCGACTGATGTCGTTTTGGTCGGCTTCCTTGTACAGCCAGTGTGCCGCGACACCTGACTCCGCCACCAGATGCATGGCTTCGGTGCGAACCTGAAACTCCACGTTGACGCCAGCCGGACCCACCAGTGTGGTGTGCAGTGACTGGTAGCCGTTGATCTTGCTGATGGCGATATGGTCTTTGAACTTGCCAGGTACCGGTTTGTAAAGCTGGTGCAGCAAACCAAGAGCGGTGTAGCAGTCTATGATGTTGGGCACGATGACTCTGAAACCGTAAATGTCGGTAACCTGAGCAAAACTCAGGTTCTTTTCGGACATCTTGTTGTAAATCGAGTACAGGGTTTTTTCGCGCCCGTCGATCTTTACCGTCATGCCATGGCCCAGGAACACGCTCTCCAGATCGGATTTCACCTTCTGGATCAGGTCCCGCCGGCGCCCCCTGGCTCGCGTCACGGCCTTGGCCAATACCCCGTACCGCCATGGCCGCAAATGGCGCAAGGACAAGTCCTGCAACTCACGGTAAGTCTGGTTGAGACCCAATCGATGGGCGATCGGCGCATAAATTTCCAGTGTTTCCGAAGCGATTCGGGCCCACTTTTCGCGCGGTGTGTTCGACAGGGTCCGCATGTTGTGGCTGCGGTCGGCCAACTTGATCAGAATGACGCGTACATCGCGCGCCATGGCCAACAGCATTTTGCGAAAGGACTCGGCCTGGTTTTCTTCGCGGGTATTGAAGTGCAGTTTTTCCAGCTTGGTCAAACCGTCGACCAGGTCGGCCACTTGTGAGCCGAAGCGCTCGATCAAATCGGTCTTGGTGATGCCGCAGTCTTCCATGGCATCGTGCAACAGGGCGGCCATCAGGGCCTGGGCATCGAGTTTCCAGTCGGCGCATTGCGCAGCAACCGCAATCGGATGCGTGATATAGGGTTCGCCACTGTGCCTGAGTTGTCCCAGGTGTGCCTCGTCGGCAAATCGGTAGGCCTGGCGCACACTTTGCAGGTCGGTGGCGCTGAGGTAGTCGAGCTTGCTGGTCAGGCCAGCGAAGCTGGCAGCCACTGCGTTGGCGCTTGCCGATCCCACCCCGCCCAGCGCCAACGGCTTGGGTTTCTTGGGGTCGGGTGGGGGCACGTCACTCATGCCCCAAATATAGCGTACCAGACCTCTGGCGGACCACAAAAAGAAAAAGCACCGCAAGCGGTGCTTTCAAGCGCCCGGTTGGATCGAAGCAGCCGCTTAAAGTGGAACTTTCTTGAGCATTTCAATGCCCACCTTGCCGGCGGCGATTTCGCGCAATGCGGTTACACCGGGTTTGTTTTTACTTTCAACTTTGGCGGAATGGCCATGACTGAGCATTCTGGCGCGGTAAGACGCCGCCAATACCAGCTGAAAACGATTAGGAATCTGCTGCAGGCAGTCTTCAACGGTGATACGGGCCATGAAATCTCCAAAACAAAACGCTGGGGTAAGAGGACAGGGCACTATTCAATTCTGAGTGCCCTGAAAGTTTCTGCACGTGCACGACGCTGCGCAAGATACTTCAGACGCTGTGAGTGCACGATGGCCTTGAGGTCAAACAGAGCGCGATCAAACAGCTCGTTGATTATAACGAAGTCGAATTCATGGACCTGGGCCATTTCTATGGCAGCATTGTGCAGACGTGTTTCGATCACCTGCGAAGTGTCTTCACCGCGGCGCTCCAGCCGTGAGCGCAGTTCATCCCAACTGGGCGGCAATATGAAAATGGTCACTGCATTGGCAAAAATCTTCTTGATCTGCAGCGCGCCCTGGAAATCGATCTCCAGCACCACATCGGCACCTTGTGCCATGCGTTCTTCGATGGCCTTCTTTGAGGTGCCATAGCGGTGGTTGTGCACATGTGCCCACTCCACAAAGGCATCCGCCTGCACCATCGCATTGAATTCGGACTCGGAGACAAAAAAATACTCGCGTCCGTGTTTCTCCTGGCCGCGTGGTGCCCGGGTGGTGTGTGATACCGACGGCTGCACCAGTGAATCCACCTCCATGAGGGCTTTGACCAGACTGGACTTGCCAGCGCCGCTGGGTGCTGCAACCACAAACAAATTACCTGGATACTCCATAGTGATGCCTTGATGGGTCTTGGGCCGTGCCCGGCTATTCGATGTTTTGAACCTGTTCGCGCATTTGTTCGATCAGCACTTTCATGTCAACCGAGATGTGCGTCAGTTCCAGTGCCGCAGATTTTGAACCCAGCGTGTTGGCTTCGCGGTGCAACTCCTGAATCAGGAAGTCCAGGCGCTTGCCAATCTCGCCGCCTCGGTTGATCAGCCGCTCCAATTCCTGCAAATGTGAGTCCAGTCGCGTCAGTTCTTCGGCCACATCAATGCGAATGGCAAAGGTTGTCGCCTCGGTCAGGGCTCGGTCTTGCGCCATTTCGGGTAGTGCGTTGCCCTCCGCGAGGGCCATGGCGTCCGACCAGCGGTCCAGAAAACGCTGGCGCTGCTGGGCCACCAGCAGGGGTATCAGCGGTGCGGCTTGGGCAGCCAGCGCGCGCAACTGGCCAATGCGGTCCAGCAGCATGAGCGCCAGCCGGGCACCCTCGCGTTCGCGCGCAGACAGCAGGGCAGTTAGCGCAGTTTCACACAGGGATTCGATCTCGGGTTGCCAGTTGTGTTCCGCTGACGGCTGATGGCTGCACAGCGCCATCACCTCGGCCACACTCAATGCCCGTGCGTCAGGTAACCAGGCTTTGACGTTATCCTGCACCGCGTTGAGCTTTTGCAGCAGGCGCGTGGTGGGTTCGGCCACCTGGGTCTGCGTGTTGCCTTCCAGGGCGGCACGCAACTCGACCTTGCCGCGCTTGAGTCGGGCACCGAGTTTTTCGCGTAACAAGGGCTCGAAATTGCGCAGTTCTTCGGGCAGCCTGAAAGACACATCCAGAAATCGGCTGTTGACTGACCTGATTTCCATGCCCAGGCGCGCTGTTGGGCCAGACTTGTTCTCCGGGTCGGTGGGGGTGGTGGCGCTGCTGTGCTGGGCACTGGCATAACCGGTCATGCTGTAAACTGACATTGGGCTTTCCGGCAATCAAATGAATTCGAGAATAACCCGGTTCTGCTGCCATCAGCAGCGCTTTTTTTGAAAATATGTCCAAGCTCAAGCCCTCACCACTTCCTGCAGACACGCTGATCGGCGGTTACCGCGTGGTGCGGCGCGTCGCCGCCGGTGGTTTTGGTGTGGTTTACCTGGCGCTGGGGCCAGACGGTCAGCAGGTGGCGATCAAGGAATATTTGCCCGCGTCACTGGCGACCCGCGAGCCGGGTGCGTTGTCGCCCCAGGTTCCGGCGGAAAAGCTCTCGCTGTATCGGCTCGGTCTGAAGAGTTTTTTTGAGGAAGGGCGCTCGCTGGCACAGATTTCCCATCCGTCAGTGGTCAGTGTCATGAATTTTTTTCGGGAAAACGACACTGTTTACATGGTGATGAATTATCTGGAGGGTGCCAGCCTGCAGGACTACATCATCACTGCGCGCGATCTGAAGCAGCTCAAGGTGTTCCGCGAGTCCACCATCCGCTCGCTGTTTGACGAGATACTGCGTGGCCTGCGGATTGTTCACCAGCACAAGATGCTGCATCTGGACATCAAGCCGGCCAACGTGTTCATCACCGACGACAACAAGGCGGTATTGATTGACTTCGGTGCCGCCCGTGAGGTGCTGAGCAAAGAGGGCAATTTCATCCGCCCGATGTACACCCCCGGTTTTGCCGCCCCAGAGATGTACCGGCGCGACAGCACGATGGGTCCGTGGACCGATATCTACGCCATTGGTGCCTGTATCTATGCCTGTATGCAGGGCTACCCGCCCAATGAGGCCACGCAGCGGGTACCGACAGACCGCATGGTGGTCGCGCTGAAGCGTCTGCAAGGGGTCTACTCTGACAACCTGATCGAGGTGGTGCAATGGTGCATGGCGCTGGATGCGCAGGCGCGGCCGCAGTCGGTATTTGCCTTGCAGAAAGAACTCAACCGTGCCGGCGAGCGCCAGTACACCCGGCTGAGCGTGGGCGAAAAGGTGCGTATGCGCTTTGACGACATGGTGGAGGGCACCAAAAAGAGTGTGATCAAAGCCACCGACCCGGGCAATCGCTCTCCATGAAGTTCTCGGTGTTTCAGGTCAGCCGCAAGGGGGGGCGTGCGCAGAACGAGGATCGCATGGGTTACTGCTACACCCGCGAGGCGGCACTGCTGGTGCTGGCCGATGGCATGGGGGGCCACCCGGACGGTGAAGTGGCGGCGCAGTATGCCGTGCGCACCGTCACCGATTTGTTTTTGCAGCAGGCGCAGCCTGAAGTGCCGGATGTGGCAGGTTTTTTGAGTGCATCGCTGCTGGCCGCGCACCGGGAAATACTGCGATACGGTGTGACCCAGCATCTGCACGACTGCCCCCGAACCACCCTGGTGATGGCGCTGTTGCAAGCCGGTCGGGTGCATTGGACCCACTGTGGCGACTCGCGCTTTTACCTGCTTCGACGCGGTGCCGTGTTGGCGCGCACGGTTGATCACTCGCTGGTTGAGCAGAATGCACGCCGACCGCTGGCGTCGCGCATCACCGAGCGCCTCAATCGCAATGTGCTGTTCACTTGCCTGGGCTCGCCGGTGCATCCGATTTTCAAGATCGACGGCCCCATCCCCTTGCAGGAGGGTGATCGCATCATGCTGTGCTCTGATGGCCTGTGGTCTGTGGTGCCCGAGCCGCAGATCCTGCGTGAACTCAGCTGTCATCCGGTGGACTCGGCCGTGCCAGAGCTGGTCGAAAGTGCGCTGCGATTGGCCGGTGCCGCATCCGACAATGTGACCTGTCTGGCGCTGGCTTGGGAAAGCCCCGATGGATTTGACACCATCCGCATGGTGGACGATCACCACGCCAGTGCCGCTGCGACGAGCGAGGACTTACCCGCCGAAATGGACGATGCTGCCATTGAACGCTCGATCGAAGAAATCAACGCTGCCATCCGTCGTTCGCTGGCGCGCAAACATTGATACTTTTTAAGGATACCCATGACAGAATTTTTGCGGACCGACAACCGCGCACGGAACGCTTTGCGTCCGGTGCGCATCACACGCGGCTACACCATCCACGCCGAGGGCTCGGTACTGATCGAGTTTGGCCAAACCCGGGTCTTGTGCACCGCATCGGTGGAAGACAAGGTTCCCGGTCACAAGAAAGGAAGCGGTGAGGGTTGGGTCACCGCCGAATACGGCATGTTGCCGCGTGCCACCCATACCCGGGGTGAGCGAGAGGCGGCGCGTGGTAAACAATCGGGCCGCACGCAAGAGATTCAGCGGCTGATCGGGCGCTCGTTACGCAGTGTTTTTGATCTCAAGGCGTTAGGTGAGCGCACACTTCATCTGGACTGTGATGTATTGCAGGCCGACGGTGGCACCCGCACTGCGGCCATCACCGGTGCTTTTGTTGCCGCGCAAGACGCGGTGAATGGCTTGCTGGCGCAAGGCAAGTTGCTGCAATCACCGATCCGCGACCATGTGGCGGCGGTGTCGGTGGGCATTGTGCAGGGCACACCCTTGCTGGATCTGGCCTATGTAGAAGACTCGGCCTGCGATACCGACATGAATGTGGTGATGACCGGTGCGGGGCACTTTGTCGAGGTGCAAGGCACGGCAGAAGGCGCTGCGTTCAGCCGAGGCGAAATGGACGCCTTGCTGGCACTGGCTGATAAAGGTATAGCCGAGCTGGTACAAATACAGAAAGCATCACTTCAATTAAAGTAGCATAAAAACCAATATGGATATGCGCTGAAGGCCTATTTACTATGAAAATCATGTTGGCATCCAACAACCCTGGCAAGCTGGCTGAACTGCAGGCCATGTTTGCCCCCCTGGGTTTTGAGCTGATCACGCAGGGCAGCCTGGGCATCGCCGAGGCCGCCGAACCGTTTCACACCTTTCTGGAAAACGCGCTGGCCAAGGCACGCCATGCAGCACAGCACAGTGGGCTGGCCGCCGTGGCTGACGATGCCGGGCTGTGTGTGGACGCTTTTGGCGGTCTACCCGGCGTGCAAACCGCGTACTACGCGACACAGTTTGGCTATGCCAAAAGTGATGACAACAATGTGCGAGCGCTGTTGGAGCAGATGCAGGGCATTAGCAATCGACGTGCCGCCATGGTCAGTACGCTGGTGGCAGTGCGTTCTGCGCAAGACCCTGAGCCGCTGGTGGCGGTGGGCCGGGTGGTGGGCGAGATTGCCCGCGAGCCGATGGGGAGTCATGGTTTTGGCTTTGACCCGGTGATGTTCATCCCTGAATTTGGCAAGACGTTTGCCCAGTTGCCGGTGGAGGTGAAAAATGCCAACAGCCACCGGGGGCGCGCGGCGGCGGCGATGGTTGCCCTGATGCGAGAGCGTTGGGTTTGAATGATCCACCCCGCTCGATGCAGTATGTGAATACCTTGGTCTGCATTCGATGATCTCTATTCAACCTGAGTTGCCCATAACTGAAGATGGGGGGCAAGCGCAAGACGTTCAGCACTACATGCGCCCAGGCACGCTGCAATTGGGCAGTCTGCCGCCGCTGTCGCTTTACGTCCATCTGCCCTGGTGTCTGAAAAAATGCCCGTACTGCGACTTCAACTCTCACGAACAGCGCGCCGCTGACCTGCCTGAAGCGCGCTACCTGGCGGCCCTCATGGCGGACCTGGAAGGCGCGCTGCCACTGGTGTGGGGGCGTGCGGTGCACAGTATCTTTATTGGCGGTGGCACGCCCAGCCTGTTTGCACCGGGGGCGATCGAGCAGTTGCTCTCGGGCATCCGCGCGCGTGTGCGGCTGGTGCCCGGTGCTGAGATCACGCTGGAGGCGAATCCGGGTACTTTTGAGAAAGACCGCTTCAAGGGCTACCGCGCGGCAGGGGTGACGCGTTTGTCGGTGGGGGTGCAAAGTTTTGACGACCGTTTTTTGCAAACACTCGGTCGTGTGCACAATCGGGCTCAAGCGCTTTCTGCACTTGAGGAGGCAGCTACTTGTTTTGATACGTTTAACCTGGATTTGATGTACGCGCTGCCCGGGCAGACCTTGGACGATCTGCGCGCCGACCTGCGCACCGCATTGGCGCTGGTGCCGCCGCACCTGTCGATTTACCACCTGAGCATCGAGCCCAACACCTACTTTGCCAGGCATCCCCCCGCCCCCGTGGACGACGATCTGGCTGCCGACATGCTGGACCTGATCACCGAGCTGACCGGGCAACAAGGACTGCAACGCTACGAGGTGTCGGCGTTTGCCAGACCTGGCCACCGCTGTGCGCACAACCTGAACTACTGGCAGTTTGGTGATTACCTGGGCATCGGTGCCGGCGCGCACAGCAAGCTGAGTTTTGCCCACCGGGTGCTGCGCCAGGTGCGTCTGCGTGATCCTGCGCGCTACATGACGCAAGCGCTGCTGGGGCGGGCGCTGGCACAGGCGCACGAAGTCAGTCGCAATGACTTGCCATTTGAGTTCATGCTCAATGCACTGCGTCTGGCCGAGGGGTTCGAGTTGGCGCGGTTGACCGAGCGCACCGGCTTGCCTCTGACGGCCATCGACGCAGCTTTGCAGCAAGCGCAGGACCAGGGTCTGCTGGTGCGCAACCTGACCCACGCCTGGCCAACGCCGCGCGGATTTGACTTTTTGAACGACCTGCAAGCGCTGTTTTTGCCAAATCCTGCGTGATGCGGTACAAACCGGGACCCAAGGCGCGTTGAAAATGGCACGCGCTGCTTGGCATAGGAGCAGACCATGTTTTCGGTTTACGGCACAACGGGGCGCTTGTTTCGCGGCACTCTGGAGCAGCTGCGCCAGGTCGGTGGTGTGGGTGCGCTGGCGCGTAGCCGGGCCATTCTGGCCACCGAACGGGATGGCCGCGACAGCGCTGCCGAATCGGCCGGGGTGTTTATCGAATCGCTCAGCAATGCGGGTCCACGCGCGGGTGGCCTAGACGACGCCAATCGCAATCCGCTGGCGGCCTATAGCGACGCCCGGGTGAATGTGTCGCCGCGGCGGCCTTTGAGCACCGTGCGCGACGTGATGAGTCAGAGCATCATCACCCTGCGCGACAGCGCCACCGTGTTGCAGGCCTGGCAGGTGCTGTGTGAAAAAGGTGTCGGGCAGGCACCGGTGGTGGATGGTGGCGGGTTACTGGTGGGTTTGCTGACACGCGCCGAACTGCTCAAACCCGAGCGTCTGCCCACCCCCGACAGTCAGGCGCTGGTCTGGCGTGCGCTGATGCAGCAAAACGTCACCACCATCATGTTCACCCCGGTCCCCAGCGTGGCCGCTGATTCTGATTTGCGCCGGGTGGCGGGGGTATTGCTCGACACCGGGTTGCCCGGCCTGCCGGTGGTGGATGAGCAAGGTCTGGTGATCGGTTTTGTGTCGCGCTCGGACATCCTGCGCGCGGTGGTCACCGACCCGCCGCTGGATTTGTGGGGCTGACGCCATCATTTAGAGGAAAAACAGGCCCTGGCGCTTGTCAGACCTTTGTCGCTAGCTATCAAAGTTGACATGCTTTGGCAACGCCCGTTAGCACACCAGTCGTAGTCGGCGGTGAATTCAGAACGGGTCAGGCGCAACTCTGAGACGATGGTTTGCTGTGGCGTGTATTCAAACCAGCCGTTTCTCAGCACCGCGCCATCAGGCGGCTCCATGCCGGCGGCAGAGCCCTTGATGCGGGCCTTCAGGGCGATCAGCAGCGGTGGCTGACCGGGTGTGGGGCCTTTTTTCACCGCGTAGTCTTCTTCCCAGCGTACTTTTTCGATGGAGTGGGTCCACGCCAGCGTGAAATGGGTCACCGGTACAAAGACCTCGGGCGTGCCCTGTAGCGCGGCGGCCAGGCTCAGGCAGACGCCCAGGGTGCTCATCGCTGTGCTCAGGTCGGGCGCTTGCTGCGCCAGACATGCCACGCCACAAAGGCCGCGACGGCGGCGAAGCCGATTTCGTCAGTCAACGGCAGTGCCACCACCAGGAAGCTGGCCGCCACAATCACGTAAATGCGCTCCATCCAGTTCAATGGCGTAATCAGAAAACCGATGGCACCGGCACCCCACATGGCAATGGCCACCAGTGCTTTCAGCAACACATAAGCGGTGTCTGTCCAGCCACCCGCTTGCAGCATCAGGGCCGGGCTGTAGACAGCCATGTACGGGACGATGAATCCGGCAATGGCGATGCGTACCGCTTGAATGCTGATCTTCAGGCCACTTTCGCGCGCAATGGGTGCGGCGGCAAAGGCGGCCAGCGCCACCGGCGGCGTCAGGTCGGCCATGATGCCAAAGTAAAACACAAACATGTGCGATACCAGCAACGGCACACCCAGCTTCAACAGCACTGGTGCTGCCAGTGAACTGGTGATGATGTAATTGGGAATGGTCGGGATGCCCATGCCCAGCACCAGGCAAATCATCATGGTCAAGAACAGCGCGGCAAACAGGCTGCTCTCGCCAATGCTGATGATGCGCCCACCCAGCTCGGCAGCCACTCCGGTCAGGTTGATCATGCTGATGATCACGCCCACCAGCGCACAGGCAATGGCCACCGGCAGCGCGTGGCGCGCACCGTCCACCATGGCCTGCACGGCCAGTTTGCGGGCATCTCCCCCGGTGCGACGAATGTAGGTCGTGGCCACCAGCAAGGCCACCACCAACGCAAAGGTCCCTACGCCAAACTTGAAAAAGCCGGCGCAAGCCAAACCTAGCAAAGCCCAGAACAGACTCCGCAATGCCAACCCCTGGACGCCGGTCAACGCCGCCGCGCCAAAAATCAACACCACCGTCAGGGCCAGGCCAATGGTGCCTGAAAACAAGGGTGTATAGCCAGAAAACAACAGCACCACCAGGCCGACCAGTGGCAACAGCAAAAACCAGCGTTCGCGCACAGCGGTCCATGGGTTGGGACACTCGTCCTTTGACAAGCCCAGCAGGCCTTTGCGACCTGCCTCCAGGTGCACCATCCAGAACGCGGTGACGAAGTACAAAATGGCCGGAATCAGGGCCGCCTTGACGATCGCCACATACGGCACATCAATGGTCTCGGCCATGATGAAGGCCACCGCACCCATCACTGGCGGCATGATCTGCCCGCCCATGCTGCTGGTGGCCTCGACCCCGCCGGCGAAGGCCGAGCTGTAACCAAAACGTTTCATCAGTGGAATGGTGAATTGGCCGGTGGTCACCACATTGGCCACGCCCGAGCCGTTGATGGTGCCCATCAGACCGGAACTGATCACCGACACCTTGGCTGGCCCACCACGGGTGTGGCCCACCGTGCCCATGGCAAAGTCGTTGAACAGGTTGATCATGCCGGCCTGCTCCAGAAACGCACCAAACAGGATGAACAGAAAAATGTAGCTGGACGATACATAGGTGGGCGTGCCGTAAATGCCCTCGGTGCCAAAACCCAAGGCGCTGACCACCTGATCAACACCAAAACCTCGGTGGGCCAAGGCACCGGGCAGATAGTTCCCAAACAGTCCGTAGAGCAGAAAAATGCCGCAAATCACCGGCAAACCCCAGCCCATGACCCGACGCGCCGCCTCAAACACCAGCGTCACCGAGACCACACCAATCACCCAATCGGCATGAGTCAGTTCACCGGCGCGCTGCGTCAGGTCGGCCTCAAAAGCCCAGTGGTACAGGCTGAAGACAAAACCGGTCAGCCCCAGCACCCAGCCGAGCACTCGGCCAAGACCCTCCTTGGCCGTGTCAGCCAGCGGTGGGTACATCGCAAAAATCAGCAGGATCACAAAACCCACATGCACGGCACGCACCACCTGGCTGGACAGTGGACTGAACGCCGCCGTGATCAGCTGGAAGCTTGAAAACAGCAATGCCACCCAAAAAACGGCGCGGCCCATGCCAGGCGCCGCTGCATCGTGCAAATCACTCATCGAGACCTCGAATCCAACTGA
Source organism: Rhodoferax sp. (assembly GCF_018063565.1). Taxonomy (GTDB): domain Bacteria; phylum Pseudomonadota; class Gammaproteobacteria; order Burkholderiales; family Burkholderiaceae_C; genus Rhodoferax. The sequence goes on from NZ_JAGPBB010000002.1 coordinate 87,891, forward strand.
AACAAAAACGGCCCCCTTGCAGGAGCCGATCGCTGATCTGGCAAAGTCCGCCGTAAGGGGATTACTTGATCAGGCCAATCTCTTTGTAATATTTGGTTGCGCCCGGGTGCAGCGGCACCGGCATGCCCTTGAGCGCGTTTTCACGTTTGATGGCCTTCGCAGCGTTGTGTGCGGCATAGAGCGTGTCAATGTTGTCGTACAGGCTCTTGGCCATCTGGTAGGCCAGCTCGTCCGACACACCGCTGTGGGTGATCAGGAAGTTGGGGATGGCCGCCGTGGCAATGTCAGTGGTCTGCCCGGTGTACGTGTTGGCCGGAATCATGGCCGGCTGGTAAGCGGCATCACCCACCTTGGCCACCACATCGGCGGGCACGGCCACCACCACAATCTTGATGGCGGTGGCCAGGTCGCGGATCGAGGCCACACCCAGGCCGGCCGACTGCAAGGTCGCATCGAGCTGGCGGTTTTTCATCAGCTCGACCGACTCACCAAACGGCAGGTATTCCACCTTGCCCAGGTCGGCGTAGCTCAGGCCAGCGGCCTTGAGAATGGCACGGGCATTGAGTTCGGTGCCCGACTTGGCAGCCCCGACCGAAATGCGTTTGCCTTTCAGATCGGCCAGGGTCTTGATGCCTGATTCGGCGTTAGCAACGATCTGGATGTAGTTGTTGTAGGTGGCCGACAGGCCCCGCAGTTTGTCGAGCTTGGTCTTGAAGCCGGCTTCTTCGTCGCCTTTCCAAGCATCAGACACCGCATCACCCAGGCTGAAACCCAGTTCGCCGCGACCGGCTTGCAACAGGTTGAGGTTTTCAGCGGAGGCCTTGGTGACCTGGGCGGTGGAGCGCACGTTCGGGATTGCCTTGGCATAAATCTGCGACAACGCCACCCCCAACGGGTAGTACACCCCGCTTTGGCCGCCGGTCAGCACGTTGACAAACTGCTGCTGGGCGATGGCACCAGTGGCCAGCGCCAGACTGGCTCCCAGCACCAACGCGATTCTTCTGATCAATTGCATACATTGTTCCTTTCAGCGGTGAGTAAAACTGCCAGCAGCGCGAACGCTACATATCAGCTCTCGATTATTTGCCCAAAGATAAGGCTTGGTCGCTAGTGTTTTCCCGCGCCAATCGACAAAACAGCTGTTTTTCAACTGGCCGCAGTGCCCACGCGCAGCGTCAAACCACCCGCCTGACGCTTTTGCTCGCCCAGCGACGCCCGGGTGATGTGGGTGCTATAGCGGCTGCGCAAGGTCTGTACCCGTTCTGCCAGGTCGTGCACATCGGTCATCTTGTCGGCGTATCGGTGCAGCACCAGATACGCAGTTTCAATGAGCTTTCCACTCAGGGTGCTGCTGCCATGCTGGATCAGGTTGTTGACGGCAGCTCTGGGGTCGCCCGACAGGCTCAGGGTCATGGCGCTTTCGGCCAGTTTGAGGACCTGTGCATGCGCGCTGCGAATGCGCGCGGCATACGCTGGATGGGCGCTGGCGGCCCCGGCCAACAGCTCGGACAAGGCGCGCGTGCCGGCAAAGCGCAAGCCCAGGGCGTCGATCACCGCGTCAACCTCTTCCAGCTGAATCGCCTTGTCGGCCAGTTGTGCCAGCAGCGACACCAGATTGGAGGCCGACTCGTAGTCAAACTCCGGGTCTTTGATCTGCTTGCACAAGGTTCGCACCACTTGGATCATCTGCGCATATTGACGTTGCGCGATCAGCAGCAGTGCGTCGACCGTGCCGGCAAGGCGCTGGTGGCGACGGCTGTCGGGGTAACGCTCCATCAGGCGGGAGAAGTCGTCGCGGCAGCGCTGCAAGCCTTTGCTGTCACCGCGCCCCAGCCGCACAAATGCCAGCAACACCAAGGTCTGGCAGTCAAACATTTTCGAATCCAGACCCAGGCGTGTGGTGCGATCCAGGTAGTGTTCGGCCTGCGCCGATTTGCCGGCAAAGTAACTCATCATGCCAAGGTTTTGCAGCCGGGTGATGGACGATGGGGTTAGTTCGCTGGCCATTTTGTAGGTTTCCAGCGCCGCCTCGAAACGGCCCTGCTCGAACTGGGCACGCCCCATCACGTCGTAGGCGTCGGTGTAGCTGGGGTCTTCCTTGATCAGGTTCTCCAGTGTGCTGACGGCCTTGCCGGTTTGCCCCTCATCCAGTAGCGAGCGAGCAACACCCAGCTTGGCCCAGGGCAGGGTTTTGGCATCCACAACGGCTTGATACAGTTTCTGTGCCTGGTCGTACTTGCCCACCCGCAACAACAGTTCGGCCCCCACCCGTGCGGCATAAAGCCAGAATCTGCCCCGTGTGATGAAACGCTTCAGGCACAGGTTAGCCGCGAGTTCAAAGTCCTGGGATTCGATGGCGCTAAAAATTTCCTGCAGCGAGGCTTTGCGAACGCGTGCCTGGCGCAGGCGCTCACCCAACTGGGTGGCTTTGTGGGGTTTGAGCAGGTAGCCGTCCAGCGCAGATTCGGCAGCCTCGGCCACCTTGGTGTAGGTGGCCTCACCGGTCACCATGATGAAAACGGTCGAAAACGGCAGCAGCTGGTTGCGCCGCAGATCATCGAGCAGGTCCTGCCCTGAGGTGTTCTCGCCCGCAAAGTGATGCTCACACAGTACCACATCAAATTTGCGGTATTCCAGCTGGCGCCGTGCGTCGGTCAGGCGCGCACACTGCACCACCGCGCCCATGCCAAAGTCACGCAGCTGCGACACCAGAATGGAGCGCGAAGTTGGGTTGGCATCGACCACCAGTGCGCTGCTGGCGGACAGGTCGTCGTCAAGCATGTCCATCATCTTTACCGCAATATTGACGCGCTGCCGGTGGCAGCGTAGGTCTGTCTCTCGATTTGTGTACGAGATGACAATGTAGCACCATGGCGTTCGCTCACCAGGCGGCAGCAATGGCCAGATCGCTTGATTCTTGTGTGGCCGATATTGGCTTTAGCGAGCTGAGAGCATGCCGCGTTGTTCGATGAATGCCACAACCTCAGTCAAACCAGCGTTAGTTTTCAGGTTGGTCATGACGAATGGCTTGACACCTTTTGGCGTGTTGCGCATGCGCATGGTGTCTGCGCGCATCACGTCCAGGTTGGCACCCACATGGGGGGCCAGGTCGGTCTTGTTGATGACAAACAGGTCGCTCTTGGTGATGCCCGGGCCGCCTTTGCGCGGGATTTTTTCGCCGGCGGCCACGTCGATGACGTAAATGGTCAGGTCACTCAGCTCGGGGCTGAAGGTGGCGGCCAGGTTGTCTCCGCCGCTCTCAATAAAGACGATGTCAGCGTTGGGAAAGTCCACCAGCATGCGGTCAATGGCTTCGAGGTTGATCGAGGCGTCTTCGCGGATGGCGGTGTGCGGGCAGCCGCCGGTCTCCACCCCCATGATGCGTTCGGGTGGCAGCGCGCCGCTGACGGTCAGCAGGCGCTGGTCTTCCTTGGTGTAGATGTCGTTGGTGATGGCGACCAGGTCGTATTGCTCGCGCATGGCTTTGCACAGCATTTCAAGCAGGGTGGTTTTGCCCGAGCCGACCGGGCCGCCAATGCCCACGCGCAGGGGTGGCAGTGGTTTGGTGCGATTCGGGATGTGGTGCAAGGGGGAATTCATGGTGTCAGGTTGATATAAAAATAAGAGTCATAAAGGCTTACTGGATATGCGCTAGGACCTGAAAAGTCTTGAATATTGCACTTCATGCTGGCTGCTCAGAATGGCCAGCATCGGGTTAAAGGCCTGGCGTTCGTCGTCACCCAGCGTCAGGGCATGGTCCACCGCAGCTGGAATGTCGGCCGCCAGCGCCGACAAGATGCGTTGCCCGGCGCTTTGGCCCAACGGCACCGCCTTGATAGCGGCCTGCATCATGTTCTCGGCCCAGCCAAAGGCATAGGTCAGCAGGCAGTCCCGCAGCGCGGCGCCGGTGCTGCTCGCCGCCAGCGCAAACGCCAGCGGGTAGGTCGGCTGTAGATCAGCCAGCCGCTGGATCTGTGCGGGTGGTGCGGTGGTGTGGTTGCGCAGCCACTCCAGCAGGGAGCGGCCCATTTGTTCGGTTTGCGCGCGCAGTTCGCTGCTTTCCCGGGTGCACAGTACCCAGCTGTTGAGCTGCGCGATGCGCACCATATCGCTTGCCTGCCAGGCGGGAACAGCCTGTGCGATCAGTGCCAGATCGGCCCGCGCCAGGCTGCTGTGCAGTTGCGCCAGCAGCCACTCCGATGCATCTGCTTCTGTAGCGACCAGCCCGGCATCCACCGCCGCTTCCAGGCATTCCGAGTATGAAAACCCCCCTACTGGCAAGGCTGGCGAGGCCAGCCACATCAATTGCAGCAGGCTGCTGGGGTTCATCGGTGCGGCGGGTTCAATGGCTGTGGGTGCAGCCCGGGCCATGCTCATGGGCGTCGCTCTTGCTGTGGTCATGTCGGTGCCCGCCAAAATGCCCACCGGTGGCGTAGGCACCGTTCTCTGGCTCAAACGGCTCGCCCACCTCGGTCACGATCAGGTGCATGGCGCGCAGCATGTCGGCCAGCACGTGATCGGGTTCGATCTTCAGGTGATCGGGCTGCAGCTCAATGGGGACATGCCGGTTGCCAAGATGGTAGGCGGCGCGGATGAGGTCAAACGCCGAGCCATGCTTGGGGCAGTGGGTGATTTTGAGCACCGGCTGTGGCGCGGCCAGCACGCGAATCAGCGAGCCGTCTTGCGCCACCAGCACATCACTTCCGCGTGCGACAGTGCCGCGTGGCAGAAAAACTCCCAGAATGCGGCCCGCTGAATCAGTGACCTCAAAGCGGCTCTTCTGTCGAATATCCCAGTCCAGCTCGACGGTGCTGGCACGTTTGAGCAATGCCGCCGCCAGACCGGCGCCTTGAGGAATGAGTTTGGAGACCTGGAGCATGGGTGAAGTTGGATCTAGAGCAGGGTCTGTGACAATGAGATGGACTGGATTGTTTCGGAGAAATCTATGCGCTGGATCGCCATCTTTTCAGACCTTCCTGCGACGCCACACAGACGAGATCCTGATTGCCGGTGGTTGTCGTGAGTCGCCCGTGTCCCCGTTTGTGGGTGGCATGTGGGTCATGGAGGTATGTCGTCGTGAGCGGGCCGTTGAACTGATTGAACAGGATCCCTATTGGGTACCCGAGCATCGCACCGTGCGTTTGCTGACTTGGGGGAAAGGGCTGGAGGATCGGGTGGTGGTTCTGTAATTCAGCATGTAAATCAAAACAGGAAATACCGCTGCGCCATCGGCAAACTCACTGCGGGTTCGCAGGTCAGCAGTTGCCCATCGGCACGGACACTGTAGGTTTGGGCATCAATCTCCATGCTGGGCAGGTAGTGGTTGTGCACCATGTGTTGTTTGCGCACGCCGCGGATGTTTTTTACCGCGCTCAAGGTCTTGGCCAAGCCGAAGCGCTCCTTGATGCCCGCAGCCAGCCCTGCCTGCGAGACAAAGGTGAGCGAGCCACGCGCCAGCGCGCCACCAAAGGCACCAAACATCGGCCGATAGTGCACTGGCTGCGGGGTCGGAATACTCGCGTTGGGGTCGCCCATGGCGGCCATGGCGATGAAGCCGCCTTTAAGGATCAGCGCTGGTTTCACGGCAAAAAATGCAGGCTTCCACACCACCAGATCGGCCCATTTGCCGACCTCGATGCTGCCGACCTCATGACTGATGCCGTGCGCAATCGCCGGGTTGATCGTGGTTTTGGCTACATAGCGTTTGGCGCGAAAGTTGTCATTGCGCTCTTTATGCTCCACCAGCGCGGCCTCGGTCTGGATGCTGCCCAGCACCAGCGGCGGGGCCAGCCAGCCGCGCTGCGTCTTCATCTTGCTGGCGGTCTGCCAGGTGCGGATGATGACCTCGCCCACGCGGCCCATGGCCTGGCTGTCGCTGCTCATCATGCTGATGGCACCCAGGTCATGCAACACGTCTTCGGCGGCGATGGTTTCCTTGCGGATGCGGCTTTCGGCAAACGCCAGGTCCTCGGCAATGCCTGCATTGAGGTGGTGGCAGACCATCAGCATGTCAACATGCTCGTCGAGCGTGTTGACGGTGTAGGGCATGGTCGGGTTGGTGGAACTCGGCAAAAAGTTGGCCTCACCCACCACTTTCAGGATGTCGGGCGCATGGCCGCCACCGGCGCCCTCGGTGTGAAAAGCGCACAGGCCGCGCCCTTTGGTGGCGGCAATGGTGTTTTCGACAAAGCCCGATTCATTGAGCGTGTCGGAGTGGATTGCCACCTGCACATCGGTCTGGTCGGCCACGTCCAGGCAATTGCTGATGGCTGCCGGCGTGGTGCCCCAGTCTTCGTGCAACTTCAGGCCGATCACGCCGGCATTGACCTGTTCGTGCAAGGCGGCAGGCAGGCTGGCGTTGCCCTTGCCCAGAAAACCCAGGTTCATCGGAAAGGCATCAGCCGCCTGCAGCATGCGCTCAATGCTCCACGGCCCGGGCGTGCAGGTGGTGGCAAAAGTGCCGGTGGCGGGCCCGGTGCCACCGCCCAGCATGGTGGTAACGCCTGACGCCAGCGCTTCTTCAATTTGCTGCGGACAGATGAAGTGGATGTGGCTGTCGATGCCGCCAGCGGTGACGATATTGCCCTCGCAACTGATCACCTCGGTGCCCGGGCCAATGATGATGTCCACGCCCGGCTGGGTATCAGGGTTGCCGGCCTTGCCGATGGCGGCAATGCGCCCGCCCTTCAAGCCGATGTCGGCCTTGACGATGCCCCAGTGGTCCAGGATCAGTGCGTTGGTCAGCACCGTGTCAACGGCACCTTCAGCGCGTGTGCGTTGGCTTTGCGCCATGCCGTCACGGATGGTTTTACCGCCGCCAAACTTGACCTCTTCGCCATATGAACCAGCGCGCAGGGTGTAGTCCTGCTCCACCTCAATGATCAGAGCGGTATCGGCCAGGCGCACCCGATCACCCACGGTGGGGCCAAAAATCTCGGCGTAGGCGCTGCGTCCAATCGTGGCCATGTCAAAACCTTCAAAAAAGAGAGCTGTTATCGCTTACTGGATATGCGCTAGAGGCCGAAATCATCGCAATCAGAGGGCCCCCATCAGCTGTCCGCGAAAACCATGCACCACACGGGCACCGGCATAGTCCACCAGTTCCACCGTGCGCTGTTGACCGGGCTCAAAACGCACCGCCAGCCCTGAGGCGATGTTCAGCCGCATACCGCGCGCCGCCGTGCGGTCAAAGTTCAGCGCGCCGTTGGTTTCGGCAAAGTGGTAGTGCGAGCCCACCTGAATGGGACGCTCGGAGCCATTGCTCACCACCAGCGTGCAGGTGCGCCGATGCGCATTCAGCACATGCTCCCCTGCGTCGGTGATGATTTCGCCCGGGATCATGCTGCGCCCGTCAGACTTGGCTGAACAGGTACAGGCCAGCCATACCCAGCGCCGCACCCAGCCCACCCAGAACGCTGACGCTGCGCGCTGCGAGCCAGCAGCGCAGGCTCAACCCCATGCCCACACCGCTCAGGTGCAACACGCCGGTGACCAGCAAGAAGCCGGCGGCGTAACCCACAAAGCCGGCCTCTGGCGTCTCAGCGCCATGGGCCAGGCCGTGCAGCGACGCCGCCAGCGCGATCAGACCCAGGCCGAACGCTGTGGGCATGGGCTTGGTCGCCAATACCAGCATCAAGCCAAACAGCACGACCGACAAGGCAATGGCGTGCTCGAGGTAGGGCACAGTCACGCCACTGGCACCCAGAACCGCACTCAACAACAACGCCAACATGAACGCCGCCGGCCCCTGCCAGACTTTGCCGGACGGCAGAGCGCTGACCGACCAGACACCCACCGCCAGCATTGCCAGCAGGTGGTCAGCACCGAAGGGATGGGCCAATCCGTCCATCAGGCTCAAAGTTGCATGGCCGGTATGAGCACTCGCGGCCGTCGATATTGCACAGGCAGCGATGAAAAGAGATGTTTTTGCCAATTGAATGCTCATGATGCCAAGGTCTCCAGTGTTGTGGTTGGGAAGTGCGGTGTAGGGTGAAAAAACTCAAACAATCGGTTGGTGCACGGTCACCAGTTTGGTGCCATCAGCGAAGGTCGCCTCGACCTGAATGTCCGGAATCATCTCGGCAATGCCGTCCATCACATCGGCGCGGGACAGCACGGTGCGCCCGGCGCTCATCAACTCGGCCACGGTTTTGCCGTCGCGTGCGCCCTCCATCACGGCGGCACTGATCAGCGCCACAGCCTCGGGGTAGTTGAGCTTGAGGCCACGCGCCCTGCGGCGCTCGGCCAGCAGCGCAGCGGTGAAAAGCAAGAGCTTGTCTTTTTCACGAGGAGCCAGTTCCATTTCGTTTTACTCAATGCTTTGATGAATTGGCCTGTTCGGTCACCCATGCCGGCCGAACAAGCAGAACGAGGAGGAGTTTCATACCTTCATTATGCAAAACTTGTGCCGCTCAGTCAGGGCGTGTGGCACGAAAACTGCACCCATACTACATGTGAGCTCCAACACCGCTACTGTTGCCCCTGAAACCGCGTCTGCCGCCAAAGCGGTGCAGCGCATCACGCTGGTGCGTCGCGACTACAACGGCTGGGTGGCCAGCGAAACCATGGAAGACTACGCGCTGCGCTACACCCCCCAGCGCTTTCGTAAATGGTCGCCGTGGCGGGTCGCCAACACGGCGTTCGGCGCCGCGTCCTTTCTGATTCTGGAGGCGGTGGGCGCGACTCTGTTGGTGCAGTATGGTTTTGCCAATGCCCTGTGGGCCATTCTGGTCACCGGGTTGATCATCTTCATGGCCGGTTTGCCGATCAGCATCTATGCGGCGCGCTATGGTGTCGACATGGATTTGCTCACCCGTGGTGCCGGGTTTGGGTACATCGGCTCGACCATCACCTCGCTCATCTACGCCTCCTTTACCTTCATATTCTTTGCGTTGGAGGCAGCGGTGATGGCCTATGCGCTGGAGTTGGCGCTGGGTATTGAGCCACGCTGGGGTTACCTGGTTTGCGCCCTGGTGGTGATTCCGCTGGTCACGCACGGGGTCTCGACCATCAGTCGCCTGCAGGTGTGGACGCAACCGCTGTGGCTGGTGATGCTGGTGGTGCCATTTGTCTATGTGCTGCTGCGTGACCCCGGTGCGTTCTCCGGCGTGGCGCACTACATTGGTGAGCGTCAGGGGGCGGATGCCTTCAGTCTGCCTCTGTTTGGTGCGGCGTTGACAGTGGGCATCGCTTTGATGACGCAAATGGGCGAGCAGGTGGACTACCTGCGGTTCATGCCGCCGGTCACGCCGGCCACCCGCTGGCAATGGTGGCTGGGGGTGTTGATCGGCGGGCCGGGCTGGGTTTTGCTCGGCGTCTTGAAAATGCTCGGTGGCGCACTGCTGGCGTATCTGGCCATCAGCCATGCCGTGCCGCTGGACCGTGCAGTCGACCCCAACCAGATGTACCTGGCTGCCTATGAATATGTGTTTCCCCACTACGGGTGGGCGGTGGCGGCCACCGCGCTGTTCGTGGTGTTGTCGCAGATCAAGATCAATGTCACGAATGCCTACGCAGGCTCGCTGGCCTGGAGCAATTTCTTCTCGCGGCTGACACACAGCCACCCGGGGCGGGTGGTGTGGGTGGTGTTCAACACGCTGATTGCTTTTGCTTTGATGGAGCTCAACGTGTTTGCCGCGCTGGGTGATGTGCTGGGTTTGTATTCAAACCTGGCGATTGCCTGGATGATGGCGGTGGTGGCGGATCTGGTGATCAACAAGCCTTTGGGTCTTTCGCCGCCAGGCATTGAGTTCAAGCGGGCCCACCTGTACGACATCAACCCGGTGGGTGTCGGCGCCATGGTGCTGGCCTCGCTGTTGTCGGTGTCGGCCTACCTGGGTGCGTTTGGTGCCATGGCACAAGCCTTTTCGGCCTTGATCGCTTTAGGCACGGCGTTAGTTGCTTCACCATTGATAGCTTTTGTGACGCGCGGCAAGTATTACCTGGCGCGCGCGGCGGTGCTGGCACCGGGCGATGTAGCCAGTGACCAACGTCTGCAGGTGCAACGCTGTGTGATCTGTGAACGTGACTATGAGGCGCCTGACATGGCGCATTGCCCGGCGTATCAGGGTGCGATCTGCTCCTTGTGCTGCACACTCGATGCGCGCTGCGGCGACCTGTGCAAGCCCCAGGCCAGCCTGTCGAGCCAATGGCAAAGCAGTTTGCGCTGGCTGCTGCCCAGGCCGGCCTGGGCCTATCTGGACAAGGGCCTGGGCACGTTTTTGTTGTTGATGCTGGTGATCGCGCCGCTCCTGGCCTGTGTGCTGGGTCTGCTGTACCACCAGGAATCGCGCGCGCTGGCCGACTCGGTGTTTCACCTGGCCTCGCGCGACATCACCCGCGATGTTCTGCGCACCGCCTACATCAAGCTGTACCTGGCGCTGATCCTGATCGCCGGGCTGGTGGCCTGGTGGGTGGTACTGGCGCACCAAAGCCGACGGGTGGCGCAGGAAGAGTCGAACCGCCAAACCCGTCTGCTGCTTCGTGAGATTGAGCTGCACCGCCAAACCGACCAGGCGCTGCAGCAGGCCAAACAGGTGGCCGAGCAGGCCCGTGCTGCCGCCGACCTGGCCAACCAGGCCAAAAGCCGATACATCAGCGCCATCAGCCACGAGCTGCGCACCCCGCTGAACAGTATTTTGGGTTACGCGCAGCTGATGGGTGAAGACAGCGCCATTCCACCGCATCGCAAACAGGCCGTGAACGTGATCAAGCGCGGCGGTGAACACCTGCTGTCGCTGATCGAAGGCACGCTTGATATAGCCCACATCGAGGCGGGTCGTCTGACGCTCACGCCCAAGCCGATGCAGTTTGCCGAACTGATCCACGACATTGCCGGACTGTTTGAACTTGAGGCACAAGCCAAGGGTCTGGCGTTCAACCTGGAGATTGAGGGGGTGCTGCCCCTGGTGGTACGTGCCGACGAGAAGCGTGTGCGCCAGATTCTCATCAACCTGTTGGGAAATGCGCTCAAATTTACCAGCAAAGGGCATGTCCTGTTGCGGGTGCGCCATGCGCGGGAAATGGCCTGGCTGGAAATCGAAGACACCGGTCCAGGGCTGTCCGCACAGGAGCATGAGCGGATTTTTGAGCCTTTTACCCGTGGCGGCAGTCATGGCAGTACGGGCAGCCCACCCGGGGCCGGATTGGGTTTGACCATCGCCAAAATGCTCACCGACCTGATGGGTGGCGAACTCACGGTACGCAGTGCACCTGGTGAAGGCTCCGTGTTCAAGGTTAAATTGTTCTTGCCCGAGGTGCGGGTGGCGGCCAGCGGAACCGTGTACTCACCCGCATCCAAACATCAGAACCGCCTGTTTGTGCGCCGCCCACGCCTGAGTTACGCCGGACCGCGACGGCGCATCCTGGTGGTGGACAACGAAGAGGCTGACCGGGAGCTGCTGGTGCAAGTGTTGCAACCGCTCGGGTTTGAACTGCGACTGGCCGCCAGTGGCCATGATTGCCTGGACCTGCTGGCCGCCGGCTACCAGCCCGCAGCGATCCTGATGGACCTGGCAATGCCCGGTATCGACGGCTGGGAGACGATTCGCCGCCTGCGTGTGCTGCAACAGGGCAGCCCTCATCCACCGCCCTGCATCGCCATCGTGTCGGCCAACGCCTTTGACCGTGGGCTTGACAACGACGTTGGTATCCCTTCAGAAGATTTCATCCTCAAACCGGTGCGCCATGCGGACTTGCTGGACTGGCTGGAGCGACGCCTGACGTTGACGTGGCTCGATACCCCACCTGAGCCGCCGCGAGGCGAATCGGTCGCAGGCGCGGCCGAGGTGTGCATTCCGCCGCGCCAGCCACTTGAAGCCCTGCGTGAACTGGTGGCACTGGGCTATTACCGGGGCATCTTGAACCAGCTCGATGAGATTGATCGACTTCATCCTGATTGCGCCGGGTTTGTCAACGACATGCGTGCGCTGGCCAAACAGTTCCAGTTTGAATCCATGGTCGGCAAGTTGGCCGCTGTGCCCCATGAAAGCTGATTTGCTCACCACCCTGCCGCGCCCGCTGCTTGATCGCACCCTGGACCGCGCCAACAGCGATGTGGTGCTGATCGTCGACGACGTGCCCGACAACCTGGCGATGCTGCATGACGCGCTGGATGAGTCAGGGTACACCGTGCTGGTGGCCACGCACGGCGAGGCGGCATTGCAGCGTGCCGCTCAGGTGTTGCCGGACATCATTTTGCTGGACGCCATGATGCCGGGTCTGGACGGTTTTGAAGTGGCGCGCCGGCTCAAGGCCACAGCGCAGACCGCGCACATCCCGATTGTTTTCATGACCGGGTTGACCGATACCGAATACCTGGTGGCCGCGCTGGAGTGTGGCGGGGTTGATTACGTGACCAAGCCGATCAAACCCAAGGAAGTGCTGGCGCGCATGGCAGTGCATTTGCAGGGTGCGCGTGAAAAGCGCCAGGCACGCAGCGCCCTGGATGCCTTTGGTTATGCCAGCATCACGGTGCGGGTGAGTGATGGCCGTCTGATGTGGCAGACACCGTTGGCGCGTGAGTTGTTGCTGCGCTATTACGGCACCGACGCGCCCACCACGCCGATTCCGGTGCTGGCCTGGTTGCGCCGTCATGTACAGGCCAAAGAGGTGCTGGCCGAGCCGCCGCGCCTGAGCATTGAGCTGGGCTCGCAACGCCTGACCTTCCGTTTGCATCAGCAGATTGGCGACAGCGACGGTGGCGGAGACTGGCTGATCATCATGCAGGAGGTGAGCGACGCCAGCGTGATCGAGAGCATCGCTCTGAGCTTCAAACTTACCCCGCGCGAGGCAGAGGTGCTGTACTGGGTGGTCAAGGGCAAGATCAACCGCGACATTGGCGACATAGTGGGCAGTAGCCCGATGACCGTCAAGAAACACCTGGAGCGCGTGTTTGTCAAACTCGGCGTCGAAACCCGCACCGCCGCCGCGGCCATGGTGCTGAGCCGCATCCGGCAGTTGCAGCCGCAGTTCGAGCAGTGATCTTTGGTGCGCTCGGGGTTGGGTCCTCGTGGGCGCGGCACCCTTGTTCAGCTGCCCCGCTCAGGCAGGTTTCTGGCCAGGCTTGTAAGCCGTGACATCCATCTCCACCTTGGCGTCAATCATCAATCGCGACTCTACCGTGGAGCGCGCGGGGCGGTGATCGCCAAAGCACTCCATGTACACACGGTTGAAGCTGCCGAAGTCGCGCGCATCGTCCAGCCACACACTCACCTTTGCCACATCGGCCAGGGTGCAGTCAGCCAATGCCAACGCCTGTTTGATGCGCTCGAAGACTTGGCGGGTCTGCGCTTCGATGCCACCGACAATGACTTGACCCTGGTCGTCCGTGGGCACCTGACCTGAGACAAATACAAAATCACCCGCACGTGTGGCGGGCGACAGCGGTCGCGCCAGGCGGTCGGACGCCAAAGGGGCCTGACCCAACATTTCAACATTTGACATTGAAGACTCCAGTTGTAAAAAATTTACATTGAATAAGGAAAAATACCGTTGACAACAGGAAAACTCAAGCTTAGCATCAATAATTGTAATTTTATTACTTTTTAATTGAGGAGTCATGATGCATCGCCAGTCACCAAGTACCCCCGAGTTCCCTTTTTCTGCGCCTTCTGCGGTTCGCCCTCAGAGCAGACGTCACCTGCTCGGCCTGATGGCCGCTACCAGTGCGCTGAGTTTCGCGTTGGCGGGTGTGGCTGTGGCAGCGCCGGCCAGAGGCGGGGCTGCCAATCTGGCGATGGTTGGCGAGCCGCAAGGATTGGATCCGATGACCAGCACGGCAGACCTGGTTGGCACCATCATGCAGCACGTCTACGAGCCGCTGTACACCTTTGATGCCAATTGGGGCATTGCACCCATGCTGGCCGAAAGCCTGCCGGTGGTGTCCAAGGATGGGCTGACCTACAGCATCACCTTGCGTAAAGGCGTGATGTTGCACAACGGGCGTGAGCTCAATGCCGATGACGTGGTTGCATCACTCAACCGCTGGATGGAGCTGGCACCCCGGGGCAAAGCGGTTGGCAAGGAGGTCGCTTCTCTGACAGCCAAGGGAACGCACGGTCTCGAGCTTCGCCTGAAGACGCTCTATGCCCCGTTATTGGCACAACTGGCATTGCCAAGTGGCATGGCGGTCATCATGGCCAAGGAAAGCATTGCCCCGCAATTGAAAGACTTCATTGGCACAGGCCCCTACAAGTTCAAGGAACGCAAGCCTGACCAGTACACCGTGCTGGTCCGCCATGATGGTTACAGTGCGCGCAAGGAGGCCCCCAGTGGCTATGCAGGTCGTCGTGAAGCGGTGCTGGACGAGCTTCGCTTTATTCCGGTGCCCAATGCCAATACCCGGGTCGAGGGTGCTTTGTCCGGGCAGTTTCACTACGCGGACCTGTTGCCGGTTGAAGCCATTGGTCGAGTCGAGAAGGCTGGCGCCAGTGTGGTGCCTATCGTGACCAAGAACTTTGGCTTTCCGTACATCGTGTTCAATACCAAAGAGGGTGTGATGGCCAGCCAACCCATGCGCCGTGCGGTGCAGGCTGCCTCGGGCCCAGGGGAAATGCTGGCGGGCGGATTTGGCGACAACCGGTTCTTTGTGGTCGAGCCCAACTTTTTCCCCAAGGGCACGCCCTATTATTCGTCTGCCGGAACAGATCTGTACAACCAGCGCAACCCGATCGTTGGCAAGGATCTCGCTGTCAAAGCGGGCTACAGCGGTCAGCCCATTCGCATCATGGCCAGTCGCCAATACGAGTTTCACTACAACATGGCCCTGGTCATGGCCGAACAGCTCAAGAAAGCCGGATTCAAGGCTGACCTGCAAATCGTCGATTGGGCCACCCTGGTGCAAAGACGCAACGACTCCAAGCTGTGGGATGTTTACTTTACCCATTCCGGCCTGTTCCCGGAGCCAATGCTGTCACCGCCGCAATTGGGCGATGGTGCGCCCGGTTGGTGGGATAGCCCGGCCAAGAAAGCCACATTGGCCGCCTTTAATCAGGAAACCAATCTGGCCAAGCGCGGCCCGCTGTGGAGCAAGGTGCAGCAAACCATTTACGACGAAGTGCCTTTTATCGAGGTCGGTAAATTCAATGCCTTGTCGGTTCGGTCGGCCAAGCTCGAAGGCTATACCCCGTCCACCTGGCCATTCTTCTGGAACACCGGCCTGACCAAGTAAGCACCTTTAGACCATGCGGTTTCTGCTGAATCGGCTGGCCGGAGCCGCGGTGGTGTTGATGATTGTGGCGGTGCTGGTCTTCCTTCTGACCCGTCTGGCTTCTGGCGACCCCATGGCGCTGATGCTGGGCGATCAGGCCACGGTGGAAGATGTCGCCAAGGCCCGCACGCAGTATGGTCTGGACAAGCCGCTACCGACACAGTTTGCGTTGTGGATGGGCGAATTGCTGCAGGGCAACCTGGGACAGTCTATCTTTCTGCAACGACCCGTGGCCCAGGCGCTGCTCGAGCGTGCCGAGCCAACCTTGTTTCTGGCATTTTTTGCGGTGACCATCGCGGCCGCCATCGGCATTCCCTTTGGCATGGTGGCCGCCATCTGGCGTGGCAGTTTGCCTGATCAACTCTTGAGCGGCTTGGCCATGCTGGGTGCCAGCATTCCAAGCTTCTGGATGGGGCTGATCCTGATCCAGTTTTTTGCCGTGCATTTGGGCTGGTTTCCCGCCTCCGGCTATGGCGACCCGGGCATGGGTCTGAGTGCGCGTCTGTATCACCTGGTGCTGCCAGCGTCTGTTTTGGGCTTGCTGAATTCAGCGCTCATCATTCGTTTTACGCGCGCCTCGATGCTTGACATTCTGGGTGAAGATTTTGTGCGGACCGCCCGCGCCAAGGGCTTGCCGGAGCGGGTTGTAATGTTCAAGCACGTGCTGAGAAATGCCTTGGTTCCCATCATCACCGTGCTGGGACTGACCGTGGCGCTGATGATTGGCGGCACGGTGGTGACTGAAACAGTCTTCAACTTGCCCGGGGTTGGCAATCTGGTGGTCCGCGCGGTGCTGCGACGTGACTACCCGGTGATTCAGGGCACGTTATTGGTGATTGCGGGCATCTATGTGTTCATCAACCTGATGATCGATTTGCTTTACACGCTGGTGGATCCCCGAATCCGGCTGGAGGGCAGATGAGCGCCGTCGTGGCTCCCCTGACCAACGGGCTGGACCGATGGTTTCCCCTGGCCGCACCGGTGTTGCGTCGCCTGTTTGCCCGCAGGGTGGTGCTGATGGCCGCCCTGTTACTGACCTTCGTGGTGAGCGTGGCCACGGTTTATCCCTGGCTGTCGGCGGCAGATCCGAACGAGATCAACGTCAGCGAGCGCCTGTTTGCGCCATCTTGGGCGCATCCGGCCGGCACGGATGAGCTCGGTCGGGACGTGCTGCTGCGCATTGTGTATGGTGCGCGGTACTCGCTGCTGATCGGGTTTGTCACGGCTGCCGGTGCGGTGCTGCTGGGAACCCTGATGGGTGTGATGGCGGGCTTTTTCCGGCGTCTGGATGCGCCCTTGATGCGCTTGGTCGATGCCATGATGTCATTTCCCGACATCCTGCTGGGTATCGCCCTGGTGTCGATTCTGGGCGTGTCACTCTGGAATGTGATGCTGGCGCTGGTGATTGTTTACACACCCCGTGTGGCACGGGTGGTGCGGGCTGCCACCCTGGTGCTGAGGGAACTGCTCTTTGTCGATGCGGCGCGGGCTTTGGGCGTGGGCACCCCGCGCATCTTGTGGTCACACATCCTGCCCAACCTGATGTCACCGATTCTGGTGCAGGTGACTTTTATCTTCGCTTATGCCATTTTGGCTGAGGCCGGGTTGTCGTTTTTGGGCGTGGGTGTCCCGCCCGATATTCCAACCTGGGGCACCATGATCGCGGGCAGTCTGGAGTATTCCGACAAGGCTTTCTGGACCATTTTGTGCCCTGGCCTTGCCATCATCCTGACCGCCGTGTCCTTGCAAATGCTGGGCGATGGTGTGCGCGACCTGCTGGACCCGAAGCTGAAGAAAGCCGTATGAAAGCCGATGTGATCCAGCAACCCCGGCTGGCGGTGCACGCACTGTCCACCTCGTTTGCCACCGATGCAGGACGCATTCAAAGCGTGGCCGATGTGTCCTTCAGCATTGCGCCGGGCCAGACGCTGGCACTGGTTGGCGAGTCGGGGTCGGGCAAGTCGGTCACCAGCTTGTCCTTGATGGGCCTACACGCCAAAACCTCGCAAGCCCGGGTGGACGGCCAAGCCTGGTTTGTCCGGCGCGATGGACAGCGCGTCAATCTGCTGGCTTTGCCCGAAGACGCGCTGCGACGTCTGCGCGGCAATGAGATGGCCATGATTTTTCAGGAGCCAATGACCAGTCTTAATCCGGTGCTCACTATAGGAGAGCAGATTGCCGAGTCCGCGCGACTGCATTTGAAGATGGATCGCGCTACCGCGTGGGCGCACGCACTTCGCATGCTGGACCTGGTGGAGATTCCGGCAGCGCCCCGACGGATTTCGGAGTATCCGCACCAGCTCTCGGGGGGCATGCGCCAGCGCGTGATGATTGCCCTGGCGGTGGCCTGCCATCCGACCCTGCTGATTGCCGATGAGCCGACCACCGCGCTGGATGTCACGATCCAGGCGCAGATCCTGGCCTTGATGGGGCGCTTGCTGAAAGAAACTGGCATGAGCCTGCTGTTCGTGACCCACAACCTGGCGGTGGTGGCGCAGTATGCGGACGCGGTGGCGGTGATGTATGCCGGTCGGGTGGTCGAGACCGCCCCGGTGCACGCGCTTTTTGCCCAACCCCAACACTCCTATACCCGAGGTCTGCTGGCGTGCCTGCCCGGTGTGGCGCGACGCCGAGCGTTGAACGATGGACCGGCCTTGGGGCGGCGCCCGCAGCTGGTGGCCATTCCGGGCCAGGTGTCCAGTCCGCTGGCACCGCCGCCCGGGTGCGCCTTTGCACCCCGTTGTCCGCAGCGCCAGGCGGCCTGTGAGGTGCAAATGCCCATCCTGGAGCCGATGGGCGACCGGCGTCAGGTGCGCTGCCTCCAGTGTCAGGACGGCAGCAAACAGGAGTCACTGCATGAGCGTTGAAGACATCCTGGTTGACATACGGGGCCTGAGCAAGTATTTCGGTGACGGTCCACAACCCGTGCGCGCCGTGGACGACGTGAGTTTTTCGATTCTCCGGGGCGAAACTTTGGGTCTTGTCGGCGAGTCCGGCTCCGGCAAAAGCACCATTGGCCGCTTGTTGACGCGACTGCTCGACCCGACGGCAGGTCAGATGCTGTACCGTCCGGCGGGTGGCGCGAATCAGGAAACCGCTGTGGATCTGGCGCGACTATCGCAAGGGCAATACCGCCCGCTGCGCTCCAAGATCCAGATCATTTTTCAGGACCCCTACGCCAGTCTCAATCCGCGCATGCGTATCCGCCAGGTGCTGGCAGAGGCCCTGGACACCCATGGCCTGGCCCGGGGTGCCCAGCGCGGGCCACGGATTGATGCCTTGCTGGAACAGGTTGGCCTACGACCGGAGCACGCGCAGCGCTTCCCGCACGAGTTCTCGGGCGGCCAGCGTCAGCGCATCGGCATCGCACGGGCGTTGGCCGTGGCCCCCCGTTTCATTGTGGCCGATGAGCCTTTGTCGGCACTCGACGTCTCGATTCAGGCGCAGGTGGTGAATTTGCTTGGGGAACTCAAGGAGCAACTTGAACTGACCTTGCTGTTTATCTCGCACGACCTTGATGTGGTGGAATACCTGTGCGACCGTGTCGTGGTGCTTTACCTGGGGCGGGTGATGGAAATTGCACCGACCCGTGCCTTGTACGCAAGGCCGCAGCACCCCTATACACGGGCCTTGCTGGCCGCAGCCCCGGTTCCTGACCCGGCGCAGCGGCGCGAGATCCCCTTGTTGCACGGCGACTTGCCCAGCCCTGCCAACCCCCCATCCGGATGCGTTTTTCGGACCCGTTGTCCACATGCCCTGGACCTTTGTTCAAGTACCGGGACACCTTTGCGCGAAGTCAGTCCCGGCCACTGGAATGCCTGCTGGCGTCAAGACCTTAGCCCTTCATCATGACCACCGATTTCACTCTGGATCACAGCTTCAAAAGCTACCCCCTCAACGCCAGCCCCTGCAAAGCCAGTGAACTGGCATCCAAAGGTTGGAATGTGCTGGCCAACGACCTGGCTTTTCCTCTGGCGGCGATACGGCGCAGCGCGCTGGTCCACAACATCGCCTGGATGCAGGCGTATGCCAACCGTCAAGGCGTTGCGCTGGCACCGCACGGCAAAACCACCATGTCTCCCCAGTTGTTTCAACAGCAGTTGGCGGGCGGTGCCTGGGGGATGACCTTTGCCACGCTTTACCAGGCCGCGGTGGGTGTTGAGGCTGGTGTGCGCCGCATCATCATCGCCAACCAGGTGCTCAGCGATGTCGATCTGGACGCCTTGGCCGCCCTGCTGGCGCAACATGCCGATTTGCGCGTCTGGTTTCTGGTGGACTCTGTGGCCCAGCTCGCGCTGATTGAAGACTGGGTGACGCGCCGCACGGCCACGCCGGTTTTTGATGTATTGCTCGAAATGGGGATTGCCGGTCAGCGCACCGGTTGCCGCACGCTGGAGCAGGCACTGGAACTGGCCAAGCGGCTGGCAGCGTCCCCGGTGGTGCGGCTCAGTGGGGTTGAGTGTTACGAAGGCAGCGTGGCACGATGTGACAGCGCACTTGACGCGCGTGAGGTCTCCGCACTGGTGCGTCGGGTCATCGAGGTCGTTCGGGCGTGTGACGCCGAAAACCTGTTTCAGGGTGATGAACTTCTGATCACCGCGGGTGGCTCGGCGGTGTTTGACCTGGTCATTCCGCTGTTGCAGTGGCACGACTTGAAGCGCCCGATGCGTGGGGTGTTGCGCTCCGGCTGCTACGTCACGCATGACCACGGCAACTATGCGCGATTTCTGCGCCTGGTCGAACAACGTGAGGGGCTCGATGCCTCGCTGCGGCCCGCACTGGAAGTCTGGACCATGGTGCAGTCAGTGCCTGAGCCAGGACTGGCGCTACTCACCTGTGGCCGGCGTGACATTTCCTACGACCTTGAGATGCCGCTGCCGCAACGCCTGGCTGTGCGGGGCTCCCGATCGACCCAGGCGGTTCCGTCAGACTGGAAAATCAGCGCGCTCAACGATCAGCACGCCTACCTGCGCTTTGATTCCGCGGGGCCGCACCCTGCCGTCGGCGACCGGGTCAGCCTGGGGATCTCGCATCCCTGTACCACTTTTGATAAATGGCGCTGGCTGGCCTTGGTGGAAGATGACGGGGCGGTGACGGGTGCCGTTTCCACCCGGTTTTGACGCTCATGGTCAGCTCGTCACCCGGGTTGTTGCAGCAGTTGCGCGAGCGGCTACCTGCCCTGCCCAATGCGCAGGGCAAGGTGGTGCTCCAAATGCTGGCCGACCCGCACCAGGTCGCGCGTGCCACGGTGGAACAGTTGGCACAGCAGGCGCAGGTGTCTATGCCCACGGTGGTGCGTACCTGCCGCAGCTTTGGGTATGGATCGGTGCGTGATTTCATGCTGGCATTGGCACAAGACCTGGCAGTGTCGGGTTCGCACTTGCATCGCAGCGTGCTCGATGAAGACAGTGCCCAGCAGGTGTCAAGCAAGATCATCCAGGCGGCGGTCGCCTCACTGAGCGAGCTGGGGCGGCGCATCGACACGGTGATGATTGACAAAGTTGCCGAACACCTGGCACTTGCCAGACGTATCGATTGTTATTCGGTGGGTGCGGCCTCGACCTTTATGGCCAATGAGCTGCAGAGCCGCCTGTTTCGGTTGGGGCGCAATGCCAATGCCATCTTTGATGCCCATCAGCAACTGGTCTCGGCCAGCACCTTGGGGGCCGACGGTGTGGCTTTTGTCATCTCCCATGTGGGTCGTATGCCGTACACGCTCGAAGCGGCCAGATTTGCCCGTGCGCAAGGAGCCACCGTGGTTGCCATGACCCAGCCCGATACACCGCTGGCCGAAATGGCAGACCTGGTGCTGGGGGTCTCGGTTCCGCCCGACGCGGTGATGCGGGTGGGTACCGAGGCCTACCTGGCCCATCTGTTGGTGCTCGAGATACTGATGGTTCGACTGGCGCAACGGCTCGGTCCTCAGGTTGCGTATGGCTTGCAGCAGTTCAAGCAACTGCTGCACAAGCACGGGTTTGACAGTGCCGAATATGCCGGCTTTACCGATAGCGCCGCGGAGTGTGAGCCGCGAATCGCAACAAGCCTTGTCCAACCTGCGAGAAGCAACTGAGATGGCATACGCAACTTTGTTGAGAAATGGACTGATCGTCGATGGCGACAACCATCCGGCGCATTTGGGCGACCTGTTGCTGGTGGGTGACCGTATCGTGGCGTTGTCGCCGCCTGGTCAGATGGCATACGGTGAACAACTCGCGTCTGGCATGACGATTGAGGACATTGACTGCACCGGAAAAGTCATTGCGCCTGGGTTTATTGATGTACACACCCATGACGATGCGGCCGTGCTGGATACGCCTGCCATGCTGCCGAAACTGTCGCAAGGCGTGACCACGGTGGTGGTTGGGAATTGCGGCATTTCATTGGTTCCAATGGTGACCGATTCACCAATGGCACCGCTGTCGCTGCTGGGAAACAAGCAGTTCCGATTTGGCAGCGTTGGTGCCTACATGCAGGCCATTGAGGCCCATTCACCGGCCGTCAATGTTGCTGTCCTCGTGGGGCATACCACGCTGCGGATGCGGCACATGACGCAGCTGGATCGACCGGCGCATAGCGACGAGCTGGCGGCCATGGTGGCCGATCTGGAGGATGCCATGGCAGGCGGTGCCCTGGGCCTGTCCTCGGGTGTTTTCTATCGCGAGGCCTATGCCGCCGATCCGGCCGAGTTGATCGCCCTGGCATGCGCCGCTGCCCGCGCCGGTGGCATTTATGCTACCCATATCCGCGATGAGCTGGCAGGCATTCTGCCCGCCATGCTGGAGGCAGCGCAGACCGCGCGCCAGGCAGGTTTGCCGCTGGTGCTGTCGCATCACAAATGTGCCGGACCTGCCAACTGGGGACGAACCCGGGAAACCCTGCCCCTGATAGAGCAACTGGCGCGCCAGCAGGACATCGGCATGGATGTGTACCCCTATACCGCCGGCTCCACAGTGTTGCGCGAAGACCTGGTGGACGGTGTGATCGACATCCTGATCACCGGTAGCCAGCCGCATCCTGAAATGGTGGGGCGTTATCTGGCGAACATTGCCTCGGACTGGGGTGTGTCGCAACAGGAGGCCTGTCGGCGCCTCATGCCCGGTGGTGCCTGTTACTTTCAGATGCGCGAAGATGATGTGCAGCGCGTCATCACACACCCCTTGTCCATGATCGGATCCGACGGCTTGCCTCATGACGACCGACCGCATCCGCGCCTGTGGGGCGCTTTTCCGCGGGTACTGGCCCGCTATTGGCGTGAGAAAGGCGTTTTGCAACTGGAGCAGGCGATCCACAAAATGTCGGCGCTGTCGGCGCGGCGGTTCCAGCTTGATCAAAGGGGAAAGTTGCTGGCAGGCTATTACGCCGATGTGGTGGTGTTTGATCCTCAATCGGTTCAGGATCTGGCGAGCTTTGAAAACCCGGTGCAATTCAGTGCGGGCATCGAACAGGTGTGGGTTAACGGGGTTTTGAGTTACACAGCGGAACACCGCGGCGCAACCGTACGCTCGGGCCGCTTCCTGAAACGTGGCGGGAATGCGTTGCCCGAAGTTGTTTGCACGCCCTGACCGGCCACCTTCGCCGGCACTGTGGTTTGCGGGCGAATGGCCGAGGTCCAAGCGCCAACGCAGCCGCCGAATCGGTCCGACAGAGCGCTAGGTCGATTCGGTCGTTTGACTCAATGCTTCGCCGCGCAACGTATAGGTGCGCGTTTCGGTGATGTTCACTTCCAGCAAATGACCAATCAGCCGCGGCTGACCGACAAAGTTCACCACCCGGTTGCACTCGGTTCGGCCCATCAGCTCGTTGCTGTCACGCCTGGAAGCCCCTTCGACCAGAATGCGCTGGCGCGTGCCGACCAGGCTGGCACTGATGCGCGCCATGTTGGCGTTGATGGCGGCCTGCACATCCTGCAGGCGCCTGAGTTTGACGTCGTGGGGCGTGTCATCGGGCAGGTTCGCGGCTGGCGTGCCGGGGCGTGGACTGAAAATAAAGCTGAAGCTGTTGTCAAACCCCACGTCCTCGATCAACTGCATCATCTTGCGGTGGTCGTCATCGGTCTCGCCAGGAAAGCCGACGATGAAGTCGCTGCTCATCGCCATGTTCGGACGAATGGCGCGCAGCTTGCGGACCGTGCTCTTGTATTCCATAGCGGTGTAGCCACGCTTCATGGCCATCAGAATGCGGTCTGAGCCGTGCTGCACCGGCAGATGCAGGTGGCTCACCAGTTTGGGCAACCTGTTGTAGGCGGCAATCAGCGCGGGGGTGAACTCGTTGGGGTGGCTGGTCACATAGCGCAGGCGCTCGATACCAGGGATGTCCGACACATATTCCAGCAGGGTGGCAAAGTCGGCCACCTCGGCCGTGCTGCCCATCGGTGCGCGCCAGGCATTCACGTTCTGGCCCAGTAGTGTGATCTCTTTCACACCCTGATCCGCCAGACCCGCCACCTCAACCAGAATGTCGTCAAACGGGCGGTGAATCTCTTCGCCGCGCGTGTAGGGCACCACGCAGTAGCTACAGTATTTGGAGCAGCCTTCCATGATCGACACAAAGGCACTGGCGCCTTCGACACGGGCTGGCGGCAGGTGGTCGAACTTCTCGATTTCAGGAAAGCTGATGTCCACCTGTGACGCGTTCAGCCGAGCACGCTCGGCCAGCATCTGTGGCAGGCGGTGCAGCGTTTGCGGGCCAAACACCAGATCGACATAGGGCGCGCGCTCGATGATGGCCGCACCCTCCTGGCTGGCCACACAACCACCAACCCCGATGAGCGCGCCTTTTTTCTTCAAATGTTTGACGCGACCCAGGTCGGAGAACACCTTTTCCTGCGCCTTTTCGCGCACCGAGCAGGTGTTGAACAAAATCAGGTCGGCCTGCTCGACATCGTCGGTTGGCTCGTACCCTTGAGCGGCACCCAGCACGTCGCTCATCTTGTCGGAGTCGTACTCGTTCATCTGACACCCATAGGTTTTGATGAAAACTTTTTTGTTCATAGATGATGTTAAAAATTTAGAAGCATGAAACGCTTCAATATAAAGCGGTTGACGCCAATGGGTTCAACATTCAAGCCGCCTGGCTGAAAGTGCTGGACCGACGTCTTTTGGCCCGCGAGACGCTGCGGTAGCCAGGCCGCTTGGGCCAAACAGCAGCCATTGAAAAAAACGCCAGCTTGACGTGTCAGCGAGTCATGGTGTGTATCCAGAGGCTGTGAAAGATGGCCGCAATTTTAGTTCGACCAGCGTGATCCTTGCTGCCACCGGCGCGGCGGCGAAGCTCTCAGGTCAAAAGTCAATGCATTCGGCCAAAGCCATGCCCATGGCGCTTGTCGACGCGATTCCGCCAAGGTCAGGAGTTCGGGGGCCGCGTTTCAAGACTTGCTCGATGGCTGTCACCATCACATCGTGGGCCAGCCGGAACTTGCCCTGTCCATGCCCAAGAAAGTCAAGCATCAAGGCACCCGACCAGACCATCGCCACCGGATTGGCAATGTTCTTGCCGTAAATATCGGGTGCCGAGCCGTGCACCGGCTCAAACAGCGAGGGGAACTTGCGCTCCGGGTTCAGGTTGGCCGAAGGGGCCAGCCCAATGGTACCGGTGGTGGCTGGCCCCAGATCCGACAGGATGTCGCCAAACAGGTTGGTGGCGGCTACTACGTCAAAACGCCCTGGTTGCAGCACAAAGCGCGCGCACAAGATGTCGATGTGCTGTTTGTCGAGCATCACTTCGGGGTAGTCACGGCTCACCGCATCAGCACGCTTGTCCCACCACGGCATGGCGATGGCAATGCCGTTGGACTTGGTGGCCAAGGTGAGGTGTTTGCGCGGCCGGCTTTGGGCCAGCTCAAACGCGTATTTCAGCAACCGGTCAGCGCCATGACGCGAATAGACCGACTCCTGAATCACCATCTCACGTTCAGTGCCCTCGTACATGATGCCGCCCAGCGCGGTGTATTCACCTTCGGTGTTCTCGCGAACCACAAAATACTCTATGTCGCCGGGTTGGCGTCCGGCCAGGGGGCAAGGCACGCCTTCAAACAGGCGCACTGGACGCAGGTTGATGTACTGGTCAAACTCGCGGCGGAACTTCAGCAGCGAACCCCAGAGTGAAATATGGTCTGGCACCGTGGCCGGCCAGCCGACCGCGCCGAAATAAATCGCATCAAAACCCGCCAACTGCTGCTTCCAGTCATCAGGCATCATCTGGCCATGCGCCAGGTAATAGTCGCAATGCGCCCAGTCAAAAGGGGTGAACTCCAGACCCAGGTCAAAACGCCGATTGACCGCCTGCAACACCCGCAGGCCTTCAGGCATGACTTCTTTGCCAATGCCGTCACCGGCGATGACAGCAATTTTGTGAATCGGTTGCATAAGGTCCTTGTGGTGCGTTGTGGTCGGATTTTCGTTGCATGGCAGCAGTGTGACAGACACACCCTGTGGCCTTTTGGGGTCAGGCTGGCGAGCACCTTGCCGCCATGTCCTTTATATTCCGGGGCAGCATCACTACGCTCTTATTGCACTGCCCCCACATGACTGAGTTCACCCTGCCTGCCGGCGTCACTGTGCTGGAGCGCGGATGGCTCTCCAGCAACAACATTCTGATCCTGGGCGCTGGCCCGGCTGCCCTGATAGACAGTGGCTATTGCACCCATGCGCAGCAAACCCTGGCATTGGTGCAGGCGGCGCTGGGGCCTTTGCCCCTTGATACGCTGATCAATACCCATCTGCACAGTGACCACTGTGGCGGCAACGCGGCCCTGCAAGCGGCCTACCCGAGCCTGCAGACGCTGATACCGCCAGGCCTGTCAAATCACGTGCAGAACTGGAACCCCGAGGCGCTGGGTTTCGGACCGACCGGACAGTGTTGCCCGGCATTTCAATTTGACACCGTGTTGCGGCCCGGTACGCCATTGCCCTTGGGTGACGGGCAGTGGCAGGTGCACGCCGCGCCTGGCCACGACCCACATTCCGTGATTCTGTTCGAGCCGGCCAGTCGGACGCTGGTGTCGGCCGATGCGCTGTGGGAGCGTGGCTTTGGCGTGGTGTTCCCCGAGCTTGACGGTCTCGATGCGTTCGACGAAGTGGCGGCCACACTGGACCTGATCGCCGCGCTGCAACCCGCGATGGTGATTCCCGGGCACGGCCGTCCATTCGGCGATGTGGCGGCTGCCCTGCGCGTGGCGCGGCGGCGGCTCGATGATTTTGTGGCCAGTCCACAGCGGCACCGGCGATATGCCGCCAAGGTGCTGCTCAAGTTCAAACTGCTGGAAGCGCAACGGCTCACGCGCAGCGAGCTGCTGGCCTGGGCGGGCAGCACCACCTATTTGCAGTCGTTACTGGGTGCGCTGGCCCAGGGGGTGCCATGGCCCGAGGCACTCGATGGACTGGTGCAGGACCTTGAGCATGCCGGTGCCGCCGTGCAGGAGGGCGAGTGGTTGTGCAACGCCTGAAGCCGGGTGGTGACCCGGCTATGATTTGACTTTTACAAGGTCTGGGCATGCGAATTCTGATTTTGGGCGCCGGGCGCGTCGGGGAGAGTGTGGCTGAGAGTCTGGTCTCCGAGCAGAATGACATCACGGTCATTGACCCGGACCCCGAGCGTTTGCGCTTGCTGGAAGACAAGCTGGATCTGCGCGGGGTGGCGGGCAACGGCATCCAGCCCTCGGTGTTGCGCCGTGCGGGTGCTGATGATGCCGACATGTTCATTGCCTGCGCCGCACTGGACGAGACCAATCTCACCGCATGCAAGGTCGCGCATGACGTGTTCAACATTGCCACCACCATCGCCCGCGTGCGCTCGCCCGAGTTTCTCGAAGGTGATGCTTTGCTGGGCAAGAACGGTTTTGCGGTGGACCATGTGATCTGCCCTGAAGAGTCGGTCATGCACTACATCCATCTGCTGATCGACTACCCCGAGGCACTGCAGGTGCTGGAGTTTTCGCAGGGGCGGGCCCACCTGATCGCGGTGCGTGCCTCGGCCGAGGGTCAGCTGGTCAACCACACCATCAGCGAATTCAAGGCCTTGTTTCCTGTGGCCACCATGCGGGTGCTGGCAATCTACCGGCAAGACGCCGAGCTGCATGTGGAGCCTGGCACCCGCGTATTGCCTGGTGATGAGGTGTTTGTGCTGGCCGACAAGGACAAGATTCGCCACGTCTTGGGGGCCATTCACAACTTTGACCAACCGGTGCGACGCGTCATGATTGCGGGTGGGGGCAAAGTGGGCTTGCGGCTGGCGCGCAGCCTGGCCGGGCAATGCCAGGTGAAGATCATCGACCAGAACCGCAAGCGTTGCGAATACCTGGCCAGCGACTTGCCCAGCGAGGTGCTGGTACTTGAAGGTGACGCCACCGATGAAGACCTGCTGACCGAGGAGAACGTGGGCGACATGGACCTGTTCATCGCCCTCACGGGGGATGATGAGGACAACATTCTGTCCAGCATGCTGGCCAAACGGCTGGGTGTGCGCCGGGTGATCGCGCTGATTAACCGGCGCATTTACGCCGAGATGATGCAGGGCAGCACCATTGACATTGCGTTGTCGCCCTCCCAGACCATCATTGGTGAGCTGTTGACCCATGTACGCCGGGGTGATGTGGCGGCCGTGCACAGCCTGCGCCGGGGTGCGGCTGAGGCGATCGAGGGGGTGGCCCGTGGGGATGCACGCACCTCCCGGCTGGTGGGGCGGCGCATTGAACAGATTGAATTGCCCAAGGGTGCACGCATTGGCGGGGTGGTACGGGACACGAACGGCATCTGCGAGTTGCTGATGCCCTACCACGACCTGATGATCAAGACTGATGATCATGTGATCATCTTTATTCCCGACAAGCGCATGTTGCGCGCGGTGGAAAAGCTGTTTCTGGTCAGCGCCACTTTCTTCTGACCCACCATGGCTTTTTTTGCACCTGTTCTGAATGTGCTGGCGCGTGTCCTGGTGGGCTATGCCTTCATGTTTCTGATACCCCTGGCGTGGGGCTGGGCGCTCGACCCCCCGGAGGTGCGCAACGTGTGGTGGATGTCCATGGCGATCACCGGTGGGCTGGGTTTCTTGCTGTGGCATATCACCATGGATTACCGCCGCGAGTTGTTGCCCCGTGACGGCTTCTTGCTGGTCAATCTGGTGTGGTCGGTGTTACCGGCGTTTTCTGCGATTCCTCTTTTGTTGGCGATTGATGGCCTGAGTTTTACCGACGCCTACTTTGAGACCATGAGCGGCTTCACCACCACCGGTTTCACGGTCTTGTCAGGTTTGGACCAGTTGCCCGTGTCGGTCAACGTGTGGCGCTGCGTGCTGCAACTGTTTGGTGGTCTGGGCATCATGCTGTTGGTCGTGGCGGTGCTGCCATTGTTGGGCTTGGGCAGCGTGCAGCTGTACAAGGCCGAGGCGGCAGGCCCGATCAAGGACGACCGGCTCACCCCCCGTATTGCCGAGACAGCGCGTGGCCTGTGGAGCATTTATTTTGTGTTTTCGGGTGCCTGCATGTTGGCCTACCACTGGGCCGGCATGAACTGGCCCGATGCCTTCATGCACATGTGTTCCACCATGGGCTTAGGGGGGCTGTCGTCGCACGACGCGAGTTTCGGGTTTTTCAATTCACCGGCGATAGAGGGCGTTGCGATGGTGTTCATGACGCTCTCTGGCGTGAGCTTTGCCCGCTATTTCATCGTGTGGCGCGCCAAGTCGCTGCGTTCACTGTTGGTTGACGCTGAGGTGCGCGGCTATGTCGGCGTGTTGATCGCCTCGGTGGCCATGGTGACCGGGGTGCTGATGTATCACCAGACTCACACCGATCCGTGGGACAGCCTCCGACATGCGGCCTTTCATGTCGTGTCATTTGCAACCACCACGGGTTATGCCACACAGGACTATTCTGTCTGGCCGATTTTTGCGCCGGTGTGGATGTTGGCGTTGGGCAGTTTTGCCACCTGCGCGGGCTCCACCGGTGGTGGCCTGAAGATGGTGCGCATGATCTTGCTGTTCAAGCAGGCGCGCCGCGAGCTGGTGATGGCGGTCCATCCGCGAGCCGTCAACCCGGTCAGGCTCGGTGGTGCCGTGATCGGGCCCAAGGTGATGGCCTCGGTGGTCGCATTCATGCTGATTTATCTGGCGACACATATCGGGTTGACCATGTTGTTGTTGATCAGCGGCATGGATGTCGTCAGCGCCATATCGGCCGTGGTGGCAAGCGTCAACAACATCGGTCTGGCCATGGGCAGCGTTGGCCCACAGGGCAGCTTTGCCTCGCTGTCCGACTTTCAAACCTGGATTTGCACCATCGGCATGTTGATGGGCCGCCTCGAGTTGCTGGCGGTGATGGTATTGTTTGTCCCCCAATTCTGGCGCAAGTAAGACCCCGTGTGGACTCACGCTGATTCGCGGTTTGGTGACTTTTGTCGTGCAGTGACGCTGCTCATGCTGCTGTTGCTCGGTGCCTGCTCGAGCGTGCGGCCCTGGCAAAACCAGCCTCTCAATGCCATGGCGGCACGAAAACCGGTGCTGCCGGACGCCACTGGCGACGAGCGCTCGATGCTGATGTTTGTCAGTCTTTCGGGTGGCGGTGCTCGGGCTGCAGCGTTTGGCTATGGGGTGCTCGATGCGCTGCGTCAAACCCGGGTGCAGTGGCAGGGCCGCAACGTCAGCCTGCTTGACGAACTCGATGTCATCAGTGGTGTATCGGGCGGCAGCATCACGGCAGCGTACTACGCGGCGTTTGGGGCGCAGACCTTTCCGGGCTTTGAGCACGGGTTTTTGCGGCAGAATTTTCAGGATGGTTTGATCAGCCACGCTTTCCGCCCAGGCAACCTGTACGACCTGAGCTCGCCCTGGTTTGGGCGCTCCAATTTGCTGGAGCGCCGCCTTGATGGCCTGTTTCAGGGCAAGACCTTTGGCGACCTGACCGAGCAAGCTGGCCGACCGCGCTTGCTGGTGACCGCCACCGACTTGTCGTTGGGGGCCAGTTTTGAGTTCACCTGGCGCCAGTTTTCGCTGATCTGTTCGGATCTGGACAGTGTGCCGCTGTCATTTGCGGTGGCTGCGTCGTCAGCTGTGCCCATCGCTTTGAGCCCGCTGACTCTGAAAAACCACAATGCGGATTGCCCCCAGGCGGTCGACCTGAAAGCGCCCTTGTCGGATGATTTTAGGGCGCGGATGTTGCGCCAATACCAGCGCTCCTACCTGGACGCGGCTGCGCGACCCTACATCCACCTGGTGGACGGCGGACTGGCGGACAACCTGGGCCTGCGCGGTCTGCTGGACCGATCTCAAGCCGATGGCGGCTTGCGCGGCAGTGTGCGGTCTACTGGCGCTGGCAAGATTTCCCGCCTGGTGATCATTGCGGTCAACGCCGAGCGCGAGCCCGGTGTGTTCATCGACAGCAGTGACCAGGTGCCGAGTATGGCGCAGGTGTTGGACACTCTGTTGTTTGGAGCCGGTTCGCGTGCCACGGCCGAGACGCTGGGTCTTCTCAGTGACACCGTGCAGGCGTGGCGGCGCGAGCTCAGTCGCGAGGCGCCGGATGGCAAAGACCCGTTTGCGCCAGAGGCGCAGATTCACCTGGTAAACGTGAACCTGCGCGACGTGCCGGAGTTGGCGCAGCGGCGCACGCTGCTGCAGATCCCCACCGCATTTTCGATTGCACCGGGAGAGGTCGACCAGTTGGTGGCTGCCGGGCGCAAGGTGTTGTGGCAGTCGGCACAGTTTCAGGCCTTGCTGCTTTCATTGGCCGAAAAATGAAGAAATAATGCCTCTAGCGCTTATTCATGTTTGAGTCCTGGCTATGCAAATAAAAGCAATTCTGTTTGACTGTGACGGCGTACTGGTCGACAGCGAACCCTTGACCAACGGTGTCCTGCGCGATCTGTTGGCCGAATCCGGCTGGGACATGCCATTGGACGAATGTATGCGCCGCTTTGTTGGCAAGACGGTGCGCGAAGAGCGCGCCGCCATCGAGCAGCACACCGGTCAACCGCTGACCGACGCCTGGATGGCGCGCTTTTACCAGCGCCGCAATGCGGCTCTGGAGGCCGGACTGCAGATCATGGCCGGTGCCTTGTCCGCTGTGCAGGCGGCGCATCAGGCCGTCCACGGGCAGATCGCCTGTGCCTCCGGGGCCGATCGGTTCAAGGTGGAAATGCAGTTGCGCAAAGTGGGTTTGCTGCCGTTTTTTGACGGACGGGTGTTCAGCGGGCATGAGATGGCACGCTCCAAACCCGCACCCGATGTGTATCTGGCCGCAGCGCAGCATCTGGCTGTGCCGCCAGAAGCCTGCCTGGTGGTGGAGGATTCGCTCGCCGGTGTGACCGCAGGTGTTGCCGCCGGGGCGACGGTCTGGGCCTATTGCCCGGATATTGCCAACGCTTCGGCGTTGCGCCAGGCGGGTGCCCACTGCCTGTTTGAACACATGGGTGCGCTGCCAGCACTTTTGTCTGCCGCGGCGTAAATCCGCGCGGGCATTTCAGGCTCGGCTCGCCTGGCGCCTGAAGTCGGCGGGTGACTGGCCGGTCCAGCTTTTGAAGGCACGGATGAAGCTCTTTTCGTTCTGGAATCCGGCACTCCGCGCCACCTGCTTGAGAGGTCGTTGACTGCGCAGCAGCAAATCCTGTGCGCGTGCCTGGCGCACTTCGTCTTTCAGCGCCTGCAACGAAGCGCCTTCTTCACGCAACTGGCGGTGCAGTGTGCGTGCCGACATGGCGAGCAGGGTTGCCAGCCCATCGGCGCTGTGTGTGGCTTCTGGGTACTGATGCAGCGCCTGGCGCACCCGTTGCACCAGCAAGCGGTCGCGACGGTACTGCAGCACCGTCAAGGGCAGGGCGCGCTGCAACATCTGGCGCAGTGCGGTCTCGTCGCGCCGCAACGGCAGGCTCAGGTAGCGACTATCAAATTCAATAGCTGTCAATGCAGACTGAAATTGCGCTGGCGCACCAAAAAGCACCTGGTAGACGGACTGATGCGATGGTGCCTCGAAGGTGAACCTGGCACTGAGCAGGTCAATGCGCGAGTCAATCAGCCAGCACGCGAGGCCGTGGAAATTTCGCAACACTGACACCACACAAAACTCGCGCAGGGCGCCCAGGTCGTGTGGCTCCTGCAGGCACAGGACGGCACTGGTGCCTTGCGTTTGCAGGGTCAACATGATGTCGTCGGTGATCAGTGCGTGGTGGCGGCACCAGCGCTGAAGCGCCACACCCAGGCTGGGTGCGCTGATGGAGGCGCGTGCCAGCATGCCGTAGCTGCCCCAGGGCAGGCGACGACGAAACCAGCCCAAGCCTTCGTCGTCGAGCTCCTGCATCGCTGCGCCCGAGATGCGCTCCATCTGCCAGGCACTGATATGGGCCTGCGGTTGAGCCACAAGTTCTGGCGTAATTTGTGCCCATTCCAATGCCTTGGCAGGGTCCATCCCACGGCGCTGATAGGCCAGCACAATCGCCTGTACAAAGGCTATCGGTGTGACGGCCTTATGGGTCGGGCTAATGGCGGTGGCCGTGTGCTGGGTTGATGAGGGCGAAGCGGCTTGAGAGGGCATGGCGATGCAGTGTCCTTCAAGTTGGCGTGATTTGCAACTTGGTTGGCGCTGACGGTTGTGCTTGCCGCTCTAACATTGGCGCTGCACAATCGATCATTGACCTGTCTATCGACTGCGCCGACCTTTAGAAAGAATGCCATGCCCGTTCTGGAGACCCAACTCAACGCCCGCTCTGCGGATTTCTTGCACAACGCTGCCGCCATGCGTGGCCTGGTGGATGACCTGAATGCGCAGGTGACACAGGTCGAGATGGGTGGCGGTGAAGCGGCCCGTGCCAAACACGCGGCACGCGGCAAGCTGCTGCCGCGCGAGCGGGTGCAGACACTGCTGGATCCGGGCACACCTTTTCTGGAGCTTTCCCCACTGGCCGCATTGGGTATGTACCCGGACCGTGATGGCACCGACAGTGCGCCGGGTGCCGGCATCGTGGCTGGCGTTGGCCGCGTGAGCGGGGTGGACTGCATGATCGTCTGCAACGACGCCACCGTCAAAGGTGGCACCTATTACCCCATGACGGTGAAAAAGCACTTGCGCGCGCAGGAGATTGCCCAGCAGAATCGCTTGCCGTGCATCTATCTGGTGGACTCAGGCGGGGCCAACCTGCCCAATCAGGACGATGTGTTTCCGGACCGTGACCACTTTGGCCGCATCTTTTTCAACCAGGCCACCATGAGTGCGCAAGGTATCGCGCAGATTGCCGTGGTCATGGGCAGTTGCACGGCGGGCGGTGCCTATGTGCCGGCCATGAGTGACGAGGCGATCATCGTCAAAAATCAGGGCACCATCTTTCTGGGCGGCCCGCCGCTGGTCAAGGCGGCCACCGGCGAGGTCGTCACCGCCGAAGATCTGGGCGGTGGCGACGTGCACACGCGCCTGTCGGGTGTGGCTGACCACCTGGCCCAGAACGACATGCACGCTTTGGCATTGGCCCGGCAGTCGGTCAAGAATTTGTATAAAAATAAGCCTCAAGCGCAATCAGATCATATTCCAATAGCTCCTAGATATGCAGCAAATGAGTTGTACGGCGTGATCCCGGTTGATACCCGCAAACCGTTTGACGTGCGCGAAATCATTGCCCGCATCGTGGACGACTCCGACTTTGACGAGTTCAAGGCGCGCTTTGGTACCACCCTGGTGTGCGGTTTTGCACGCATTGAGGGTATGGCAGTGGGCATTGTTGCCAACAACGGCATTCTGTTCAGTGAGTCGGCGCTCAAGGGCACGCACTTCATCGAACTATGCTGTCAGCGCAAGATCCCGCTGGTGTTCTTGCAGAACATCACCGGCTTCATGGTCGGGCGCAAGTACGAGAACGAAGGCATCGCCCGCAACGGGGCCAAGATGGTCACCGCCGTGGCGACGGCCGCGGTGCCCAAATTCACCATCATCATCGGTGGCAGTTTTGGCGCTGGCAACTACGGCATGTGCGGCCGCGCGTTCAGCCCGCGCTTTTTGTGGATGTGGCCCAACGCACGCATCAGTGTGATGGGTGGTGAGCAGGCCGCCAGCGTGCTGGCCACGGTGCGCCGCGACGGCATTGAACTCAAAGGTGGCACCTGGAGCATGGAAGAGGAAGAGGCCTTCAAAGCGCCGATTCGCCGCCAGTACGAAGAACAAGGGCACCCCTACTACGCCACGGCACGCCTGTGGGACGACGGCATCATCGACCCGGCGGACACCCGCCGCGTGCTCGCTTTGGGATTGAGCGCCAGTCGCAACGCACCGGTTGAAGACACCAAATTTGGCTTGTTCCGGATGTGATCGGCATCAGCCGCAAGAGACTACCCCCATGAGCACCTTGAAGATCGAAACCAGCGCCGTCGCGACCGTTACCCTGAACCGCCCCGAAGTCCGTAACGCCTTCAACGACGAAGTGATTGCTGAACTGACACAAGCCTTCACCCAGCTGGGTCAGGACCGCCAGGTGCGCGCCATCGTCCTCGCCGCGGACGGCCCGGCTTTTTGTGCCGGAGCCGACCTGAACTGGATGCGCCGCATGGCCGACTACACCCAGGCCGAAAACCTGGCCGATGCCGCGCAACTGGCCGACATGCTGCGCGTGATTTACACCTGCCCCAAACCCACCGTGGCACGCATCCAGGGTGATGTTTATGCCGGTGGCATGGGGTTGGTGGCAGCGTGCGATATGGCGATCAGCCTTGATAGCGCCAACTATTGCCTGAGCGAAGTCAAGCTGGGGCTGTACCCGGCCACCATCAGCCCCTATGTGATCCGCGCCATGGGAGCACGGGCCGCACACCGTTATTTTTTGACCGCGGAGCGTTTTGATGCCGCCGAGGCCCTGCGCATCGGCTTTGTCCACGCGGTGGTGGGCCAGGCGCAGCTCGACGCCCGGGTCGAAGAATTGACGCAAGCCCTGGTCAGCGCCAGCCCCAACGCGATCAAAGAATGCAAAACCCTGTTGCAGCGGGTGGCAGGGCAAGACATCGATGCGTCCTTGCTGTCCCACACAGTGGAAGGCATTGCCAGCATCCGCGCCAGTGCCGAGGGCAAGGAGGGTGTGCAATCCTTCTTGCAAAAACGCAAGCCCTCGTGGCTCTTGCGTTGACCGATGGACGCATGACGGCGATGGACACGCTCTGGCAAAGTCTGTTGGCATGGCTGCAGTCGCTGGGGCTGGCATTGGGCGACGGACTGCTGGGTCAGGCCGGGCCGATGGTCACGCAGGTGACCGGGAAGATGGACTTGCCCAGTCTTCTCGCGCTGGCCGCTGCACTGGGTTGGGCCAGCGGCTTCAGGTTGTACGCAGTGGTGTTTCTGGTGGGTCTGGCGGGTGCCGCTGGATGGATCGTGTTGCCTGCGGGGCTGTTGATACTGCAGCATCCGGCGCTGCTCATGGCCAGCGGATTCATGCTTTCGGTGGAGTTCTTTGCTGACAAGATTGCGGGGCTGGATGCCATCTGGGACCTGTTGCACAGCGTGATTCGCATCCCCGCAGGAGCCGCACTGGCCGCTGGCGCACTCGGGGCAGACAGCGCCACCATGGGTTTGGTAGCGGCGCTGCTGGGTGGGTCGCTGGCGGCGACCAGTCAGGCGGCCAAAATGACCACGCGTGCGGCCATCAACACCTCGCCCGAGCCGTTCACCAATATCCTGGCCAGCCTGCTGGAAGATGGTCTGGTGCTGGGTGCAGTTTGGCTGGCGAGCACGCATCCCTTGTTGTTTGGTGTGGTGCTGACGGTTACGGTGGTGGTGATGGGGATCGTGACGGTGTCCCTGTTTCGATTTTTGCGCCAGGTGTTTCGTCGCTTTGTCGCGCTTTTTGACAGTTCACAAAAGGTGGTTTGAATGTTTCACAAGATTTTGATCGCGAATCGGGGCGAGATTGCGTGTCGTGTCGCCGCCACGGCGCGGCGCATGGGAATTCGCACGGTGGCCGTGTACTCGGACGCCGACGCCAGCGCCAAACATGTGGCAGCGTGTGACGAGTCGGTTCATATTGGCGGCAGCGCACCCAAAGACAGCTACCTGCGTTGGGAGCGCATCATCGAGGCAGCCCGCCGCACGGGCGCGCAGGCGATTCACCCTGGGTATGGGTTTTTAAGCGAGAACGAAGACTTTGCCCGGGCCTGTAGCGCTGCGGGTCTGGTTTTTATTGGCCCTCCGGCGTCGGCCATTCAGGCCATGGGTTTGAAGGCCGAGTCCAAGCAGTTGATGGCGCAGGCGGGTGTGCCGCTGGTACCCGGTTACCACGGTGCCGATCAGGATCCGGCACTGTTGCAACGTGAGGCGGGTCAATTGACTTACCCGGTCCTGATCAAAGCCAGCGCTGGCGGCGGTGGCAAGGGCATGCGGGTGGTCGAACGCGCGCAGGACTTCATGGCTGCGCTCGACTCCTGCAAGCGCGAAGCCATCAACAGTTTTGGCTCGGATGTGGTGTTGATCGAAAAGTGTGTGCAGCGACCGCGGCACATTGAAATTCAGGTGTTTGGCGACACGCAAGGCAACTACGTGTATTTGTTTGAGCGCGACTGTTCGGTTCAGCGTCGGCATCAAAAAGTGCTGGAGGAGGCACCGGCTCCTGGCTTGACGGAAGACTTGCGCCGTCAGATGGGTGAGGCGGCGGTGGCGGCGGCGCGCGCGGTGGCTTATGTGGGTGCGGGCACGGTCGAGTTCATCGTGGAGCAGCGTGAGCAACTGCAGGCCGACGGTACCCGCCTGAGCCACTTGACGTTTTTCTTTATGGAGATGAATACCCGGCTGCAGGTGGAGCATCCGGTGACCGAGGCGATCACCGGCCTGGATCTGGTGGAGTGGCAGTTCCGGGTGGCGGCGGGTCAGCCGCTGCCGCTGCGCCAGGACCAGCTCAGGATCGTCGGTCATGCCATCGAGGCGCGCATTTGCGCGGAGAACCCCGACAACCATTTTTTGCCGGCAACCGGCCGGCTTGATGTCTACGCGAAACCGCAGCATGTGGCCTTTGAGGCGCCGGTCAACGTGGGTCATGGCCGCCGGGCGCGGGATGGGGTCGCGGTGCGCATCGACGATGGTGTGCGTCAGGGCGACGTGATCAGCCCATACTACGACTCGATGATTGCCAAACTCATTGTGCATGGTGATACCCGAGAGCAGGCGCTGGCCCGGCTGGACCTCGCGCTGGCGTCAACCCACATCACCGGACTGGCGACCAATGTGCAGTTTTTGCGCCAGGTGGTGCGCAGCGCATCGTTTGCCAATGCTCAGCTGGATACGGGTCTGATTGCGCGTGAGGCAGCTGTGCTGTTTCACCAGCAGCCGGTGGGCCTGGCATTGGCCGCTGCCGCTGACGTTGCACAAACATTGCTGGACGAGCGTGCCAGCCAGACGACAGATCCTTTCAGTCAGACCGATGGCTGGCGCAGTCATGGCACTTTCAGTCGGCAGTTTGCGTTTGAGTTTGCGGGTGAGCCGGTACAGGCAAGCTTGCGTTACTTGCATGACGGGAGCTTGCAGCTTGCCGTGGCTGATACGGTGGGAGTGCTGACTTTCGCCAGCACGCCACAGGGCATTGACTTGCAATTTGCCGGTCAGCGTTGTCTCGTTAATGTGTATCGAAAAGGTGAGCTGGCCCATATTCACTGTGCACAAGGTGCCACACAAATCATTGCCGTGGACCTGCTTGCCCACGCTGGCGAGGTGCATGCTGAAGGGGGACGTTTGACCGCACCCATGCCGGGCAAGGTGGTGTCATTTGCGGTTCAGCCGGGTGACAGTGTGGTGAAAGGTCAAGCCCTGGCGGTGCTGGAAGCGATGAAAATGGAGCACACCATTGCTGCGCCGGTCGATGGTGTGGTGGCAGAGTTGTTGTACGCGCCGGGTGACCAGGTGGTCGAGGGTGCCGAATTGCTGACGTTGGCTGCGAACGCCGCGTGAGCACGAAAATTTGCACGATTTCAGCATCTACCGCATACCGCACGGTACTTTGTTGCTATTGATATAGTTAGATTGAGCTGCCGTGAAAATTGTATTTTGTTGTCGCAATACAGATCCCGAGCCCTGGCTGGCCGGACTGACGGCGGCGCTGCCCGGCGCCGAGGTGTTGTTGTGGGAACCAGGTGGCACCTGCGCTGACCATGCGGTGGTGTGGGCGCCACCGCAGGAGTTTTTTGACCAGCAGCCGCAACTTCGCGGTGTATTCAACATCGGTGCCGGGGTCGATGCCTTGTTGGCCCTGCGTCTGCCTGCATCCGCGCTGGTGGTGCGTCTGGACGACGCCGGCATGGCGGTGCAAATGGCCGAGTACGTTTGCCAGGCGGTGATCCGGTATTTTCGGCAGCTGGACGTCTATGCCCAGGATATTGACCGGGGCCAGTGGACATTTCAGCGCCCCCAGCAGCGCGCAGATTTCGCGGTTGGCGTGATGGGACTGGGTGTGCTGGGCTCGCGGGTGGCGCATGCCTTGCGGCATTTTGAGTTTCCGGTGCGGGGGTGGAGCCGCTTGCCCAAAGTTCAGGAGGGGGTGCAGACCTATCACGGTCTGTCGCAGCTCAATGACTTTTTGGCATCGTGCCGGGTTCTGGTCAATCTGCTGCCGCTCACACCGGACACGGTCAATATCCTGAACCGGCATACCTTGGGCCAGCTGCAATCAGGTGCCTATCTGATCAATGTGGCCAGAGGTGCCCATCTGGTGGATGAAGACTTGTTGACTTTGCTCGACAGTGGTCAACTCGATGGTGCGACGCTTGACGTATTTCGCACGGAACCTTTGCCCAGTGACCATCCATTCTGGCGCCATCGCGCCATCACTATCACACCGCACACCTCCGCGCGCACCTTGCGTGATGCCAGTATTGCCCAGATTGCCGCCAAAATTCAGGCCATGGAGCGTGGTGAGCGCGTGGCCGGTCTGGTCGACGTTCTGCGAGGATATTGAGCACCGTCCTCGCCGTGTTATGCCCTGGCGAATCTAACCGTGCAAGCCCTGGGTTGCTCGATTTACCCACTGCCGCTGGCTTCGTGAAACGTCGCCGGGAACTCGAAGCGGTGGACGCTGGCGTTGCGCCGCCGTCGCGCAGTTTCGGCCGGAATGATGGAGGCGACGAGAGTGGCTTGACCATCTGGCTGGATCTGGCCGTGGATCTGACGCCAGCCGGGTTCTCCCTGTTGCCCGCTCTCGCCGTGTAGAACACCCTGTCGGACGTTGACCAACACATCCAGGCTTTGTTCGGCGGCGGCTCCTGAGGGGCGCTGGCAATTGATCATCATATGCCAGGAGCCATCAAATCGTGCCGGGTTGGGTTGGTGGCCTGCTGGCTTGGGTGCATCGTTGGGCGCAACGGTGGCTGCTTTTGGGTTGGTTGAAATCTGCTTCTGCGGTGCCGCTGGTGGAGTTTTTGGGGCTGTCTGGGTCAAAGTCGGTGTAGCTTCCCGCAACTTGGCTGCCTGTGCTGCAAGTGCCTGTGCTTGGGCGCGGTCAAGCTCGGCTTGAGCCTGTAGCCGCAGGGTTTGAGCTTCGTCGCGCAAACGTTGTGCCTCGGCTTGTGCCAGCGCCTGCGCTGTGTTTGCCGGGTTGACGGTCATTGAAGTCGCGGGGGTGGCGTTGGTCGCCGTCAAGGCACTGGTGCCACTGGTTTGCCATGCGACAAGCCCCGCCAAGCTTGCAGCGCCGACGACGCCAGCTGCCCACAGGGGCCACTTGCTGCGTTGGGAGCGGTCAACCACGGGCGTGGTGCTGACTGCCTGGCGCAGCGGGGCCGTGGCACCACCGACGCGATAGACACGGACCGGTCGCGAGATATTTTTGAGGTTTTGCTCCCCGATATCCTGAAACCCCAGGTCCAGCTTGCCAGTGATCTGCTCGTACACCGATGCTGCAATACAAATTCCGCCCGGCTCTGCCATGGTTTCCAGTCGTGCTGCGACGTTGACGCCGTCCCCCAGCAGGTCCTCGTTTTTGACCACCACATCGCCCAGATTGACGCCAACCCGAAACAGCATCTTGCGCACATCGGGCAGTGCGTCGTTGCGGGTTTTGAGGGCATCCTGGATTTCAACTGCGCAACGCACGGCTTCCACGGCGCTGGAAAATTCAGCCAGCACCGAATCCCCGGCGGTGCTGACGATGCGCCCGTGGTGAAAGGTGATGATGCCGTCAATGATGGAGCGATGTGCTGACAGCACCTGAATGGTGCCTTCTTCGTCCTGACCCATCTGCTTGCTGTAGCCAACGGCGTCCGCGGCCAGAATACAGGTAAGTCGGCGTTTGACGTTGACGTTGTCCATGGTGCAGTCCGTAGAATGTGCGTCTTTCAACGCGGCGATGTCGTCATTTTTTCAAGCAAGTATCGCACTGCTCCCCGGCGCTTGCGATCAGGTGATGGATGGAGCCGAGAGTTGTTTTTGTTTTCCTTTTGTGAGAGCTCACCATGGCATTGCCGGATTTTGTCAAACTTGTTGAAGTTGGCCCGCGCGACGGCCTGCAAAATGAAAAGCAGGCGGTGCCTGCGGCCGTCAAGATCGAACTTGTGCACCGACT
This sequence comes from Rhodoferax sp., assembly GCF_018063565.1. Classification (GTDB taxonomy): domain Bacteria; phylum Pseudomonadota; class Gammaproteobacteria; order Burkholderiales; family Burkholderiaceae_C; genus Rhodoferax. The sequence goes on from NZ_JAGPBB010000002.1 coordinate 128,595, forward strand.
TCAGTCGGCCGGGCTTCGAAACATTGAGGTCACCAGTTTTGTCAGTCCCAAATGGGTTCCCCAAATGGCAGACAACGCCGAGGTGATGGCTGGTATTGAACGTGATGCCGGTGTGTGTTATTCGGTTTTGACGCCCAATTTGCAGGGTTTTGAGGCCGCTTTGGTGTCAAAACCTGACGAAATTGTGGTTTTTGGCGCGGCCAGCGAAGCCTTCAGCCAAAGGAATATCAACTGCAGCATCGCCGAGAGCATTGCGCGTTTTGCACCGGTGGTCGCTGCAGCGCGTGCAGCGGGTATCCATGTTCGTGGTGCAATGAGTTGTACCGTGGGATGTCCGTACGAAGGGGAGGTGTCCCCGCAGCGTGTGGGTTATCTTGCCGGTTTGATGAAGTCGATCGGGGTGCAGCATGTGGGTGTGGCCGATACGATCGGTGTGGGGACACCGCTCAAAGTGCAGAAGGCCGTCGAGGCCACACTGCAGCATTTCGATATCAACGCGGTGTCGGGGCACTTTCACGATACCTATGGGCAGGCGTTGGCGAACACGCTGATCTGTTTGCAGATGGGGGTTTGGCAGTTTGATGCTTCGGTCGCTGGTTTGGGCGGTTGCCCCTATGCGAAGGGCGCAACTGGCAATGTCGCAACCGAAGATGTTTTGTATCTGTTGCAAGGGATGGGCATTGAAACGGGTGTTGATTTGAATCGACTGATCGACGCCGGTCAGTTCATCAGTGATTTTCTGGGGCGTCATGGCAACTCGCGTGTCGCCCCAGCGTTGCTGAATCAACGGTTGGCCTGATGTTGCCGGAACAATTTCACGCGTTGCCGGAGGGTGTACGGCGTGTGGCCCAGGTTTTGCAGGCGAACGGTCACGGGCACGCTCCCATGATGCTTGATGAGGCGGCCCGTACGGCCCAGCAGGCGGCCGATGCACTGGGCATCGAACTGGGACAAATCGCCAAGAGCATCATTTTCAAGCGCAAGCCTGACGCAATGGCGGTGCTGGTGATCACCTCTGGAGATCGCCGTGTTGACGAGAAGAAGGTGCAGGCTCTCATTTGCCCGCAAGGGTACAAACTCGGGCGAGCGGATGCTGACTTCGTCAAGGCGAGCACTGGTTTTTCGATTGGTGGTGTGGCACCAGTTGGGCACACCATGGCGCCGGTAACGTTGATTGATCGAGATTTGTTGCGTTTCGGCGAGATATGGGCTGCGGCCGGACATCCACACGGTGTTTTTAGGTTGAATCCTGACGATCTGGGACGTTTGACGGGCGCACCATTTGTCGATGTATCGGAGCAAGTGCTGTCATGACATTGAATGCAAAGGCCATGGTATTTTTGGCGTCCGCTGCCAAGTTGGTGGAAGAGCGCGCTCAAAAACGGGGGCATGCCATACCGACGCCTTGTATGTCGGTATGTCTGATGGATCCGGATATCGGTTTATGTCAGGGTTGTCTGCGCACGCTGGATGAAATCGTTCAGTGGGGAAATGCAGACGATACTTTTAAGCGTCACGTGTGGTCTGTCATTGCAAGTCGTGTTGCTCGGCATGCTTGTGCAGCGGGCGATCCCATGATTTAGACCAGGTTGGCGTCGCCATCCGCTGCACGTGCCCCCGTGCCTGACACAAAATATTTGGGATCTTCTTGCTGGCCACACAAACCTGTGTCATAATACAAGGCTTCGCTGATCACGGTGGAGCAGGTTCAGGCACAAGAGAGGCTTGAAGATCATTAAAAACATACAGCCGATAAGCGTGGGCGTTTGGTGAGAAGTGCCAA
>NZ_JAGPBB010000174.1 GCF_018063565.1 Rhodoferax sp.
AGGTCGGCTGGGAACTGCAGCGATCATTGAGCCCTTTAGGCGAACTCATCGCCCTGGACAACGACAGCACCGAGCTGTGTGGTGACTTCACCAACCTGCCCGGTCTGGCAGACACCATCCGCACCGTCCGCCCCGACGTCATCGTCAATGCCGCAGCCCATACTGCCGTCGACAAAGCCGAGAGCGAGCCCGCTCTGGCACGCAGCATCAACGCCCTGGCCCCGCAAGTGCTGGCCACCGAGTCAGCCCAACTGGGTGCCTGGCTGGTGCACTACAGCACCGACTACGTGTTTGACGGCAGTGGTAGCACCCCCTGGGTGGAGACCGACCCCACCGGACCCTTAAGCGAGTATGGCCGCAACAAACTCGAAGGCGAGCAATTGATTGCTGCGGCCAACCCGCGCCACCTCATCTTCAGAACCAGCTGGGTCTACGCCGCCCGCGGTGGCAACTTTGCCAAAACCATGCTGCGCCTGGCCCAAGAGCGCGACAAACTCACCGTCATCAACGACCAGATCGGTGCCCCCACCGGCGCTGACCTGCTGGCCGACATCACCGCCTACGCCATCCGCCAGGTGCTGCAGCAAGAAGAGCTGACTGAAACAACTGCGGGTATCTACCATCTGGTGGCGGCCGGTGAGACCAACTGGTTTGAGTATGCAAAACATGTTCTAGCCCAAGCCAAGCAAGCGCAACCAGCTATTGAATTTAAAGTGACCGACATCCAGCCCGTACCCACCAGCGCCTTCCCAACACCGGCCAAACGCCCGCACAATTCGCGCCTGAATACCGCCAAGCTGCAGCGCACCTTTGGCCTGACGCTGCCGCACTGGCAAGTAGGTGTGAACCGCATGCTGGTAGAGATCCTGTAAGCCAGACTTGAGAAAATTGAGAACAATACTCTGGAACATTGAGAACCATAGGGAGCAGCACCATGACCCATAACACGGCACAACGCAAAGGCATCATCCTCGCCGGAGGCTCCGGCACCCGGCTCTACCCGGTGACACAGGCTGTTTCCAAACAGCTCATGCCGATCTACGACAAGCCGATGATCTACTACCCCTTGAGCACCCTGATGCTCGCGGGCATTCGCGATGTGCTGGTCATCTCCACCCCGCATGACACCCCCCGTTTCAGTGAACTGCTGGGTGACGGCAGCCAGTGGGGCATGAACATCAGCTATGCCGTGCAACCCAGCCCGGACGGCCTGGCCCAGGCCTTCATCATCGGGCGCGAGTTTGTGGGTAACCACCCCAGTGCCTTGGTGCTGGGTGACAACATCTTCTACGGCCATGACCTGGTCAAACAACTCGCCCATGCCGATGCCAACCAGATCGGTGCCAGTGTGTTTGCCTACCATGTGCATGACCCCGAGCGTTATGGTGTGGTGGCATTTGACCAAAGCATGCGGGCCATCAGCATTGAAGAAAAGCCCAAACAGCCGCAAAGCAACTACGCCGTCACCGGCCTGTACTTCTACGACACCCAGGTGTGTGACATCGCGGCAGACATCAAGCCCTCCCACCGTGGTGAGCTGGAAATTACCGATGTCAACAAACGTTACCTGCAGCAAGGCCAGCTCAACGTCGAGATCATGGGCCGGGGTTATGCCTGGCTAGATACCGGCACCCACGACAGCCTGCTCGAAGCTGCCAGCTTCATTGCCACACTGCAAAAGCGTCAGGGCCTGCAAGTGGCCTGCCCCGAAGAAATTGCCTACAGCCAGAAGTGGATTGATGCCGCACAGATCCAGAAACTGGCCACACCGCTGGCCAAGAATGGTTATGGGCAGTATCTGCTGAGTTTGTTGAAATGATTCAACCAACCAACAAAGTAACAAACCAACAAACGAACAAAGCAGTACAAACGAATAACTTTGTATAGCTGACAACGCCCGTGGAATATGGGCTGGAGCACAATGAATGCCTTATACCGTCACCCAAACCCGCCTGCCTGAGGTGCTGATCCTGGAGCCCAAAGTGTTTGGCGATGCCAGGGGTTTCTTCTTTGAGAGCTTTAACGCACGCGACTTCTGCCAATGCACCGGGCTGGATGTGAACTTTGTTCAAGACAACCACAGCAAGTCGGCAAAAGGCGTGCTGCGCGGTCTGCATTACCAGATCCAGCACCCGCAGGGCAAACTGGTGCGGGTCACACAGGGTGAGGTGTTTGATGTGGCAGTGGACCTGCGCAAGAGCTCACCCAACTTTGGCAAGTGGGAAGGGGTGGTGCTGTCAGCGGACAACAAGCGCCAACTGTGGGTGCCACCGGGTTTTGCACATGGCTTTGTGGTACTGAGTGAAACCGCAGAGTTCTTATACAAGACCACGGACTACTACCACCCCGAGTTTGAGCGCAGCCTGTTGTGGAGTGACCCGACCGTGGGGATCCAGTGGCCGGTGGGTAATGCGCCGCTGCTGGCGGCCAAGGATGCGGTGGCGCTTGTGTTGGAAAAGGTTGAGGTTTTTCCTTAAAGCCTGTGCATTCGTTGTGGTCAGCAGAAGTTGGTGCTCCAAAAAAATAAACCCGCCGGAGGCGGGTTTATTTCTTGGTGTCGAGCTCGGGCTTAACCCATGTGCAAGCCACCATTCACAGAGAACTCGGCACCGGTGGCGTAACCACCTTCATCCGAGGCCAACCAGGCAATGATGGAGGCGATCTCGGACGGCTCACCCAGGCGCTTGACCGGCACCGTGCCAATGATCTTGTCGAGCACTTCCTGGCGAATGGCCTTGACCATGTCGGTACCGATGTAGCCGGGGCTGACGGTGTTGACCGTCACACCCTTGGTGGCCAGCTCTTGCGCCAGCGCCATGCTGAAGCCGTGCATGCCGGCCTTGGCTGCCGAGTAGTTGGTTTGGCCGGCCTGGCCCTTGACACCGTTGACCGACGAGATGTTGATGATGCGGCCCCAACCCTTTTCAACCATGCCGGCCACCACTTGCTTGGTGACGTTGAACATGGAGTTGAGGTTGGTCTCGATCACCGCGTCCCAGTCTTCGCGGGTCATTTTGAGGAACATGCGGTCGCGGGTGATGCCGGCATTGTTGACCAGCAGGTCGATGATGCCGTGCTCGGCGTGGGCCTTGTCAAAGGCTTCGACCGTGCTGTCCCAGTTGCCCACGTTGCCTGACGAGGCGTAAAACGTAAAGCCCAGTTCGGCCTGCTCGGCCAGCCACTTGCCATAGTCACGTGTGGGGCCGCAGCCCGCGATGACCTTGAAGCCCTCTTTGCTCAGGCGCTGGCAAATGGCGGTACCAATGCCGCCCATACCACCGGTGACGTACGCTACTTTTTGACTCATGATGTGCTCCTCTTTGTAAAAACCAGGTGTGAATGATAGGGTGAATTAAC
>NZ_JAGPBB010000175.1 GCF_018063565.1 Rhodoferax sp.
CCCACTGGCAAAGAGATTGCGATGGCCTTTTTGTCCACCGTGCCAACCTTTGGCCTGATTCTGCTGGTGTTGGGGTCGATTTTTTTTGGTGTTGCTACACCCACCGAGGCCGCCGGACTGGGGGCAGCCGGTGCCATGGTGCTGGCTGCCATCAACGGCAGGCTAAGCCTCAAGACCATTCGGGACGTCGGTGTTGAGACCACGCTAACCACCTGTTTCATTTTTGCCATCTTCATTGGCGCCACCGTTTTTGCCTATGTGCTGCGGCTGATCGGTGGTGATGAGGTGATCACCGACTTTTTCAAGGGCCTGGGGCTGGGGCCGACGGGTCTGACCATTGTGGTGCTGGCGGTGGTGTTTGTGGCGGGCTTCTTCCTCGACTGGTTCGAGATTGTGCTGATCATTGTGCCGCTGCTGGCGCCCGTGCTCAAGCTCGCCGGTGTTGACCAGACCTGGTTCCTGATCCTGATGGCCTTGATGTTGCAGACATCGTTTCTGACGCCACCGGTGGGTTTTTCATTGTTCTACCTCAAAGGGGTGGTCCCCAAGGAAGTGACAATTGGCGATATCTACACCGGGATCATTCCCTTCGTCTTGCTGCAGATGCTGATGGTGGTGGTCTGTTTTGCCTATCCCGACCTGATCCTGTGGCTGCCCAAACAAATGTATGGTGGCTGATGATGCGATGCCACCCCCACCTCCGGAGTTCCTGATTCATGTACAAGCGAATTTTTGTTGCCTATGACGCCAGCAGTTGTGCCGTCAAGGCGCTTGACGAGGCGATCCAGTTGGCCAAGTCGCAGGGGGCAACGCTGTGCATTGCGCATGTGGATGATGGTGCCATCGTCAACCACGGCGGACTCGACATTCACGGGTATGTGGAAGGTCTTGACAAGGTCACCGGGCAGATCCATGAACAAGGGGAACACTTGCTCGACGCAGCAGTGACCCGGGCCAAGGCTGCCGGCTGTGAGGTGGTGCGGCAACTGGTGATGGCCGAGCACCGACGCCCGGCCGAAGCAATTGCCGACGCCGCGCAGGATTGGAATGCCGACCTCATCGTCGTCGGTACGCACGGCCGACGCGGCTTTCAGCGCATGCTGCTGGGCAGCGTGGCCGAAAACCTGGTGCGTATTGCCAGCATCTCGCTCATGCTGGTGCGCGAAGACACGACAAGAAGCTGAGTCTGGCCGGACTGGCGCTCAATACCGGCTGACGCAGTCTAAAACTCCGGTTAACATCGCTGGCTTGATTGACGTTTACGTTAACGTCAATCGCCTGGTAGGTCGCGGCTATCCGACCATGCCTGCAGTAGTGAGCCCAAAAAACCATGAATTTGCCCGGAGACACCCGCCATGACCGATTTGTCCGCTGACTTCAAAGCACTGGCACAGTACCGCCCCACCCACAAAGTGCGTTTTGTCACGGCGGCCAGCCTGTTTGACGGGCACGACGCCGCCATCAACATCATGCGGCGCATTTTGCAAAGCATGGGTGCCGAGGTGATTCATCTGGGTCACAACCGCAGTGTGGACGAAGTGGTGACCGCCGCCTTGCAGGAAGATGCACAAGGTATCGCCCTGAGCTCCTACCAGGGAGGTCATGTCGAGTATTTCAAATACATGGTTGATTTGCTCAAAAGCCGGGGCGGCGAACACATTCAGGTGTTTGGCGGTGGCGGTGGTGTGATTGTGCCCAGCGAAATTGCCGAACTGCAAGACTATGGCGTGGCTCGCATCTACAGCCCCGAAGACGGCCAGCGCATGGGTTTGGCAGGCATGATTGGCGACATGGTGAAGCGTTGTGACCATGACCTGACTGGCTACGCCCCCACGACGCTCGAAGCCATTCAGGGGCACACGGAGATGGCTTGGCGCGCTTTGGCCCAACTGATGACCGCGCTTGAAAATGAAACCGCCTCTGGCGTGGCCAAAGCGGAATTTTCTGAGTGTTTTAAGGCTCTAGCGCTTTCTCTAAAAGAACTTGCTGCTACAAAAACAGTACCCGTTTTGGGCATCACCGGAACCGGAGGTGCTGGCAAATCGTCATTGACCGATGAATTGATTCGCCGCCTTCGCCTTGACCAGAATGACAGTTTGCGTGTGGCAGTCATCAGCATTGACCCTAGCCGACGCAAGAGTGGTGGTGCCTTGCTGGGTGACCGCATTCGTATGAACGCCATCAATCCCTGGCAGAACGGCCCTAGGGTGTTCATGCGCAGCCTGGCCACACGTGACTTTGGCAGCGAGATCAGCGCGGCACTCCCCGATGTGATTGCGGCGTGCAAGGTGGCGGGGTTTGATCTGATTGTGGTGGAGACCAGTGGTATTGGCCAGGGCGATGCGGCCATCGTGCCCCATGTGGACGTGCCCATGTATGTCATGACGCCCGAGTTTGGTGCGGCCAGCCAGCTCGAAAAAATTGACATGCTCGACTTTGCCGAGTTTGTCGCCATCAACAAGTTTGATCGCAAAGGTGCCAGCGATGCGCTGCGTGACGTGGCCAAACAGGTACAGCGCAACAAGGAAGCCTGGACCGTGCCGCCCGAGCAGATGCCGGTGTTTGGCACCATGGCCGCGCGTTTTAACGACGACGGCGTGACCGCGCTGTACCAGGCGCTCAAAGTTCGTCTGGGCGAACTGGGGCTGCCACTAGGCGAATCACAACTGCCTACAGTGAATGTTCGTCACAGCACCAACCAGAGCCCGGTCGTGCCGGCGGCGCGCACCCGCTATCTGGCTGAAATCAGCGACACGGTACGGGGCTACAAGAAAAAAGCCCGGGCCCAGGCCCGGCTGGCACGCGAAATACAGCAACTTGAAGCCAGCGGCCAGATGCTGGTAGCACCAGACCCGTGTGGCTGCGCCCCAAACACCGATGCCCAAGCCGCTGTGCTGCAACTGGCGCAGCAGCGCCGCAGCACGCAAGACCCGGCCTGTGCCAAATTGTTGGCCCAGTGGCCAGCGATGCAAGCTGCCTACGCCGGTGACGAATACGTCGTCAAGATTCGTGACAAAGAAATCCGCACTCAGCTGACCCTGAAGACCCTCAGCGGCACCACCATCCGCAAGGTGTGCTTGCCACAGTATGAGGACCACGGTGAAATCCTCAAATGGCTGATGCTCGACAACGTGCCCGGCAGCTACCCGTACACCGCCGGCACTTTTGCTTTCAAGCGCGAAAACGAAGACCCGACGCGTATGTTTGCTGGCGAAGGCGACCCGTTTCGCACCAACAAACGCTTCAAGTTACTCAGCTCGGGCATGGCCGCCAAGCGCCTGAGCACGGCGTTTGACT
>NZ_JAGPBB010000032.1 GCF_018063565.1 Rhodoferax sp.
CTTTCTACGCAAGTCCCGCTTGGCGCCAGGGACCGCGCGAGTCGATCATTGCGTTGATTGAATCCGACGCCAATGCAGTTCTACAGTTGGGTGCCAACACCGTCGAAGGCTTGCGTGGCTGTGCCATGCCTGCGCAGCGGTGAAGCAAACTACCTCATGCCAAGCAAGAGCTGCTGGTAGAGCTATGTGGCCTTCGCTGACCCCTACTCGCACCGGCATGACACTTGGCCCGCGAGCCGGTGGTACCTATCATCGGCCTCGCGGGCCATGTGCCATCCCGGCGCTCGCGGCTCAGCTCAAACGCTTTGCCCCACACAACGACCATCACGGCAGGCCCAAAGCAGTGACCGAATCCGCAGGAGCGTGGCATGGAAGTCAAAATCAAACCTGACCCTAAACTCAATTAATTGGTTCGTAGCAATGCAATAGAGTGGCAACCACTCGATGAACCAGAAGTCAGCGGCGTCTACGTGAAGGTTCTGCGATTCGACACGTCGGCCCTCAGGGCACCAACGATTCTTCTGAAGTTCGACCCCGGCGCCACCTACCCTGGTCACACTCATCCCGGAGGCGAGGAGATCTTCGTTTTGGAGGGTGACATCCGGTTGGGCAAAGACCGTCTACATGCGGGCGACTATCTCTTCACCGCTCCCGGCAACATACATGCCGTGCAGTCGGACGCAGGCTGCGTGGTGTTGGTGAGCGTCCCTGAAGAAGTGGAGAAGCTTCACCGCAAGAGTTCCAGCGCCGGAATGGCTGCGAGTGGAGCCTAACATTTCGTTCCACGCGACCGCCTTCTGTGGCGCATGAACTCAGGCGTTAGGCAGCACAGCCGGCGCCATCCGTCGCTCGTCAGATCATCGGGAGCCAAAAGTCATGCCCTTCACCACGCACGAGGAGTACTTTGCCACGTGCAACCCAGAAGCGCGCGCCAAGCTCCTGCAGGTTCAGCGCGCGGTCGAAAGGCAAATCCCCGGAGCAGTCCAGTGCATCGGGTACAACATGCCGGCCTTCAGGCAGCAGCGAATCTTCCTGTACTTCGCAGGTTTCAAGAAGCACGTTGGCATCTATCCGCCTGTCACGGACGATGAAGAACTCATCTCTGAGACTGCCCGGTTTCGGGGACCCAAAGGAAACCTGTCGTTCCCGTACAGCGAGGAACTGCCGCTGGAACTCATCGGTCGGATTGCCAAAGCCCTTGCTGTCCAGTACTCAAGGCCGTCCACCAAGCCAACCAAAGCAAATGCCACACCTGCGCTCGCGCCTCAGTTCGAACGTTAAAACTGCATTCTTGAGTGCCCGGTATGGAGCACGGCATCTGACTGCTTCTAGCCCTATGGAGTCGTTAACAACCCAAGTCCCTGGGTCAGCAATCGCTGCGCAGTTGACAACTGCGGCGATCGCCAATGCTGCGTGGTCCAAGGCTGGCAACACTTGCCATGGTTGCGTGGAAATAAGGGACAGACCATGGTTTTCTGACATCGCCCTCACGGCCACGACGGCAGAACCGGTGTCTGTCGCCATTTCCCTCAACTCATTGGCCCATCGCCTTGTCCAGCATCTGAAAGCCCGGCAAAGCTCTGCGCGGATCCGAGAAGGGGTTTCAGCATCCAATTCGTCCCGCCAGCATCACCGTCGTCATGCCGTCGATCAGACGGTTGAGCGGGGGCCACAGCTCTAGGCTAACGCCAGATACCCGACGGAAGTTGAAGCGCTTGGGCAGGAGCATCAATCGGTGATTCGCGCATAGCCATCCTGGGCCTCGCGCGCCGTGGCTTGGACGGACTCCTCGTCAGGTTTGGCGATTGCCTACACCATTGGCATCGCACACATCGGGCCGCAACTGAAAAAGTGTGCAGGCAAATAGCCCTGCGCCCAATAGTGCGGCTTGATATGCCCGGGACAGACCACGGTTTGCCAATCCCTGATGGCCAGCGAACTGACATTGATGTCCAGGATGAGCGTCCGCAGATTCGCGATGGCGCGACTGATTTCGTCTGGCTTGGTCCGGCCAGGATCGGCTGTCAGCTACATTACCTCAGCCGTCACCATCCACTGGCGAGACCTTTTCTCAGGAGCTACCTCATGGCCGAGGCAAAGACCAAGCCCACTGCGGCAAACATTGACGAATACCTCGTGTCGCGCGCATCGCCAGAGCAACTTGCGGACTGCAAGACCCTGATGGCAATGCTCAAGCGCGTGACAAATGAGCAGCCCAGCATGTGGGGACCAAGCATCGTCGGTTACGGAAGCTATACCTACACGTACGAAAGCGGCCGCACCGGTGAGTCTTGTATCACCGGCTTTGCTGTGCGCGGCAGGGACTTAGTGGTCTACCTCGTCGCTGAATGCCCGGAGCAACAAGAACTTTTGGCCCGACTTGGCAAGCACAAGATCGGGAAGTCATGCCTGTACCTCAAACGTCTGGCCGAGGTAGACACCAAGGTACTGGAAGCCCTCATCTCATCATCAGTGTCGGAAGTGAAACGCCGCCATGCCACGTCCAGCGGTGCCTAACCTGGCGAAACGAAAATCGAATCTTTATGCTCAAACCGGTGGCTGTAGCGCCAACATTCATGTTCGCGGGCGCACAGACGCATGGCAGCCGCTGCTTCAAACTCATCGCTCGATGACCCGCTGCTGCAAGCGCCACAAATCCAGCCGACCGGGAAGCAGGCCGAGGTCTTCATCGATTTTTCCTTAACTTACCGGGAGCAATGCAATGGGCAACACACAAGAAAAACTCAATGAGATATCCAGTCTGATCAGCAAATTGAAGGCTGGCTATCCCGCCGAAACCAATGCATTTCTCGGCTTCATGCGCAAGGCGGAGGGTGGCAAGGCCTTGACCCTGCGTGAGAAAGAGCTGATCAATGTAGGGTTGTCCGTCGGCGCACAGTGCGAGTGGTGCATTGCCATTCATGTGCAGCATGCCATTGAGGCCGGTGCCAGTCGTGACGAGGTGATGGAAGCCGGCTTCATGGCGGTGGTGATGCACGGCGGGCCGGCCCTGATGTACATGACGCCGCTGCTGGAGGCTGTGGAAGAGTTTCTTCCCCAACAGCATTGACGTTGTCTGAGTTTCTGGCGCGGCCATGTCCGACTGGTGGGGGGGCAATGCGGGCATCGGACGGCTGGCGATCCAACACAAAACCATCCATCGTCCCGCCTCTTGCGGATGGGTGACGTGGCGCAGTAAACCCCTGTGCCAAAATGATTGGGCATGTTTGCGAACCTCAAACGCCTTCAGAACTGGCTGCTGACCTGGGTAGCACTTTCAATATTGACTGGTGTTTTTATTGCGCGCCAGGCATTGACGCGACAGCAGGATGTGTTTGACACCCATGCGCGCATCGTGCACCGGTTGCTGAGCCAGCGTGTGGTGCAACTCGACGCCATTTTGGCGACACTTGCGCTATTGCGCAGCGGCACCTCGGCCGACGGTTCCGAGCAACGCCTGCCGGCGCTGTATAGCCAGATTGCGGCCGCCGCGCGCCGTGGGCCAGACGAGGCATGGCCCACGGCGTCGCTCGCCAGCGCCGAACTGGAGTCACAAGGCTTGAAGCGCGCAGTGCTGACTGATATCGACCTGCAAAAAGGCACTTACCAGCTGGTGCTGGCCGCGCAGCCGGACAGCTATGCACTGACCATCAACATCCGCAATCTGGTGCCCTGGGCCGAATGGCCCATGGCACCAGAGACCAGCCCGGTCCAAGTGCGGTTGCAGTTGGCGCAGGCCAGCTACATCCTGCAGGCCGGGCGTCCGTTTGCGGCGGATGATCCGGGTTGGACTTTTGAAGCCCGTAAAGTACTGGCGGCCGACAGCCAGCCGTTTGAGGTGGTGTCGCAACTGCATCTGGCCTGGTCCACCTTGCCATGGATCTGGATGTTCTTGAGTGCGGCAGCGCTGGCCCTTGTTCTGTCGCGTGCCCATGGGCTGGTGCAACAGCGCGTGCAGCAGCAGCGTGATGCACAGCGGCAGCGCCTGGGCCAGCTCACCCGGCTCAATACGCTGGGCGAACTCGCCGCCGGCATGGCCCATGAAATCAACCAGCCTCTCACGGCGATTCTGGCCAACACCCAGGCCGCCAGCCGCATGCTGGATGATGTCGATCCGGACCTGCCTGGTGCGCGTAGCGCCATGCGCCTGGCGGTACAACAGGCACGCCGGGCGTCTGACGTAGTCGGCCGGCTGCGCCGCATCGTGGAACGCCCCGGCACGGGTGCGACGTCGCAACGCGTCAACCTGCATGGCGCATGCCGCCACGTGCTGTATCTGCTGGAGCCCGAGTTGCAACGCAGCGGATGCACCCACACCCTGAGTATGAACGGTGCACCCTTTGACGTATTGGCCGACCCTGTGGCACTGGAACAGATCATCCACAACCTGCTCACCAATGCCCTGCAAGCGATGGAACCATTGCCGCCCCAGAACCGATCGCTGACTCTGCTGCTGAGCTGCACCGAAACGCTGGGGCAACTGCAGGTGCAGGACAACGGGCCAGGCATACCGGCCGAGGCACTGTCAAAAGTGTTTGAGCCATTCTTTTCGACCCGCGAAGGCGGTTTGGGTTTGGGCCTGAGCCTGTGCGAAACCCTGGCCATGAACATGGGTGCAAGCCTGAGTGCGGCCAACCGGCCTTCGCAGGGGGCAGAGTTCACGCTGCAGATACCGCTGGCCCGCACCGCAGCATGACCACCCCGCTCTCTCCCCTGATTCATCTGATCGACGACGACGAGGCGGTGCGCTCGAGCCTGGCACTGCTGATTGGCACCGTGGGGCTTCGGGTGCAACCGTGGGCAGATCCCGAAGCATTTTTGCAGACGTTTGACCGGGACAGCATTGGGGCCATTTTGCTGGATGTGCGCATGCCAGGCATCAGCGGACTGACAGTGCTGGACAGGCTGGTGCAGCAAAAGGTTGACCAGCCCGTCATCCTGCTCACTGGCCACGGCACCATCGATATGTGCCGTCGCGCCTTCAAATCCGGTGCCACCGAGTTTCTTGAAAAACCGGTGGACGACGAACGTCTGCTTGAAGCGCTGCAGTCCGCCGTGCGCCAGCACGTGCAGTCACGCCAGCGCAACCAGGCCGACCGGCAAACGCGCCTGCGCTACGCACAACTGTCGCAGCGCGAGCGCGAGGTGCTTGGCATGATCGTGGCAGGCCTGACCAACAAGGAGATAGGTCGCGCACTCCAGGTGTCCCCACGCACCATAGAAACCCACCGCGCCAACCTGTTCGCCAAGCTGGAGATTGACGCGTTGGCGCAGTTGGTGCGCCAGTACGCCGCGCTGGCGGACGAAGACGCCGCAACCTGACTGCGTAGTTCTACGCAGGTTCGGGCGTAGCCGCACCGATAGGCAACAGGCGCCCAGTTTTTTACAGTGCTCACACGGTTGATTGAACCGTTTGATGACCAAAAATCTGGAGTAACCCATGCGAAAAATTCACCTTGCCGCCTTGATTCTTTCCACCGCCGCCACCAGCGCCAGCGCACAGGCTGTGCGTACCGAGCGCAATATGTCACTCGACCTGGCCAATCAGATTGCCGCCGCCACCGTGGCCACCTGCACCGCCAATGGTTATGCCGTCACGGCCACCGTGGTCGACCGCGCCGGCAGCGTGCGCGCGGTCCAGCGCGCAGACCTTGCTGGCCCACACACGCTGGGCGCGAGCCAGCAAAAGGCATTTACCGCTGCCTCGGCCAAAAACACCACGCTGGCCATGATGGAAGGGGCACAAAAAAACCCTGCGGCTGCCAATCTGGTTTACATCCCGGGCTTCCTGCTGGTGGGAGGGGGGGTGCCGGTCAAGGTTGGCAACGAAGTCATTGGTGCGGTGGGCGTGGGTGGTGCACCCGGCGGCCATCTGGACGAGCAGTGTGCCGTCGCGGCACTCGACAAAGTCAAAGAACTTTTGAAGTAAATCAGGCTATAGCCCAATATTTATGAAACAAGCATGCAATATTTTTCGTAGCAAAGATAGCAATAACACCATGACAAACTCACTTTCACGCCGGTTGTTGCGGGTCATGCAGATCACTTTTGGCGTGGGTGGTTTGATTGCCATTCAGTGGTGCCACGCGCAGGTGGAACCATCAACCAGCGAGATCGCCGCTTACCGCGGCTTGCACGCAGCCGCAGTGCGTGGCGATGTACGAACCATTGAAAGGCTGGTTGCCGCCAAAGCGGACCTGAATACACGAGATGCTCAAGGCCGCACGCCCTTGCATGTCGCCACCTTTGCCAGGCAGCGCGCTGCCGTGCATACACTGGTGCAGGCGGGTGCCGAGACCAGCGCGCTGGAAAATGATCGCTACGACGCTGTCACCATTGCCGCGGTGGCCGATGATGAAGAAACCCTGCGCATCCTGCTGAGTCTGGGTGCCAGCGCAAAGCTGGTAACCAGCCGTTATGACGGCACGGCACTGATTGCCGCCGCGCATCTGGGGCACGATGGCGTGGTGCGACAGCTCATTGCGGCAGGCGCTCCGCTGGACCATGTGAACAACCTGCACTGGACGGCCGCCATCGAATCCATCGTGCTCGGCAATGGTGGGCCCAGACACCAGGCAACTCTCAAGGCCTTGGTGGATGCGGGTGCTAACGTGCAACTCGCTGATCGCCATGGCAAGACGCCGCTGGTGCTGGCGCGCAGCTATGGTTATGCAGAAATGGTCAACGTACTGGAGAAATAGCAGAACCTTGATTGATTCATCGGTAGGCCATCGCGAACGCGTTCTTGCCACTGCGTTTGACTTCGTACATGGCCATATCGGCGTGATGGATCAGCGCCGAGGCGGTTTCGCCGTGCCGTGGATAACAGGCAATGCCCATGCTCAATCCGACCTGGACGGATTCACCGCCACCGAGCTGAATCACCTCTGATAGATGTGCCAGCAATCCCAGCGCGGTATCGCACAGGTGTTGGCTGTCTTCGTCGGCATCGCGCAGGGCCACAATAAACTCGTCTCCGCCTACCCGGGATGCAAGGTCTGACCCGCGCCGCACCAGCTTGCGGATGCGCCGCGCCACCTCAACCAATACCTCGTCACCCGCGGCATGGCCATAACCATCATTGATGGCCTTAAAACCATCCAGATCGAGGTGAATGACACACAGCCCGCTGGCTTGCGTGCGCGCTGCGTCCAGCATTTGTGCCAGGGTGACATCGCAGCCACGGCGGTTGCTCAAGCCGGTCAGCGGGTCGTGCAAAGACCTGTGGCTGGCTTCAAGTTCGGCTTGCTTTCGATCGGTGATGTCGTAAATCACCCCTTCAATGGCCCCCGACCTCTCGCCCGGCTGGTCTTGAGTTTCAGCCCGTGCCGTGACCAGGCAATGCACCCACTTTGACGGACCATCGATACCGCGCAATTCGAGATCCACAGACTCTGTGCCGCCGTGAAATGCGGCTCTGCTGACCATCTCATGGAACGCATCGGGCTGGGCGAATGTGGTGTCGACAAACGTTTCGTTTGGATCCGCGCCTTGGCCATAGTCATCCCAACCCGTCAAGAAACGTGCCCTGGCATTGCAATGGATCAGTTGCATGCGGGGTGTCATGACAAAAATACCGGCACTGCTGGCAGAAAATATGGCCTCGTATTCGGCACCTAATTGGGCAATTTCCGCCCGCAGGTCACGCTCGCGTTGCAACGCCAGTTCCTGCGACGTCAACAGTTCATTGGCGCTGCGGATCAGGGCGCCCAGTTCGTCGTGCTGGTGAAATGCCGGCACATCGAGCCGTTGACCGGTTCCCGGGACGATGGCGCGCATGGAGCCGGCAAGTTCAACGATGGGTCTGGACACCAGACGTGTCGCCACCCCATAGAGCAAAAGCGCCACCAACAGAGCTTGCGAGAGCATGGCCCACGCCAGCACCCATGCATCCGAGCGGGCTGCACTGCGAAGCACAGCCATGTTGGCGGCGATCCGTATCAAACCAGTGGTTTCCGCCGCGTCGAAAGGGGACTTCAGCTTGCGCTCAACCCAAATACCGCCATCTTCCAGGGGAACGTCGGTTTTGTTGCCTCGGGCCACAACCCACGGCGTTTCGTTGGCACGCTTGACCTCCACAAAGCCCGCCAGCGGATTCAGTGACAGACCATCGACCACCTCCTGCAGCAAAATGGCATCGTCGGCATAGGCTCCGATGCTGGCTGTCCTTTCCACCGCCACGAGTAAACCATTCAGCGTGTCCTCGCCCTGACTCAGTGCACGGTTAAAGGCACCCAGGTAAGCCAGCAACGCACCGCCGCTGGCAAGCAGGCCAGCGACCACCAGCAGGGCGATCAACAAACCATCCTGAAGCCGTTTAAGGTGCATTGCCCTGTTTGGTGTCTGTCGCTGACTTCAAAACCATGACTGTTTTTAGTCCGGATGCCGGCGCTGGCGGGCTTGAAGCGTAGCCCAACGCAGACGGTGTACGTTTGAGGTAACTTGCCATATGGGTTTCGTCGGCGAAGGTCATGGGAGGCGTTGACTGCCCGGAGAACAATAGCCTGGCCCAATAGCTGTTCACCTGCGCAGCGGTCATGCCAGTCAATTGAACATAAAAAAGCTCTCTCAAGGGATGGCTGCGTGGCAGATCTGTGGCCTGAACCTGCCCGCCGCCCGCCAGCACCCGCCGCCGCCCCATGTAAAGTGACTGCACCTCTTTGATGTCAACCGTCTGCAAGGGCGCTTCTGCTGATGCGATCACAAACACGTCGGCGCGGCAGGTTCCCAACGCAAGCAGGCAGGTCAGAACACCCAGGCAGGTTTGGGAAGTGCTGGACATGCTGCTCAGAAGGTGAAATCAAACACCATTGACGCGACATTGGCGGTACCGCCACTGCGCTGACCACCCCAAAGCACAACACCGTTTTCCCGCACTTTGACGCGATCCCACTGCAGCTTGAGGGCGAGACTCGGGTCAATGTCCCAACGCAGGCCAATAGTCAGGGTACTTTGGTCGACCCGGGTGCCGTTCAGTTGCTCGGCTGCGATTTGACCCAGCACTTGTGCTTTGGCCACAACATCCGCCCCGAGGACGGGGGCCAACGGGGCAAGCTCGGCGCCCCAGGTGGCAGCCGAGTAAGGTGGCGAAAGCGACCGGCTTCGGCTCAATCCGGCAAATGGGGTCAAAGCGCCGAATCGATGACCGGCCAAAACGTAGATGCCGGTACCGGACACGGTGGGCGCGTTGTGCATCAGAATCCGCATCCACTCGGCGTTGATCACCCAGTTGTTTCTGTCGTAGGCCAAACCCAATGCGGTGTAGCGCGCGCGGATGTTCTCAAGGCTTAACGCCGTCGACATGGCGGCGGCTTGGCTGGCGACAGTCGGCACCGGCAAAAGTGCCACCGCATTCAGGCCTTGTCTCAGTGGTTGAGCAAGTGAATTCTTTTCGATACTCCAATCGGCCACGGTCAAGGTGCCACGCAGGGTCAAGCCATCCCGCTCCCGGCTCAACACCAGGCCCCGGACATCATTGAATTGGCTTCGTCCGAAAAAAGCGTCATATTTGGCGGACCCGGCAGTGCCTTTGATGCGCCAAGCGGTGTCGCCCACCACCCAGGCCTGGCTGAAGTCGAAGCCATCGAGGCTGCTCAGCGACATCGGTGCGTAAAAATCCACGTTCGGTCGAGCCGAAAGATAGCCAAAACCCACATTGCGGTAATCGGACAGCAGGAACAAATCCATACTGACGCGGCCAAGCCGCAGCGTGGTGTCGGCTGTCGGACGATAGGCCAGAAACGCCCATTCCAGATTGTCCGCCGATCGAGCCAGGGGTGAGCGATCTCGTGCCACCACCTGCCCCACCGCCTCGAATGACTCACTTAGTTTCCAGTTGAGCTGTGCACCCAAGCGGGAATCTGCCTTGAACTGGGTTCCGGGTGTTCCAGGCAACTGGGAAACGTCGCGTGCAAACGAACCGCCAAAATCGGTTCGCGAATGAACTCCGCCCAATGTGCCGAAACCCGAGAACAAAAAATTGACTGGCTCGGACTCCGTGGTTTCACTTCGAACGTCACCTCCCCAGACCATCAGACATGCGACTGCCAGGGCCGAAAGCACGTTCACATAGCATCGGGACGATGTTTTCATGGGGTTCAAAGCGTCAATGCATCCTGTTGCAATGGTAACGCCTTCCCCAGATAAGGGAATGGTTTGCCTTGCCAGCTATATGCCGAAGCCAGATCCAGCTAATGAACCTGATATCAGCGTCACCCCGATGCAAGCCACAGTCCCCGCGCCCACGTGAGTCGTGATTGGGCAAACGCCGTGGTGCGTACCCGCTATTAGAATGCGTGCTCGGCGGCAACGTCGATGTGCCACTGCGGAGGATGCACAAACCCATGCCAGAGTCTTTAACACCATCACAGATTGGCCCAGCAGGCACCAGTGTCTCCACGGCATTTGGCGCTTTGGAGCCAGGTGCATCAACGGACGACGTGCTGACCCTGCCGGTGGGTACGCGCATTGCCGAGTTCGTTGTCACCGGTTTGATCGGGATTGGCGGCTTTGGCATTGTTTACCGGGCACATGATGAGTCGTTGGGGCGGGTAGTGGCGCTCAAGGAGTACATGCCCTCCTCATTGGCATACCGTCGGGATGGGCACACGGTGTCGGTCAAGTCGAGCCGCCACGCCGACACCTTTCAGGCGGGTTTGAAGAGTTTTGTGAACGAGGCGCGCATGTTGGCCTTGTTTGACCATCCGTCGCTGGTCAAGGTCTACCGGTTCTGGGAAGCCAATGGCACTGCCTACATGGTCATGCCCTTGTATGAGGGTCAGACGCTGAAAAAAGCCATGGCCGAGATGGCCGGGCCGCCACCCGAGGCTTTGTTGCGGCAAATGCTGGCACCCTTGCTTGATGCGCTGGAGATCATTCACGCCAAGAACTGCTTTCACCGCGACATCGCACCCGACAACATCTTCCTGATCAACACCAGCCAGCCAGTGCTGCTTGATTTTGGGGCGGCCAGACAGGTGATCGGAGACATGGCCAATAACCTGACGGTGATCCTCAAGCCGGGTTACGCCCCAATTGAACAATACGCCGCCGACCCCAATCTGCCCCAGGGTGCCTGGACCGACATCTATGCCCTTGGTGCCGTGCTCTACCACGCCATCACCGGCCGTCCGCCCGCAGTGGCTGTAGGCCGGCTGGTGAAAGACAGTTATCAGCCACTGGCCTCCAGTGTGCATGGCGTCTACAGCCAACAATTGTTGTGTGCGGTGGATCGGGCACTGGCTGTGCGGCAGACTGACCGACCACAGACGGTTGCCGAATTCAGGCAATTGCTGGGCGAGTCAACCGCCGAGCCGACAGCCAGCCAGAACAGGCCAGCTACTCCCATGGCGCCAACAGTCGCCGCAAAGCCAGGCTCGTCTGCTGCGGCACAGTGGGTGGTGATCGGTGGTGCGTTGGCGGTGTTACTGGGTTTGGGTGGCTACTTTTTCGTGGCCGCAGGCAAGGCACCAGCCGAACCCATCGCCGCCCCCGCAGTGGTGGGCGCAACGCCACCTGTCACCGCCAGACCACCGCAGCTTCAAGCGCCACCTGCGCCGATCACTGTCTCGGCATCGGTTGCCGTTGCGGCAGCGGCTTCGGCTGTTGCACCCGTGGCGGTTTTGGCGGCACCTGCCGTGCAGCCAGCCAGCACAGCGTCCGCCACTTCAACACTGCCCAAGGTCAGGGCCACTCCTGCTGTAGCAGCCAGCACAGCCACGGCGACATCGGCAGCCGCGAAGCCAAAGCCCCCGCCGGCGGTGGCATCCAAAGTGCCAGAAGGTGAATTCAGCACCCGGCCGTTGGCCACAGTGACACCGGTTGAACGCACATCCGAGACCACCGCCGCCCTCAAACCAGAGGCCGGCAAGCCCGACTGGTTGACCGAGTTACGCAAACGCCTGGCATCCTGCGAGGAAAAGAATATTCTTGAACGCGTGTTTTGCATCGAGCGCGCGCGCCGGAAACTCTGCGAGCCAGATCACTGGGGCAAAGTGGACGAGTGCAGGGTATCGAACACCCCGGTCAATGAAGGGCGCTGGTGATGTCGAACACTCCCGTACGCACTTGCAAAACCCGGCGGGTTTGTGCCCGGCCTGTGCGGCAGAGACACGGTTTTCAAGCGGCGGACCACCCGCCACGTCTGCGCCAAACTTAAACCTGTGCGTAACCCGGGTTAGGCAAAGCGCCGATGATCTTGGGCGCATTGAGCTTGCGCGCCGAGACCTTGCCACCGCGCGCGGCCAGCCAGGTTTCCACCACCTCCCACACCTGTTTGTTACCCTGACTTCTGGCCTCTTCTGACACTGGTGCCCACCCGGCCACCTTGTATTTTTTGTCAGCCTCGATCAGTTTGCCGCCCAGCCGCATGTCGCTGATGCGACTGCCCATCGCCGCCGTTGGGTCGCAGGCATAACTCATCCCGCCCACACGCACCATGTCGCCGCCTTGCTGGTAATAGGGGTCCGGGTTAAACAGGTTGTCACCCACGTCCTCCAGCACAGTCTTGATGGTGCTCCCCGTCATCTCGGTCAAAGTGGCGTAAGAGTAGGTGGTGGCGGTCATGTCCAGTAACCATTCACGGGTGATGGCTTGGCCCGGCAGCAGGGTGGTACCCCAACGAAAACCGGGTGAAAACGCCAGATCAGCGCCTTGAACTTCCATGAGTGCATCCACCAGCAACTGGTCGCCGGTGCCGTTAAAGTTGCCACGGCGGTACAGCGTGCCTTCGGTGACGGCGAGTTGCTGATTCAGTTTGGCCTCGTAGGGTGCACGAATCTTAGTAATCAGTGCGTCCATCGTCGCGTCGGCGGGCAACATGTTGGAAAACACCGGAAGCAGCTTGTAGCGGAAGTCGGTGACCTTTTTGTCTTTGACCGCAAAGTCAAGCACCGCCAAAAACTTGCCGTTAGAACCGGCATTGGTGACGATGGTTTTGCCACCCTTGTTGCTGACAATGCTGGCCACGGGCATGCCGTCATGCGTGTGGCCGCCCATGATGGCGTCAATGCCGGTGACGCGGCTGGCCATTTTCAGGTCCACATCCATGCCGTTGTGGCTGATCACCACCACCACCTGCGCGCCTTTGCCACGGGCCTCGTCGACCATGGCTTGCATGTTTTCGTCCTGAATGCCAAAAGCCCAGTCGGCCACCATGTAGCGCGGGTTGGCAATCGGGGTGTAGGGGAAGGCCTGGCCGATGATGGCACAGGGCACGCCGTTGATCTCGCGGATCACATAGGGTTTGAACACCGGATCGCCAAAGTCGTTGGTCTTGACGTTTTGCGCCACAAAGTCGACCTTGCCGGCAAAGTCTTTCTCGACGATTTCTTTCACACGCTCCATGCCCAGCGTGAACTCCCAGTGGCCGGTCATCACGTCCACCCCCAGCAGCTTGCAGGCATCGACCATGTCCTGGCCATTGGTCCACAACGCCGTGCCCGAGCCCTGCCAGGTGTCCCCCCCATCCAGCAGCAGCGCGCCCGGGCGGCTGGCTTTCATGCGTTTGACCAGCGTGGCCAGATGGGCAAAACCACCGACCTTGCCGTAGCGCTTGGCCGCCTGTTCATAGTCCAGGTAAGTCAAGGCGTGGGCTTGTGCCGTACCGGGTCGCACATTGGCGACTTTCAGCAAATGCTCGCCCACCAGGTGCGGCAGGTTGCCGTTCATGCTGCCCAGCCCCAGGTTGATACTGGGCTCGCGGAAGTAAATGGGTTTGAGCTGGGCGTGGCAGTCGGTCATGTGCAAGAACGACACGTTGCCGAATGGGGCAATGTCGTACAAGCCCTCCGACGCGGTGGCGGTGTCGAGCTGCGCACACGCGCTCAGCCCCATGCCTGCCATGGTGCCGGCGCCGAGCACTTGCATAAATTCACGTTTGGTCAAATTCATCGCGCAAAACCTGTCAGTTAAAAAATGAAAAAGCCCGGGCAGGCCGGGCCATCGTTAAACGCTGTCGCCTACTTGTTGACCGGTGAATCCGGTGACAGCAGCAAAGCCATCAGGTCCCTGGCCTGTGCCTCGGTGATGATGCCCTTGTGAATGGCCCGCGGCATGACCGAGCAGGCGTTGTAAGCGCGCGAGTTGTAGATCTTGCCCCAGGTGTACTCGATCACCGCTTTGGCCGCCGGGCCGGTTGGGTCGGCGGTGACGCCGCGAGTCTTTCCATAACCGGTCAGGCTGGGGCCGATCGTGCCAAAGGAGATTTCCTTGGGGTCCAACTGGTGGCAGTTGTAGCAATTGCCACCGTTGGGCGTCTTGGCGTCGTCGGTGAAGGTTTGACCGCGCCCGCTCTGTGCCAGAGCCTCGCCCTTTTTCCAGTCGCCCATGTAGTTGCCATCAGCTGGCCACTTGATGGTTTTCAGCTGAGTGTTCTGCAAGGCGGTTGCGGTGTCATGGTCCAGCGGCTTGCCAGCCACTTCGGCAGCGCTACAGGCGGTGTTGAGGTCGTCGGGATTCAGCACCGAGACCTTCACAATACCTTCGTCACGAAACGAGCTCTTAACGGCATCCGCGGCAAGTTTGTCCAGGTCGGCCGAACTGGGCGCACTGGCGCAGCCGGCCAGTGCGGCGGCAGCGATCAGGGACAAGGCGATGAGGTGTTGCTTTTTCATGCGTATTCTCCTGATGTTTTAGCGCTTGAGGGCGGGGGCAATGGACTTGGAACCAGTGCTGTTGACGCCCAGATAGGTACCCAATGCCACTGTGGCGTCGCTGGCAAAACCCGGATAGGGAAAGCGCTGTTGGCGATAACAGTCGTTCAGCCGTTGTTGCATGCCCCACATCTGGCCGTTGGAGACCCGGTAAGCGGGCCAGGCCGCAAAGCCAATGCCGTCGCCCGGGTTTTTGGTCAGGTTGGGCAAGTCTTGCAGACGGATGCGCCAGTTGTCACCACCGTGGCACGAGGCACACGAGAAGTCATGCGGGCCACCGCGCTGGAAAAACAGACGTTTGCCCACCTCATAGGAGATTTTTTCTTGCGGGTGCGCTTGCGGCAGGTTGAACTTCATGTCGCGCGACTCGGCCGCAATCCAGGTGGCCAGCGCGGTCATGTTGTTTTGCTCGCCTTTGCCGAAGCCGGTTTTGGCAATCTCGGCGGCATTGAGGCCCTGCAGGGTTTCCATACAGGTGAGCAGGCGCGACTCCAGGTCTTGCACCCGGTTGGTGTCGGCAAAGTAACGCGGCAGCGTCACAAACGCACCTTTGACCACGCCCGGGCCTTGGCCCAGATCGCATTTTTCGAGCGAGGCGTTTTTCGGGCCGCGGGCCTTTTTCCACAGGTCTTCACCTTTGGCTTCAAACAGCTCGGCCGGGTTGCCGTCGGCCAGCATGGCGCGGTATTCTTCAATCGACTGCACCGCCGCCGACTTCTGAGCAAAGGCAGCGGGCACCAACGCACCCGTCAGCGCCGCTAAGGCAAGCATTTTTTTCATCTGTTTTGTCTCCTCGTGGGTTGCGCAAATAGGTTGGCGCGTCTGCTTGGGGAAAGGCGCCTTATCAGGCAACGACCGCTTCGTCGGTACGCGTGTCGCCCTTGTTGTCCTTCCAGGTCACGGCAATCTTGTCGCCAGCCTTGGCTCCTTTGACCTCAAACTGAAGGAACGGGTTCTTGGAAACGCCTGAGCCCCACTCGGCCGTCAGCACCGGGGTGCCGTTGAGGGTGGCGGTGACATCGGTGATGTGCCAGGCGGGAATCAGTTTGCCAGCCGAATCTTTGCGTTGACCGGACTCCATCTCGTGGCTCATCAAAACACGGACGGTTGCGATACCGTCTTTCACTTGGGCGCGGATGCGCATCGGATCTGCCATTTTTATCTCCTGAATTCAATAGGTGAGTTTTGTGAAAAAGATCGGGTTGGCAACTTAGCCGCCGCATCCGCCCAAGGTGACCTTGACTTCCTTCTTGGCAAACAGCGCTTTGCCGTCGTTGGTGATGGCCACCGCGTACACATCGGACGATTGACCCATCTTGGCCCGGGTGGCAAAGTTGGCTTGTACCGCTGGCGTCACGTTGAACGCTGCAATCAGCACGGAGGGATTTTTTTCCACCAGAATCAGCAACTGCTTGACGCCTGCGAGCTTGGTGCTGGCAGTCAAGGGCACGACTGCACCGTTCTCAGCGATGTCGGGGCCGCCAATGGTGACGTCTTTGCTCTCGGTGGGCGCACCGGCACCCAAGGCCTTGAGGGCATCCGCCAGGTTCTTGGCTTCAAAAGCGCTCTTGTTGAAAGCCCGAGCGTATTGCGGAAACAGTCCGGTTGTGGCCAGCAGGCCGGCCACCATGGCGCTGTGTTTGAGTGTCTCACGACGATTCTGCATAGGAGTCTCCTTTGGGTTAAGTTCTAGCGAAAAATTGACCTTGCTCTCTTCTTTTGACCCGGTGACCACGCTCAGATTTTCAAAAATCTGCTGTGCACGGCTTTACCTTCCGGATCAACCTGAAAACACACCGCCTTGCATACCGTTGCCGCCATGTCGTCAGCGATTCGATAGAAAACGTTTTGTCCACTGCGCCGCTTCGCCAGCACCCCAGACTGGTACAACACGTTGAGGTGCCGCGACATGCTGGGCTGCGAAAGGTCGACCTGCGTCAGCAGTGTCGTCACGTTTTGCTCACCTGCAAAAAGCACGGTGATGATGTGCAAGCGTGCCGGCGTCGACAACACACCGAACAACTCTGCAGCTCGCTCAAGCGCAAACCCGGACACCGCTGGCAGTTGCTGATCAGTCATTCATCTATCTGTATATTCAATAGTGCGAATATACAGATTGAGAATTGTCAAACCATTGGTGTTTTCACTATCGGTATTACTACTTAGACAAGCGATAGTGGTCCCGGTTAAGCACTGCGGCGACCGAATTTACCTCTTCAGGAAATAGGCCGAGATTCAACTCGGTGTTGCATTGCTCCACCATGCCGCGCAAGGCGGGCAATGAATTGATTCGCCCAGTCGGGCGGTAGATGGCGCTGCCATCGCCACCCGCTTTCTTTTGATGACAAGCACTGCACTGGTGCTCTGCGATCAGTTTCCCGCCCAAGACCAGATCAGCCCCCTGGTAAAGTCGGGGCACTTCCTGCGCATGCACTGCAAAGCCAAGGAGCCCCAAGCCCAATGAGAGAGCTAGTTTTATGCTATTCATTTCTCTTTAGAAACAAAAAAGGACTTGGAGGCCCGCTCGGCCATCCAAGTCCGTTTCAGGTTTCTGATTTAGAAGCTGTGGCTGTACATGAACTGCCAGTTGGTTTGGGAATGGGAGATTTCCGGCCCGGCCCCGCTGGTAACCGTCACTTTGGGAGCAAACGTCACGGCTGCATTGATTTCACCCTTATCTGACACTTTGTAACCCATGCCCAGGGTGACATGGTTCTTGACCGTGGCAGGGAACAAAGGATTGACATAGGCGTCCGGCACCGGGTTGTCTGCCAAATTCAAGCCCGCACGCAAGGTCAACTGCTGATTGGCCTTCCAGGCCAGGCCAAGGTTCAAGACGGTCTGATCTTCCCAGTTCTGAGGCATGGCGAAACTGACCGAGCCGCCCATCATGGCGCTGTCATAACGCATCTTGAAGCTCTTCATCACACTGTTCCAGCCAATGCGCTTGATGTCAGCCGCCACCTGCAGGGAAGGGCTGGCCTGCCATGCGGCACCAAAGGCCAACACAGCGGGCATCTGAAAGTCAACCACGGTGATCTTGCCTTTGTCCAGGAACCCGCCAATGGCCGTCATGCTGGCTTCTGCCTCCGCCGTTGTCATGTCGTCAAGCGATGACTTGAGCAGATAGGACGCACCCAGCACCAGGTTCGGATTGACACGATAGGTCGCCCCCAACGAGGCTCCAAAGCCGGTGGATTTGGCAGCGCCCGAGAAATCGCTGCTGTCCGAAAAGTTGATCCGTGCCCAGGGTGCTCCTCCAAGCGGCCCCAGAGCCATGGCCAGATTGCCGCTTGCACCGGTCACCATACCTGCCAGCGTTGCACCCGGTGCCGCCATCTTCATGTCAAGCGAAGACCACATGAATTTGAATGTTGCACCCACCGTCAAATTGGGGTTAACCTGGTAGGCAAACGGGAAAATCACGTTCCCGACACCCAGCTCAGAGCGAACATCCTCTCCAGAGCCCAGCGCCATGAATGAGTCGGCGGCATATTCAGTGCCCATGCCACCCTGAGCGAACATTCCGATGCCATAGGTCAAAGCACCATTGCGCCGGGCATAACCAAACGCAGGCATGATGTAGGACGTACCGCCCGAATCTGCGCTCATGCCAAAAGCGGGGATGCTGCTTTTCACATTAGGCCCCAGAATGCCCAATGCCACATCCAGACGCGCCGTACCGTCAGCCATCATGCCCAACGTTGCCGGGTTTTGCGCCATGGCCGCGTTACCTTGATCAACCGCTTGCGAAGCGCCACCCATCCCCGTCGCGATGGGGCCATAACCCTCCATATACATGCCATTGGTGGCCAATGCACTGGTTGCCACACCTGCCAAAGCAGCCACCGCTGCTAGATGGCAGGCGGTTTTGGTCATACTGATTTTGCTCACAAACGTTCTCCAAGTTGAAATTTGCCGTCTATCAAAAATCGTCGCGGGGTGGCCATCCATCCTTTGGCGGATGAACACCTTGGTGCAAATACCCGTCAATCTCACATGGATATTTGCCATAGGTCCATCACCGTCATCATATCCGTGTTACCCAAAATCAGGCCGGGCACGGCGATGAATAAGTGAAGGTTGATGTTGCCGCCTCACGACATTCACGTCACTTTTGATTTTCATCAATCTTCGCTTAAGTAATATCAGGCTGATATTAGTGTCTACCCTATGGTGCCCAAATAACGAAATCACGTGGTATTTTCCCCACGACGGCACCTCAGTTCCAGGGCTGTTCGATCAATGCGCCGGGATTCGCTCGGGATGGCAAACCCGATAAATGCGCCCCTGCTTATCCAAAGGTTCAATCGTGCCTTCACGTACCAAACGGCTGATTTCCCGGCTCACCGTTTCGAGTTTCAAATCCAGCATGGCCCCCATGTCTTCACGCGAAAACAACATCGAGATGGCACTGTTCTCTGCGGTGCGCATTTTCAGAACCAGATTGCCGACCCGCTGGCGGGCAGTGCCAAAATTCAGATCAGCCAACCAATCATCGGCATCCTTGAGTGTCTGTTGCCACTTCAGCATCAATTGAGCCAACAGCCGCGGGCTCCCTGATGAAAGTTTCTGGATCACGCTCAATGGAATGCGGCACACTGAGGTTGAAGTCAAGGCAATGGCATCGCTGTCGTACTGCACCGACGCCAGCGCTTCCAGCCCAATCACGTCACCTGATCGCAATACACGCACAATGCGCTGTCGTCCGTCCACCGTGCTGCGCACCAACTTCACGATCCCACTACGCAGGGTAAAGACGCCCTGCGCACTACTGCCTTCTGCATAAATGGCGGCACCCTGGGAAAACTCCAGATCATCAATGGGCGCATGAATTTGCGTGAAATCATGTTCATTGAGGTTGGCAAATAACACCATCTCTCGAATGCCGCAATTGCGGCAATCGGAGGTGCCGCGCCACGCGGATTCAGTTTTGATCGGAATCATGGATTCAACCTTTTTCATTGGGGTAAAGAAGCTTGTGCCTGACGAACACGCTCGTCGAGATAGCTGCCATAAAAGTCGGGC
The DNA here is from genome assembly GCF_018063565.1 of Rhodoferax sp. Taxonomy (GTDB): domain Bacteria; phylum Pseudomonadota; class Gammaproteobacteria; order Burkholderiales; family Burkholderiaceae_C; genus Rhodoferax. The sequence continues at coordinate 19,680 of NZ_JAGPBB010000032.1, forward strand.
AGAGAGGCACCCACCAGACGCTGCGCAACCTCCCGCCCGCCACGGCCGAAAAACAGCACGGTCGGTGCCACTTTGATGGACCAACTGCGACTGAGACTCTCCTGCGTCTGCTCAGGGCCGACAAAACCCTGCACCATGTGCCGACTGCGCATATCGATCTGCACAATTGGCAAACCCTGTTCACGCTGCAATGGCACCAAATAGTTTTCGCGGGCGATTTTGCAAAACGGGCACCCCTCCAGCGTCACCATGACCAGCAACGGATGACCACGCCCCAGCGCCAATGCCAGTTCCCGGGGCAGCGAATCTGTGCTGGGGAGCTGGTTGGCGAAAGCGGGCAAACTGCGGGCGCAGCTCATCGCGGCCAAAGCGCCGATCAGACATTGGCGTCGCCCTAGATCAACAGACAAACCGGAAACACAGTTCATGAATCCCCTCAGATCAGTAGGTTCCGTCGTTGGCTTTGGCACACTAATCAGTGCAACCGGGCCCGACAGGAATTTTCGTTATGTAGGTGTAATATAAGCGAAACTTTCTATAAAGAGGCGACTATGAGCTTTGCCAGCGTGATTGAGGCGTATGGGGAGGGTCCCGTCCTGGCAAGTGGCGGACTGGTGATTGGCGCTCTCTTTGGTTTTTTCGCCCAACGTTCCAAGTTTTGCCTGCGTGCCGCCACCCTGGAGTTCTGGCATCGCAAGTTTGGTGAAAAAATTGCAGTCTGGCTACTCACGTTTTCTGCTGCCGTGGTGGGGGTGCAATTGTTGATCGTGACGCACCACATGGACACAACGGCAGCACGCCAAATCTCTGCAACAGGCAGTCTGTCTGGTGCGCTGATCGGGGGGTTGCTATTTGGTATTGGCATGATCCTGACCCGAGGTTGCGCCAGCCGCTTGCTGGTCCTGTCCGCCAACGGCAATCTGCGAGCGCTGCTGTCGGGGCTGATATTTGCAGTGACCGCACAGGCGGCCCTGGCTGGCAGCCTGGCGCCGTGGCGGGAAAGCATCAGTGGATGGTGGGTGGTGCAAGGGGGTCATTCACGTGATCTGTTGGCCCTAAGCGGTGCCGGCCCGTGGGGGGGACTTTTCTTTGGCCTGGTGTGGTTGTTGGCGGCGCTGTTTTTTTCGGTGCGCAGCGGGTGGGGGTTTTGGAAATGGGTTGGCGGCATTGGTACAGGCCTGATGGTGGCCGCCGGGTGGGGTTTCAGTTACCTGGTGGCAAGTCATTCTTTCGAGGTGGTCCCGGTTCAAAGTCTTACCTTCAGCGGACCCTCGGCCGAATGGTTGATGCGGGTTCTGGCATCTCCCGCGCCAGCGATGGGTTTTAGTTTTGGTCTGATCCCGGGGGTGTTTTTAGGTTCGTTTGTCGGTGCCTGGGTGGGTCGTGACTTCAAACTGGAAGGTTTCAGCGACGGCTACAGCATGCGTCGGTATATTTTTGGCGCCATCTTCATGGGGTTTGGTTCGATGCTCGCCGGCGGTTGCGCAGTCGGTGCAGGTATCACCGGCGGGTCGATTTTCGCCACCACCGCCTGGCTGTCACTGGTCGGAATGTGGCTGGGAGCTGGCCTAACCGACCGGATCATCGATCGCCAGGCACAAGTCACAGGGTCAGCAACTGCCATAGCGCCTGTGCGCACTGCGCCCTGAAACCACTTCAGCGAACTTACTTGCCGCTGATGTACTCCGCCACTGCCGCCATTTCCAGCGCCGACAAATTGGCGGCAATGGAGTGCATTACCGCGTTGTCGTTGTTACGCTCTCGTTTGTTGAAGAGCTTGAGCTGGGTTTCTACATACGACGCATACTGACCTGCCAGGCGCGGCAACGACGCTGTACCCAGCCCATCTTTACCGTGGCAACTGGCGCAGGCTGGCAGACCGCTGAACTTGTTGCCATGATTGAAGATGTAGCGACCAACGCCGGCAAGGTCCTGGTCCTTGATGGTTTCCGGCGGTGAAGTCTTGCTCTCAAAATATTTGCCCAGTGCCACCATCTCGTCAGCAGTCAGGCGTGCCGACATGTCGGCCATGGCGGTGCTTTTGCGTTTGCCCGACTTGAAATTTTCCAACTGCTTGGCAATGTACTCGGCATGCTGACCGGCCAGCTTGGGAAAAACCTCACTGGCCGATTCGCCGTCTTCACCGTGGCACAAAAAGCACGAGCCTGAGACCAGCTTTTTGGCCCGTTCGGCGTCCGCCTGTGCCCAGGCAGACCCGAGCAATAGCGACGCCATCCCCGCGGTCAATACAGTCTTCCAGCGCATAGGCCTCAACCCAGTGTGTCTGTCCAAATGCCACGGGCCCAGCCCATGGCAATGCGGCCTTCGAGCTCGTTGGCGGCTTTAGACACGCCGCCCGAGCCGGGCACGGTCACCATGGTCTTTTTGGCTGGGTCATACACATGCACGCTCGCCACATGAACAACATCTTCAGGGCTTACAAAACTATAGCAAGTGTTGTTGTACACCGGGGCGCTGTTAACCTCTTTGCCAGTCAACAAAGCCACGACGGCGGCAGCGCACACCTTGGCGTGCTGGTTGGCCATGTGCCCGGACTTGGGCATCAGCGGTGCCACCTGGATCGAGTCGCCCAGCACATGAATGTTCTTGGCAGCCTTGGCTTCGAAGGTCAAAAAGTCAACCTCGCACCAGCGCTTGTTGGCCGTGGCGAGCCCGCTGCTGACAGCGATTGCCCCAGCGCGCATGGGCGGGATCACATTCAGCACATTGGCTTTGACGTCGTCGCTGAACTCAAACTTGAGCGTATTGCCAGCCACGTCAACGTCGGTCAACACATGTTTGGGACGGTATTCCACGATGCCCTTGTAGCGCTCAGCCCAGGCCTTTTTAAACAGTGGGCCCTTGGAGGTGACGTCGTCGTTGCCGTCAAGAATCAGCACCTTGGACTTGGGCTTGGCTTTGGCAAAGTAGCTGGCTACCTGGCATGCGCGCTCGTACGGGCCGGGCGGGCAGCGGTACGGTGCTTGCGGAATCGACAGCGCATAAACACCCCCATCGGGCATGGCTTCGAGTTGCTGGCGCAGCGCCACGGTCTGGGCGCCGGCCTTCCAGGCGTGCAACACCTTGTCTTTGGCCGCCGCGCTGGCCATGCCAGGCAAGGTCTCAAACATGAAGTCGATGCCAGGCGACAAAATCAGCCGGTCGTAGGGCAGCTCGCTGCCACCGGCGAGCTTGACCACCCGCTTCTCGGCGTCGATGGCGGTCACTGAGTCGCGCACCAGTTGCACACCATGGACCTTTGACAAGCTGTCATAGCTGGACGTGATGTCCGCCATGGTCTTGACCCCACCGAGCACCAGATTGGAGATCGGGCACGACACAAAAGACGTATTGGGCTCCACCAGGGTCACCGATATCCCATAGTCCGACCACATCCGAACATATTTGGCTGCGGTGGCACCCCCAAAACCGCCACCCACCACGACCACCTTGGGGCCATTGCCACCCCCCGACGTGGCGCAACCCGACAGCAGGCTCAGACCACCCAGCGCACCGAGCATTGAGCCCGCACCCATCGAACCGACAAATAAACGACGTTTCATTCTGGTCTCCCTTATTTCTTCAAAGCAGCAAAGTAGGCACCCATCTGCTCGATCTGCGCATCGGTGAAGCCCTTGGACAACTGATGCATGAGCGTGGCGGGCTTTTTGTCGGTTTTGAAGTCCATCATTTTCTTGACGAAATCTTCCTTGGCCACGCCGGCCAGACTTTCCATGCCAGGCTGGGCAATACCATGCGTGCCATGACAAGCAGAGCAGGACGCGGCCATACCCCGCACCTGCAACGCGTCAGCGCTGGCCCAGGTCGACAGGACCACTAGGCTGACCCCAGTGAGTGCTTTGAGTGAGTGATTCAATTGTGTTCCTCGGAAAGAGAGCCCGTATTCGCAGCGAAACCGCGATTTCACCGCACGTTTTTTTGTGTATCAGTGGTGTCTGATGTATTGATGGTACTTTGACACGCACCAAATCCATACGGTACAAACCCGCATGACGCAGGTGTTCAACCGACCAAGGGCGCCGAGTGTTAGCGCCTTAGACCGCGTCGACCATGATCAATCGGGCGACTTGGCAGCAATGTCGTGGCAGACTGCCTCACAAATCGAGACGATGCGCTGGTCAGCAATGCGATAGAAGATTTGCACACCATCGCGGCGCTTGCCCAGAATTCCCGCTTGATACAAGGTGTTGAGGTGTTGCGACATGTTGGGCTGCGTGGTGTTGACTTTGGTCAACAGATAGCTGACGTTTTTCTCGCCATCACACAAACAGTTGATGATTTTCAAGCGCATGGGGGCTGACATCACACGAAACAGATCGGCAGCCGACTCAAACGTCTTGTCTGATTTCACCAACGCTGGGGGGTTGGTCTCCTGCACTTGATTCACCATAAACACACCTTATTGGGACACAGCTGAGCCACTGATGTCGGGATTGATTCGGCCGACGTACACCAGAGTTTAAGGGCGAGTCCGCCGTAAGCGTCAGACCGAATGCACAACACGTCCGCCAACCACGGTACAGCGAACTCGACCGGGCAACTCGTAATTGGCAAAAGGTGTGTGTTTGCCCTGGCTGCGCAAGTTGTTCGCCGTGACCTGCCAGTGTGCTGTCGGGTCAAACACACACACGTCCGCCAGGCCACCCAGCTTCAGCTGGCCGGTGCGCGCTTGGCGCGAACCCAGCGCTGGACCTAGCACAGCCGCGGCACGGTCGGTGACCACCGAGAACGCCCGACGCAACTCCACGCCTGTGTCCAGATGCCATTTGTAAGCCAGACTCAGCAGCAGCTCGACACCCGTAGCCCCGGGCTCGCTCTGGGCAAACGGCAGCGCTTTGGCGTCGTCCTGCACCGGCGTATGGTCCGACACCAAAGCATCGATGGTGCCGTCCGCCAGCGCTGCACGCAAAGCGTCGCGATCGCGCTGCTGACGCAACGGTGGATCCAGCCGGGCCCGACTGTCAAAGTAGCCAATGTCGGTGTCCATCAAATGCAGCGAGTTGATGCTGGCATCGCAGCTCAGTGCCAGCCCCTGCGCCTTCGCTTGGCGCACCAACTCCACACCAGCGGCACTGCTGATACGGCACACATGCACCCTTGCGCCAGTGGCACGCATCAGCTCAAACAGCGTGTGCAGCGCAATTGTCTCGGCCGCCACCGGCACGCCAGACAAGCCCATACGGGTGGCAAGGGGCCCGCTGGCGGCCACACCCTGCCCCAGAAAACCGTCTTGCGCACGCAGCCATACCGCATAGCCAAAGGTACTGGCGTATTGCAGGGCCCGCTGCAAAATCTGCGTGTTGGTCAAGGCAACTTCAGCCTGACTGAAGGCGACACACCCGGCCTCGGTCAGTTCAACCATCTCGGTCAGGGTGGCTCCTTGCAGGTTTCGCGTCAGCGCACCCAGGGGATAGACGCGCGCAAGGCGCAGCTTTTCAGCGCGAAAACGCAGCATCTCGACCAGGCCCGGCTCATCGAGCACCGGGTCAGTATCGGGCTGGCACACCAGGCTGGTCACACCGCCGGCCACGGCGGCGGCCATTTCAGAGTCGAGCATTTGGGCGTGTTCATAGCCGGGCTCACGCAGGCGCACCGCCAGGTCCACCAGACCCGGCAGCACCAGACAGCCACTGGCGTCAATCACCCGATCCGGCCGAAAATCCGGTGCGACATTTTCAATGGCGACCACGGTAGATCCCGTCAGCGCCAGATCGGCTTTTTTATCAAACCCACTGGCCGGATCGAGAACCCGTCCACCGCGGATCAACACGTTGTTTGCTTGGTCCATCATGATGCTCTTGTTGTTTGATGCGTTCAGGCTTCGTTGCCGGCCACAATGCTCATCACCGCCATGCGCACGGCAATGCCGAATGTGACCTGGGGCAGGATCACACTTTGTGCACCATCCACCACCGCCGAGTCAATTTCCACCCCTCGATTGATCGGACCGGGATGCATCACGATGGCATCGGGTTTGGCCAGTTGCAGTTTCTCGGGGGTCAGCCCAAAGCTCTTGAAGAACTCGTGACTCGAGGGCAATAGCGCACCGCTCATACGTTCGTTTTGCAGCCGCAGCATGATGATCACATCGCAGCCTTTGATGCCTTCTTCGAGCGTGTGACAGACACGCACCCCCATGTGAACCATGTCGGCGGGCACCAGCGTCTTGGGTCCGACCACCCGTACCTCGGCGCAACCCAGCGTGGTCAGTGCGTGGATGTCGCTGCGGGCCACGCGTGAATGCAGCACGTCGCCGACGATGGCCACCGTCAGGTTGGCAAAGTCCTTCTTGTAGTGGCGGATGGTGTACATGTCGAGCAGCCCCTGCGTCGGGTGGGCGTGACGGCCATCACCGGCGTTGATCACATGCACATGTGGTGCGACGTGCTGGGCGATCAGGTAGGGGGCGCCGGACTCGCTGTGGCGCACGACAAAAATGTCGGCTGCCATGGCGCTCAGGTTGGCGATGGTGTCGAGCAGCGACTCTCCCTTGGACGCCGACGACTTGGCGATGTCGAGGTTGATGACGTCCGCACTCAATCGTTTGGCGGCAATGTCAAAGGTGGTGCGGGTTCGGGTGGAGTTCTCGAAAAACAGGTTGAACACACTTTTGCCACGCAGCAAAGGCACCTTCTTGACCTCGCGATCGCTCACTGCGACAAAGTTGCTGGCCGTGTCGAGCACCTGGGTCAGGATGCTCTTGGGCAGACCCTCGGTCGACAACAGATGGATCAACTCACCATTTTGATTGAGCTGCGGATTGCGCTTGTACAACATGCTTAATGCGCTTTCAAATTAAAACTGAACTTACCTGTAGCATCTTGTGCCAGCGACAGCGACTGCGTCGCCGGCAGGCTGATGCGCGCGGCGCAAATGTCGGCGTGAATGGGCAGCTCGCGCCCGCCACGGTCCACCAACACGGCGAGCCTCACGCTGGCCGGGCGGCCAAAGTCGTACAGCTCGTTGATCACCGCGCGGATGGTGCGCCCGGTGAACAGCACGTCGTCAAGCAGCACGATTTGCGCGCCATTGACATCAAACGGAATCTTGGTTTGCACCGTCGCCGTCAGGCCACGCTGCGCGAAGTCGTCACGGTGCATGGCTGACGAGATGATGCCCACCGGATCCTGCAGCGCCAGATCCCGCTGCAGGCGCTGTACCAACCAAGCGCCGCCCGAGGTCACACCCAGCAAACGCATGCCGGGTCGGAAAATGGCGCGGATGCTTTGCATCAGCTCGCCGTAAAGCGCTTCGGCGTCGAGCATCAGGGCTCCAGTGCTGCGGACGTCGGCAGACTCAGAGGGGCTTGTGGTCATGGCAAGTTCCTTAAAAACTGTTCCAGAATGATGCAGGCTGCGGCAGCATCTGCGTCGCGCGCGCCCTGAGCGTGCGCCTCGGTGGTACTGTAGCGCTCGTCCACCTCATACACCGGCAGGCGGAAACGTCCATGCAATTGGCGCGCAAAACGCCGGGCCCGCGCCGTGTTCTCATGGGCGGCGCCATCCGGGTGAAAAGGCACCCCCACCACCAGGGCGTCGGGTTGCCAGGTTTTGAGCTGTTGGGCAATCTTGACAAAACGCGCATCGCCTTCTGCCTGAATACTGCCTTGTGGCTGAGCGGTGCGTAGCAGCCGGTTGCCCACCGCCACGCCAGTCCGTTTGAGGCCAAAGTCCAGCGCCAAGAATGTCTGGTATTGCTTCGCTACTACTTGCGTAGCTACATCTGCTTTATCTGTAAGCGCTAGAGTCATATTTGATACAAAATCATGGCCGCAAGAACGTCTCAGGCATGCCCGGCGTCTGGCGACAGCATCCATGCCTGCAACCCTAGCAGTTGCAAGGCCTGCTCATAACGCTGTGCGACCGGCGTATCAAAAATCAAACGACTGTCGGCTGGTACGGTCAGCCAGCTGTTCTCGCCCAGTTCAGACTCCAGTTGTCCCTCGCCCCACGCGGAATAGCCCAAAGAGACCAGCACTTTGCGCGGCCCCCCGCCAGTAGAAATCGACTCCAGCACATCCTTGGAGGTGGTCAACTCCAACCCACCGGGTATGCTCATGGTCGAGGCAAATACTGGTTCTGCCGGCTTGTCGGCCGCTGCAAAAGTGGCCTCATGCAGTACAAAGCCGCGATCCGTCTGCACCGGGCCACCCAGGTAGACCTGAGCGTTGAGCAGGTCACTACGGGTCATGGGTAATTCGACTTTGTCAAACAGACTCTTCAGCGTCACCTCACTGGGTTTGTTGATCACCAAACCAAGCGCACCACGCTGGCTGTGTTCACACAGATACACCACACTGCTGCCAAACAGTTCATCCTGCAGCCCGGGCATGGCGATCAGGAAATGATTCGTCAGGTTGATGGGGGCAGAATCGGAGGGCATGGAACAATTTTACGGCCAACATGAGCACTCACTTTGATACCGGCCTGATGTGGTTCAGGCGAGATTTGCGCATTGACGATAACGTGACCCTGCACACGGCACTCAGTCAATGTCGCCAGGTGCACTGTGTTTTTGTCTTTGACCGTGCCATCCTCGACCCGCTGCCCCGTGTGGATCGCCGGGTGGAGTTCATCCGCGAATCGTTGGTACAACTGGATCAGGCCTTGCGTGCACTTAGCGGCAAGGCGCACGCGGGGCTGATCGTCTGCCACGCCGTGGCAAGCCAGGAGATACCTGACATGGCCCAGCTGTTGGGAGTGCAAGCCGTGTTTACTGCCAACGATTACGAGCCACAAGCACGCGCAAGAGACTGGCAGGTGGCACAGGCATTGCATCACCACGGGGTTGCTTTTCGCACCTGTAAAGACCATGTGATCTTTGAGGAACGCGAAATTCTGACCCAGGGCGGCAAGGTCTACGGCGTTTTCACACCGTACAAGAACAACTGGATGGCCCGACTGCAAGCGCAGGACCTTTGCGAGCACGATGTACGACCGTTCGCACGGCGCCTGGCAGAACGCCCAGCCAACCTGCGAACGCCGGTACCTGAGCTTGAGGACATCGGGTTTGCCGCCAGCAATCTGCGCACCTTGAATATCCCGCTTGGCGCGCAAGGTGGAGCAGCGCTGTTTGCTGACTTTTTTGAGCGAATGGACACTTACCACCTCACACGCGATTTTCCGGCAGTGAAAGGGCCAAGCTACCTTGGCGTGCATTTGCGCTTCGGTACCGTTTCGGTTCGCCAGTTGGCAGCAACGGCGCGACAACGCCAGCTGGCGGGCAGCCAAGGTGCAGCAGTCTGGTTGAGTGAACTGGTGTGGCGGGAGTTTTACTTTTCGATCTTGGCGAATTTTCCACATGTGGCAACACAGGCATTCAAGTCTGAGTACGATGCCATTGCGTGGGAGCAAGGTGCCAAGGCGGAGTCCGACTTTGCCGCCTGGTGCACCGGAGCAACGGGCTATCCCTTGGTGGATGCGGCGATGGCCCAGCTCAACCAGACTGGTTACATGCACAACCGGCTGCGCATGGTGGTCGGCAGCTTTTTGGTCAAGGACCTGGGCTTGGACTGGCGTTGGGGTGAAGCCTATTTTGCGCGTCACCTCAACGACTTCGACCAGTCTGCCAACAATGGGGGCTGGCAATGGATTGCCTCCACTGGCTGCGACGCACAACCGTACTTCCGCATCTTCAATCCGGTCAGCCAGAGCGAGAAGTTTGACCCGCAGGGCAAGTTCATTCGCCGCTATCTGCCACAACTCGCGGCGCTATCCGATCACAGCATTCATGCACCCTGGACCGCCAAACCCCTGGAATTGCAGGCGGCCGGCGTGCGACTGGGGATGGACTATCCGGTCCCGATGGTGGCGCATGACATCGCCCGGACACGCACCTTGCAACGTTACTCGGTGGTCAAATCAACGCAACCCAGCGCGAACTGATACTCGGACAAGTTAACTGAGCCACATCAAAACGCATGGACTCACGAACCAACAGGGATTTTCATCAGGGGTTGTATGAACGTTCTGTGATGGTTCCGTCCGCATTCAGCCAGGATTTGCGTTTGACCTTGCCAAACCGGTTGTAGGTGACACTGACTGGATCCGCCAGATCGCGTCGGACATAGCGACGGCTAGCACCCTCGAGCCAATGCACATCGGCCTCGCCATCAGACTGAACCAGAACTTGACTAGGCATGTCGTCGATGACCAGCAAGACCGACAAATCTGCCGGCTCGGCCACGCGAAACTCACTGTCATTGCCGTCGCCACCCTGAACTGCCGCCAGGGCAGCATGCAGAAAAGCCTGATTGGCGACACGCCAGTCGGCTTTCTCAGACTCGGTTCCCTTGAAATACGTCCAGAAAATGAACTCTGCCTTGGTCATGTGTTCTCCGTGGGGTTTGAAATGACACTAACAGACCTGCATCTGCTCGATGAAATCTTAAGAGCTGGCGGCCCTTATGTCCAGTGCAACTTGCCCCCAGTAACGGGCACGACCAAGTCGTCGGCGCGATACCCCACCTGAATGCCATGCGTATATCTGGTGGACGACTGACAATGCGCCGGCACGCTTGTGGTACCAGCTGACACTGGATTTGGGCAGTTTGCATACAGACCAAGCAGCACAAAAAGAAAAACCCCACTACCGATTAAGTAGCAGGGTTTCCAATACTAGCTTGGTGGCCTGGGGCGGAATCGAACCACCGACACAAGGATTTTCAGTCCTCTGCTCTACCGACTGAGCTACCGGGCCAAGGCTGCGCAGTATACCAGCACCAGATCCGGTTTCGCGGTGACACCCCGCAATTTATGCCCGCTTTCCGCGAGACAAATCTACGCCTAACTGTTTGAGTTTGCGATAAAGATGCGTCCTCTCAAGTCCGGTCTTCTCGGCAACACGGGTCATGGATCCGTTTTCCTTGGCCAGATGAAACTCAAAATATGCTTTCTCGTACTCGTCTCGCCCTTCGCGCAGCGGTTTGTCCAGCATAAACGTCTGCGTCACCTGCGGTCCTGCCTCAGGTACCAGCTCCGCCACCGAACTGACCGACTCCAAGGCGTAGGGAACACCGTCCACGCCTCGGGCAGGCAACGCAGCGGGAGGAACCGTGAGCCGACGCATCGAGCCTTTGGACAGTCCCTGCTCCACGGCTTTCAGCAGTTTCTGCAGGGTAATGGGTTTTTCAAGAAAAGCCAGCGCCCCAATCCGTGTGGCCTCCACTGCCGTGTCAATGGTGGCGTGCCCACTCATCATGATGACTGGCATCGTGAGAGCACCGGTCGCAGACCATTCCTTGAGCAAGGTGACCCCATCCGTATCAGGCATCCAGATATCCAGCAATACCAGGTCCGGACGTTCACGCTGGCGCGAAGCGCGCGCTTGTGCCGCATTCTCAGCAACCTCGACAGAATGCCCTTCGTCGTTGAGGATCTCTGACAGCAAGTCACGGATGCCTAGTTCGTCATCCACTACCAGAATGTTTGCCATAGCGTCGTTCGTCCCTTGAAAAACTTAGTATGCAGAGGTGGGCTAGCCTGCCTGGGCGGTCGCACCACGCTCGATGGCGAATGATAACGATACCTGGGCTCCGCACAGTACACCGTCCAATTGCCGGTTGGTGATTTCCACCCGTGTGCCATGTTCGTCGGCAATTTTTTTGACCACCGCCAAGCCGAGACCGGTGCCTTTGTCTTTGGTCGTGACATACGGTTCAAACGCTCGTTTCAGTATGTTCTCAGGAAAACCTGTTCCACAGTCCAGAATACTCAGGCGAACCCGCTTGGTGGCACCGCGCCATTCTGTCTTCAGAACGACTGGATGCTGCGGATCGGCCCGTCCCGCACTGACGGTTGCATCCAACGCGTTCTGCAGTAAATTGTGCAGTACCTGTCGCAATTGCTGCACGTCTCCCATCACCGGCGGGCAACACGGATCGAGGTCGGGAACAAACAGGTCTGCAGATTTTTCACTGGTGTACATGGCAAGCACGTCTTGTGCCAGGACATTGAGGTCAACCGCGCTAAGTTCTGCCGCCGGCAAGCGCGCATAGTCCCGGAATTCGTTCACCAGGCGTTTCATGGCGTCAACTTGATCGACGATGGTCTTGACAGATTTGGTGAGCAGTGCCTGCTCGACTGCGGCGACCTTGCCGGTCAGCTTTTTCTCCAGTCGCTCGGCGGAGAGCTGGATGGGCGTTAACGGGTTCTTGATTTCGTGCGCCAGGCGCCTGGCCACTTCACCCCAGGCCTGGGCACGCTGAGCAGAAACTATTTCAGAAATATCGTCAAAAACCAGCAAACGCTGGTTGTCAGGCAACTCCGCTCCGCGTGCGACCAAAGTCACCGCATCATTCGCCGTTCGACCGATCTGACCACCACTGGTGTCACCCAACTCAAATGACTGCTGCCAATGATCCATGCGGCGTTCACTACCATGCGTAAGAAAGGCGTCAAACTGGCGTTGGACGCTGTGACCAAAATCTTCCAGGCCGCCAATGTCGGACAGACGCTTGTTCTCAAATGCGGTCAAGGGCAGCTTGAGGATGCGTGTAGCACCTGGGTTGGAGGATCGTATGGCACCCGTCGCATCCAGCACAATCACGCCGCTGGTCAAATTGTCCAGAATCGTCTGAAGGTTCGCCTTGGCGGCACTCACTGCCAGCATGCTGCCTTGCACGGTCTGGCGCGCGTCAGACAACTGCTGGGTCATCTGCGCGAATGAGCGCGTCAGTCCGTCCAGCTCGTCCTTTCCAGCAAGGCTGGCTTTCGGGGTCAAGTCTCCGGCTGCAACCTGACCCACCCCATCAGCGAGCAGCAGCAAGGGCCGGGCAATCTGGTTACCTAGAACCACCGCGAGCAACACACTGCCAAAGACCGCAAGAAACAGACTGAGCGTCAGGGTGCCGATGTACATACGCCGAAGCCCATCTCGCGCCAACGCCCGCTCCTGATACTCCTGGTTGGCTTGGGAGACCGCCATGGCATTGCTGACCAACGTTGTGGGTAAGGCTTTGATGGCGAACAGAAAGCGCGGCTCTACCAGCGCGCCATAGTCGCTACTGTTGACCAACACCAGTGCTTTGATCCGCGCTGAGGAGGGGTCTGCCGTGCTGCCGTCGTCAAAGCCCTCGATCCAGGTGACGTATCGACGCAGTTGGGCGTTGCGCAACTGCTGCTGCGATGGCAGCTCGGGCGTCAACTGGTAGCGCGATTGACCAGCGGCCGCAATCAGTTTGCCCGATGCGCTCCAAAGCATGAGATCGTCCGCGCCCATTGCTTCCCGCGCACGCTCCAAGGGCAAGGCTGCACTCACATCGGGCGTTGCCGACAGCTGCACCGCCGCAACGCGGGCCTTGCCGGCCAAGTCGGTTGACAGGGCTTCGAGAGTGGTGCGCCCCAGGTTCAAACCCGCAGCCAGGGCCCCTTCGACTTTGACATCAAACCAGCTCTCAATCGAGCGCGCTACAAACTGGTACGACACGACATAAATCAGCACGCCCGGCGCGAAACCAGCCAATGCAAACACCGCAGCCAGCTTGACCAGCAGCCGACTGCCAAACTTTTTTTGCTGCAAGCGCTTTAGCAGGCGATAGGCGATCCAGACGATCACCAGCAACAGCAGGCACGCAACGACCACATTCAGCACAAACAGTCTGGCGTAATTTCGCTCGTACAAATCCCGGTTGGTGGTGGCCTGTGTCAGCAGAAACAGCAGTACCAACCCGACGGCCACCATGGCGGTCAAACCTAGTCCGATCAGCCAACGCAACGTACGCAACTTCTTCGCCGCAGCGTCTTGCCGCTCATCAACAGCCATCCGAGTCACTTGCCGGGCTCCGGCTCAAGTTTGCGGGCAACCGTTCGCGCAATCGACCAGTCGGACTGCCCGAACGTTCCGATATGCAAGGGCCGGGGCAGTTGTGTCAGGTCCAGAGCGAAGCTGAACTCCAGCCGATGCGCGGCACCGGGATCAAGTTCGCTCAAGTCTGCAACACGCCAGCGAAAGATCCGTTTGACCGGGCCAAGCGCTTCCAACAAGGAATCAAAATTTTGATTCAGTACCAAGCCAGGCGCAGCATCCTGCACATCTCCGTGCGAAATGTTGAGCCGCCAGCGCTGTGTCAAAGGATGGTAAGACAAGCGCATCTGACGCCGCACCGCCGCGATACGCAAGTCCTTCCAGTACCAACGCTCGCGCAACACATCCACATGCGCCACAAAGAAAATAGGCACACCCTTGAGAAGCGCATCTTCGACCACAGGAGCCAATTCAAAATCGACCTGGGCAGAAAGCCATAAACCACCATCGAATTTTTCAAGCTTGATCTGCGCACCATTGCCGGCAGACTCCTGTGCCATGACGCCTGTCGCGGTGCCGACCACGACCGCTGCGAGAAGAAACAGCAGCGTGTCAAGCAGCCTTTTTTTCCAGCAGTGCATAGTAGAAGCCGTCTTGATCATGAGCCTGATTGTCCTTGGTGATCGAACTGCCTGCGTTGTCAAGAGGCAACAGATGGCCAGGACTTGGCAACAGACGGGCATCGGCATGCGTGGCCAGGAATGTGTCGGTTTGCTGCTGCCCCTCAGCTGAGAACACCGAGCAGGTGCAATACAGCAAACGCCCCCCTGGTTTCACAACCGGCCACAGTCTGCGCAACAGTTCTTTCTGTTTGGCAGCCAGCTGTTCAATGTCGGTCGATCGCCGCAACCAAGGAATATCTGGATGGCGGCGCACAATACCCGAAGCGGAACACGGTGCATCCAGCAATACCGCATCGAACAACTCCCCGGACCACCATGAGGCGACGTTGCCGACGTCAGCAACCTGAACCTCGGCCTGCAACCCCAAACGCTGCAAGGTCTGCTGGATGCGCTGACAACGCTCGGGGTCCACATCGACTGCGGTCAAAGCAAGATCAGCCAACTCAAGCAAATGGGCTGTTTTCCCGCCGGGTGCCGCACAGGCATCCAGTACACGCATGCCAACCCGCGCCGTCCAACCAGAAAGCAACAAAGGGGCGGCCGTCTGGGCAGCCCCGTCCTGCACCGACACCACACCATCGCCAAAACCTGGAATATCTGCAACCGGCCTTGGGTCAAGCAGCATGACACCACTGTCACCGACTGGCACAGCTTGGATGGACGCTTGTGCCAGGCGCGCCAGGTAGTCGGTTTGTGTGCTCTTTCGTACGTTGACGCGCAAGGTCATGGGAGCAGGTGAACTCGCAGCTCGCAAGATCGCCTGCCAGCGTGTTGGCCAGTCGGATTGCAAGCGATTGATCCACCAGATGGGATGGTTCCACTGCGCCACCAGATCGACGTCCGTGCGCGCCAGCAGTGCCACACGTTCACGCAAAAAACGCCTCAGACAGGCGTTGATGAAAGCGGCATGGGCCCTGGTTGCTGGCGTACGTTTGGCCGCTTCTACGGCTTGATTGACCAAGGTGAATTCGTCATATTGCGCAGCGTTTTTTTGCCAGACCAGGGCCAGTGCCACACACAGCAGCGCGTCAACCGGCGCTGGCGGTGGACGTGCTGCCAAATGCTTGCGCAAAGCCTGCGCGCGCCCGAGTTGCCGCCAGACGGCGAAACTCAGCGCCTGCACGCCTGGCCGCGTCCAATCAGGCACATCGTTAAGGGCTGCGGTGCCGGACCGGCCGACGAGAATCGCCTGCAGCACGGTGCTGACCTGTTGCAGCTGTCGCCACAACGGTGGCTGAGTTTGAGTCATAAGGGGAGACTAGACATAAAAACGCCTCAAGCCCATATTCCACGGGGTTGAGGCGCTCTACTATTTGCTTAGGCTGTTAGTCGGCTGCGGCGTCTTCACCCACTTCTGCTTCCTGGTCTGCAGCCAGTTCAGCGGCCTCGGCCTCCGCGATGGCGCGTCGCTCGGCGTCGTCCATGTTCTCACGGGCTTTGCGGGCGTCGTGGTAAGCCATACCGGTGCCGGCCGGAATCAGGCGACCCACAATCACGTTTTCTTTCAGTCCACGCAATTCATCCCGTTTACCCATGATCGCCGCCTCGGTCAGTACCCGGGTGGTTTCCTGGAACGACGCTGCGCTGATGAAGCTGTCGGTGGACAGTGATGCTTTGGTAATACCCAGCAACAGGTTGGTGAAGGTGGCCGGTATTTTGCCTTCAGCGCGCAGCGCGTCATTGGTATTGAGCATCTCAGAACGCTCAACCTGCTCACCAACGATGTAGGTCGAATCACCGGCGGCCTCAACCACCACCCGTCGCAGCATCTGGCGCACGATCACCTCAATGTGTTTGTCGTTGATCTTCACACCTTGCAAGCGGTAGACGTCCTGCACCTCGTCGACGATGTAACGCGCCAGTTCTTCGGCACCCAGCAGTCGCAAAATGTCTTGCGGATCAGCCGGTCCATCCACCACCGATTCGCCCTTGTTGACGATCTGGCCCTCGTGCACCAGGATGTTTTTCTCCTTGGGCACCAGTTCTTCCCAGACCTTCCCATCCGGGTCGGTAATCTGCAGGCGAATCTTGCCTTTGGTTTCCTTACCGAACGAAATGGTACCCGTCATCTCAGCCAGCACACCCTTGTCTTTGGGGCTACGCGCTTCAAACAGCTCGGCCACACGCGGCAGGCCACCGGTAATGTCACGGGTCTTCTGACCTTCGACCGGAATACGTGCCAACACTTCACCTGGGCCTACATCCTGACCGTCACGTACCTGAACCAGCGCGCCGATGGGGAAACCAATCGTCACCGAGTGGTCGGTCCCCGGGATCTTGACCTCGTTGCCACTCGCGTCAATCAGCTTGACTTGCGGGCGCACCACTTTGGCCGAGCCACGGCGCTTCGGATCGATCACCACCAGGGTTGACAAACCAGTCACTTCGTCGACCTGCTTGGCCACCGTGAGGCCTTCTTCCACATTCTCAAAGTGGGCACGACCGGCAAATTCGGTGATGATGGGTCGAGTCAACGGATCCCAGTTGGCCAGGATGGTGCCGGCCTTGACGGTCTGGTCTGCTTTCACGGTCAGCACGGCACCATAAGGCACCTTGTGACGCTCACGCTCACGACCATGCTCATCGTGAATGATGATCTCGCCGGAGCGGGAAATCACCACCAACTCACCCTTGCCATTGGTCACATAACGCATCGTGGTGTTGAAGCCAATGATGCCATTGGACTTGGCTTCAACGCTGGAGGCAATGGCCGCACGCGAGGCAGCACCACCGATGTGGAAGGTCCGCATCGTCAACTGCGTACCAGGCTCACCGATCGACTGCGCCGCAATCACCCCTACGGCCTCGCCGCCATTCACCAGGCCACCACGACCCAGGTCGCGGCCATAGCACTTGGCACAAATGCCAAAGCGTGTTTCGCAAGTGAGCGCGGTGCGCACCTTGACTTCGTCGACACCGGCGAGTTCCAGTTCTTCAATCAGATCCTCATCCAGCATGACACCCGCTTCAGCCAGAACCGACTGGTTCTCGGGATGCAGCACGTCTTCTGCGGCAGTACGCCCCAGAATACGGTCACGCAAGGACTCAATCACCTCGCCACCCTCGACGATGGCGCGCATCAGATAGCCGCCATGAGTGCCACAGTCCTGCTCGGTCACCACCAAGTCCTGCGTCACGTCGACCAAACGACGCGTCAGGTAACCCGAATTGGCTGTTTTCAGCGCGGTGTCGGCCAAGCCCTTCCGTGCACCGTGGGTAGAGATGAAGTATTCCAGCACATTCAGACCTTCGCGGAAGTTCGCCGTGATGGGCGTCTCGATGATCGAGCCATCGGGCTTGGCCATTAGACCCCGCATACCGGCCACCTGCCGGATCTGCGCCGCAGAACCACGCGCACCCGAGTCGGCCATCATGTAAATCGAATTGAACGACTCCTGATCAACCTCATTGCCATGACGGTCGATGACCTTTTGCTTGGACAGGCGGCCCATCATCACTTTGGAGACTTCATCGCCCGCCTTGCCCCAGATGTCGACCACCTTGTTGTAGCGTTCACCTGAAGTCACCAGACCCGAGGTGTACTGGTCGCCAATTTCCTTCACTTCCTTCTCGGCACGCTCAATGATGCCCGGCTTCTCAGTGGGAACCAACATGTCCTCGATCGAGATCGAGATGCCTGCACGTGTCGCCAGCCGGAAACCATACTGCAGCAACTTGTCCGCAAAAATCACGGTCTCTTTCAGCCCACACTTGCGAAATGACGCGTTGATCAGCCGCGAGATTTCTTTCTTCTTCAAGGGCTTGTTGATGAAAGCAAACGGCAGCCCTTTAGGCAGGATCTCGGACAACAACGCCCGGCCAGCGGTGGTTTCCCACAATTTGGTCGACGGAGACACCTCACCAGAAACCTTGTCTTTCGAGTACTCGGTCAGGCGCACATTGATGCGGCTGTGCATCTCCACCTCAGCGGCATCAAACGCACGCTGTACCTCGCCCACATCGGCAAACACCAGGCCTTCACCTTTGCCGTTGATTTTTTCACGGGTGGTGTAGTACAGGCCCAGCACCACGTCTTGCGACGGTACGATGGACGGCTCGCCGTTGGACGGGAACAGCACGTTGTTGGATGCCAGCATGAGGGTGCGGGCTTCCATTTGGGCTTCCACCGACAGGGGTACGTGCACCGCCATCTGGTCACCGTCGAAGTCAGCGTTGAATGCCGCGCAGACCAAGGGGTGCAACTGAATGGCTTTGCCTTCAATCAGGATTGGCTCAAAAGCCTGGATGCCCAGCCGATGCAGCGTGGGCGCACGGTTGAGCATTACCGGGTGTTCCTTGATGACCTCTTCCAGAATGTCCCACACCACTGGTGTGCCGGTCTCGACTTCCTTCTTGGCCGCCTTGATGGTGGTGGCAATGCCCATGGCTTCCAGCCGGGCAAAGATGAATGGCTTGAACAATTCAAGCGCCATCAGTTTGGGCAATCCACATTGGTGAAGCTTGAGTGTGGGCCCCACCACAATCACCGAACGACCCGAGTAGTCGACCCGCTTACCGAGCAAGTTTTGGCGGAAGCGGCCCGACTTGCCCTTGATCATGTCGGCCAGCGATTTGAGCGCACGCTTGTTGGCACCGGTCATGGCTTTCCCACGACGTCCGTTGTCAAGCAGACTGTCAACCGCCTCTTGCAACATGCGTTTTTCGTTGCGGGCAATGATTTCCGGCGCTTTGAGTTCCAACAGGCGACGCAAACGGCTGTTGCGGTTGATGACGCGACGATACAGGTCATTCAGGTCAGACGTCGCAAACCGGCCTCCGTCGAGCGGAACCAGCGGGCGCAGGTCGGGAGGTAGCACAGGCAACACGTCCAGCACCATCCACTCAGGCTTGATACCGGACTTGCGGAACGCTTCGAGCAGTTTTAAGCGCTTGGTATTCTTCTTGATTTTGAGCTCGGAGCCACTCGGATCATTGCGGAGTTTTTCGATTTCAGATTCGATATCGAGGTTTTGCAACAGCTCCTTGACGCCTTCAGCACCCATCTTGGCCTGAAACTCGTCGCCATA